>JAVHQF010000157.1:0-2766 GCA_036170995.1 Sideroxydans sp. | reverse complement strand
CCAATAAAATCAAGCACTTAGCTTGAAAAAACGCCCACTTCAAGTGGGCGTTTTGCTTTTTGGCCCAAAACTGGCCCAAATTTGGCCCAGTTTTGGCCCACGCTCTTTGCCTCTTCTGATATTCGACCATTGGGGTTTGGCCCAAAAAGAGGTTAATTTCGAATTCACTGAGCCTATCGTTAGCCGTTGACTCATAAGTGCACATAACGGGGGCGACCATTTGGTCGTCACCTGCCTGCCACGCTCTCGAACTACTGACCTCAAACTTGAGGTTGAATATTGGATCAAATCAGGTGTCGGTATAACCGCCAGTCGTTGGTGGCATCTTTGTGCCCATACCGGACCGGTGGACAGCCGAAATGCCTGCCGAATAGCAGCCATTGACCCACGCGCACCGAAAAAATTGTGTATTGGCCTGCTGACTGTCGATATCACAATCCCCTCCTCATTGCAGACATTGGTGGCGAGCAATTCTGAAGAGGGTTCGCAGCGGGAACGGCCATTCATGACGGTTGGCTACCCAGCGCATCCAACGGGCTGGCCATGCCACCTGCGGCTAACTTGAGAGCACATTGGTCAGGATGGTGGATACATCTGAGTGGCCCAACAGCTCTTGCACACTGCGGATGTCCCAGAAGATGCGTGGCAGACGAGTGGCGCAATGTGTGCTGTGTGTTCGGGTTGCAAGACGGAGCACTTGCGAGCTTTGCAGGTGTTGGCAGGAACCAGGAGATTGTCCTACTTGCTGCGGTCATGGCAAAGGTGCGAGGGCCACCGTGAATGATGCGCAGTGGATTGAAGTCAGTGGGTGGTTTGCACGATGGCGGGGACAGGTTTGCGCTTCACGTCGACAAAACTCGACGCGGGTCTCAAAAGCTCGATGCGCTGCCATTCAGTCGGGGCTTGTTGCGTTTGTGCAGGGTGTGACTGGGCATCAAATTTGGAATATTGCCGCGCTATGATCCGATCCATCAAGTGGGGAGAAGCTTCAATCCCCTATCGCTACCGCCCACGCCGGCGGTTCAGTTCAACATGGTTTATCCGCCGCGGGAGTGTTTATGGTTTCTACAAGCATTGCAGTGCTGAAATACGCACCAGCTCTACTTCTACCGCGACACCGACCAGCAGGAAGTGGACTTGTTGATCGAGTCCGGCGAAACCTTGTATCCGGTAGAAATCAAAAAGACGGCGTCGCCGTCACAAAACGCCAGGCGCCAGTTTGCCGTGCTGGACAAACTTGGCAGACCCATTGGCCCGGGCGCCGTGCTTTGCCTGGTGGAGCGCGATGTGCCTCTGTCGCAAAGCGTGACAGCGGTGCCTGTGGCTTACCTTTAGCCATACCGACGAACTGACTGCGATTGGTGCACCTTTCTCATGCACTTCTTGGTGAACAGGCCGTAGCCCGCCTATTGGCCGCTGGCATGCGCCTGCGAGATGTACCACAACTCTTTGCCGGTCATGTAGGGTTTGTTGAAGGGGATGTTCATGAAATCAACTCGTTGTCGATTCTTGGGTTGGGCTGCCCACTTCTGTGGAATTGCTCATTGCTGCTAGGTCTCCCAAGGGTCAAAAGTGACGACCGACGCGTATGCAAAGTCCTGCACATTGCGTGTCACCAACGTCAAACCTTTCTCAAGTGCGCAGGCAGCAATGATCGAATCGAAAGCGGCAATGGTTTTTCCCATACGCTCTGCCCGAGCACACATCGCTGCCCAATGTTCAGCAGTTTGAAGCGTAAATGGCAATACGCGCTCGTCGAATGCAGCTTGCAGCTTGGCCAGCCAAGCGGACAAGTTCTGCTTGCGACGCGAAGTTGGTAACTTGGCCACACCCCGATGCAATTCCGCCAAAACCATAGCCGCTGTAAACAAATCCTGGTCAGCGCGAGCATCGAGCCATGCCAACACGGCGTGATTGGGCTCAGGTTTGACCAACTCCGAAAGCACGCATGTGTCGAGCAAATATTTCATAAATCGATGGCACGAACGGGCTCGGCTGAGCGCTGCACAGCCAGCGCTTCGCCGCGCGGCGCCTCTTGCAGCACTTTGAGCAGCGACGGGCCTTGCTGAATTTTCCGGTATTGCGCTGCGGCAATCACCACCACCGCCTCCGCTCCACGGCGTGTCACCCATTGTGGACCCACCGACAAAGACTGCTCCACCAACTCACTGAACCGGCTTTTAGCCTCTTGCAATTGCCAAGTATTCATCATGTTTTCTTTCTGTAGTCGAAACGACATTCATGCAGACTAGTCAGTCTAGTCGTTTTGATTCTCATCTGGATGGGTCGCAGTGTCAAGCAATGAGCTCAAGCAGTTTTTGGGGGTTGTTCAAAGAACCATTGTGTGGCCACCAGATGCGCCACGCCACCGTTCAGCCAGAAGCCAACCGAAACAGACTTGTCCACGCGCCCGTCAATTGCCGCCACATGAAGTGCATTAATGACGCAAAAACCAGCAAAGCCGACCAACCAGGGCCAAGCTTCCTTGACCCACTTTTCTCTGAGTAACAGCAGCACGCTGACCCCGACTATTTGTCGATTCATTGGGGGTCTGACTCCAACTGTTTATCGCGACATGTGGCGTATTTGGCGCAGCATGTAGTTAACGTTTTTGCGCAAATTTCGAATAAAGATGCTAAAAAAACGCACTACAAACTGTTTTTTTGCATAATGAGCGGATGAACGCTGAAGAAAATGACGTGGTGGGTGGCGCATGGCTGGCGGCCAGTTACGGCATTGAGCCTGTCATGCCGTTAACCGTCATCA
>JAVHQF010000156.1:0-2778 GCA_036170995.1 Sideroxydans sp. | reverse complement strand
GGCACCAAGATTAAACAAAACGGTTCGCGTAAGCGAGCCGTTTTTGTTTGGTGACCAGAACAAGCGAGGCACCTGCGTGCTTCGTGCTAGGACTCGAAAGGCATCCGATGCTACGGATGCCAGGGTCGCGCTTGCGTGACCGAGTCCCTTCTGCGCCCTTCCACTCAAATATACGGTTCGCGTAAGCGAGCCATTTTTGTTTGCAGCACATTCCCTCAAATAAAAACACGCACCGCTGTCGCGATGCGTGCCTTGTGTATTTCCCAACTTCATTTAAGCCTTAAAAGGGTGACGCAACACGATGGTCTCGTCACGATCAGGTCCCGTCGAAACCATATCAACGGGCACTTCACATATCTCGGCGATACGCTTAAGATAGTTCCGCGCTTCGATTGGCAGATCCTCAAAACGCTTTACTCCAACTGTCGAACCACTCCAGCCTGGCATGTCTTCATACACGGGCTCGCATCCCTCTAGCGACTCCGAACCAACGGGTAGGATGTCGCTGAATTGACCATCAATCTTGTAACCCACGCCGATACGCACTTGCTCCATGCCGTCCATCACATCTAACTTGGTGACGCACAAACCAGACACGCCGTTGATCTGGATGGAACGCTTGAGCGCAGCCGCATCGAACCAACCGCAACGGCGGGCACGCCCTGTGGTCGAACCAAACTCATGCCCCTTCTCTGCCAACATCTTGCCAATTGGGTCTTGCTTGGATTCGGCATCGTACAACTCGGTTGGGAACGGCCCCGAACCAACCCGTGTGGTGTATGCCTTAGTGATACCCAATACGTAATGCAAATTTTGTGGGCCGATACCCGCCCCAGCACATGCCGCCCCTGAAACACAGTTGCTGGATGTCACGAATGGATAGGTGCCGTGGTCAATATCTAACAACGTTCCTTGCGCACCTTCGAACAGCAAATTTTGCCCCGCTTTGTTGGCCTCATACAGGGCGCGCGGCACATCCAGCACCAAGGGTTTGATGCGTTCCGCTAAAGTGAGTACATCATCTAACGTCTTTTGAAAATCCACAGTAGGCGCATTGAAGTAGTTCTTCAAAACAAAGTTATGGTAGTCCAGCACTTCGCCCAATTTTGCCGCGAAGCGTTTGCGATGGAACAAGTCTTGTAGGCGGATGGCACGACGCGCGACCTTGTCCTCATAGGCTGGGCCGATGCCGCGTCCAGTCGTGCCGATCTTGGCTGCGCCTTTGGCGATCTCGCGGGCTTTGTCGATGGCTTCGTGATACGGCAAGATGAGGGGACATGCTTCTGAGATACGCAGACGCTCATACACCTGTACCCCTGCCGCAGCCAGTTGGTCCATCTCTTTCAATAGCGCCGATGGTGAGAGCACCACACCGTTGCCGATGTAGCACATCACAGTGTCACGCAAGATACCAGATGGGATGAGGTGCAGGACGGTCTTTTCGCCGCCGATGACGAGCGTGTGTCCTGCATTGTGTCCGCCCTGAAAACGCACAACGCCTTGGGCGTTATCGGTCAACCAATCGACAACCTTGCCTTTACCTTCATCACCCCACTGCGTACCGATTACGACGACGTTTCTTGTCATGTTACTTCCCAATCCAGACGTATTTAATTCTTCGATGCGACGACGACCCACTTACCTTCCCGCAACACCAGTTCCCTATCGCAATTCAACTCGACGTGATGCTCTAACTTACCCAGCAGATCGACCACGACCGCTTCACCCTGCTTGCGCAATGTAGTGATAGCTTCTTGCAATGATGCTTCTTGTGAGTAAGGTGCACGTATAGCTTGGGGGGATGCACGTTTCGCCAGCAAGCCGTGCAATTGCCGTAAATCCATACTAAATCCAGTGGCTGGACGTGCGCGCCCGAAGCTCTTTCCTACATCATCGTAGCGACCACCCAATGCAATCGCATCGTGGCTGCCTGCATGGTATGCGGCAAACACCATGCCGCTGTGGTAGTGATAACCGCGCAATTCGGCAAGATCAATACCTACGTTGGTTGCGAGCGGTTCAATTTGTTTGGCCGCTCTTTCCAATTCATTCAATGCTGATACTATTTGAGGTATGTTAGGCAACAATTTCTTCGCTTGTGCGATTACCTCGATACCACCAGAGAGTTGTGCCAAGGCTAATACCGCAGTCTGCGTGTCTTTCGGCAAGCCACTCACCAACTGCTTCAATGTGGGAACATCTTTATGTTGCAATGCATTGAATAACTGCTCTTCCAACACCTCATCGACCTTGGCATGATTCATCAAAGCACTGAATACTCCAACATGCCCTAAGTCCAAGTGGACACCTTCGATACCCAACAAAGTCAGTATCTGCATCATCAAACGCTGCACTTCCAGATCGCTCTCAATGCCCGCGTGTCCGAAAAGCTCTGCCCCAATTTGCAAAGGTTCGCGCGTACGCATCAATCCAACAGGCTGGGTATGCACGACGCTGCCAGCGTAACACAGACGTGTAATCCCTTTGCGGTTCAACAGGTGTGCATCAATGCGCGCTACTTGCGGCGTGATGTCGGCGCGCAAAGCCAAGGTGCGTCCACTCAATTGATCGACAAGTTTGAAGGTACGCAAATCCATGTCTGTGCTGTCAATGATGAGTAACGATTCCGCGTACTCAAGCAAGGGAGGAGCGACTAGCTGATAACCAGACAGCCAAAAATGCGCCAATACCTCACGACGCATTTCCTCAATGCGCCAAGCTTCATCTGGCAGCATATCTTGGATATTTTCAGGTAACAACCAATTCATCATTTGATCC
>JAVHQF010000155.1:0-13271 GCA_036170995.1 Sideroxydans sp. | reverse complement strand
ATTCCGTTACGCTCAGATCTTCTCCGCAGCGAGGCTCTACCTTTACCATCGAAGTTCCTCGCGTGCCTACCGTACATGAGCTATTGGGAGAAGGCGATACAGTTAGAATCGCATCAGGGGCGCTCACTAATGTGTATGCGGGTTTGAGTGTACTGGTGGTGGATGATGATGAATTGGTGCGTAACGGCACTTCAGGTTTGCTCGCATCTTGGGGTTGTCAAACCCAAGTCAGGGGAAGTTTGGCAGAAGCAAGGCAGTTATCGAGGGATGCCCATTTTGATCTTGTTGTGTGCGATTATCGATTGCCAGATGGAAACGGATTGGAATTGGCTGACTGTATCGATACTCATTGTGCGATTAAGCCAGCATTCATCTTGATTACAGGTGATACCTCACCAGAGGTACTACAAGAGGTTGTGGCAAAGGGGTATCACTTGTTACATAAGCCAGTCAGACCCGCTAAACTTCGTTCGATGTTGTCATTCATATTAAAAAGAAGCACAAGCCAAATCAGTTTACCGCTAGTTTAGCCAAGGCAGATTTATCGATTATCTCGATGCGTTCGCGTCCTAGTAACAACCAGCCTTGATCGGCGAACCCCTTCAACAGTCGACTCACCATCTCGCGTGCGCTGCCGAGTTCATCAGCCAATGCCTGATGTGTGGTGTGGATGGGGCTCGCCTTAGCAATGAGTAGTGCGGCAAGGCGTTGATCCAATTTTTGGAAGGCGACTGCGGAGACGAGCAGCATTAAATCAGTGAGTCGATCCGAGAAGAGATGGAACACGTAGGTGCGGAAACTGGATTGGCTTTCAAGCAAAACATTAAAAATGTTGGCAGGTAACAGCACCATTTCTAAATTTGCTTCGCAGATACCTTTGGCTTGATAACGCGTATGCCCGAGTAGACAACTACTCGTCAGAATGCAGCTCTCACCAGGAAGGACTCGATACAGTTGCAATTCACGTCCATTTGCAGATGCTTTGATAACGCGCAAGCTGCCCGACAGGATCAAAGGAAAGCCCTGGCACGCTTGATTCTCATCGAATACGGTTATGCCTGAAGGTAACGATGTAACTGTCGCTTGTGCCAGCAGCTCATCCAACTGCGATGCGGACAGTTCAGTCAACATCGGATAGTGTTGCAACAGTTGCTGGCGTGTTTCGCTGGTGAGCACGTTATTCAGGACGCATGTGCGGGAACAGGATGACATCGCGGATATTAGCGCTGTCGGTTAACAACATCACGAGACGATCAATACCGATACCTTGCCCAGCAGTAGGTGGCAGACCGTATTCCAGTGCGCGCACGAAAGCACTGTCTTTGAACATCGCTTCTTCGTCACCCGCATCTTTAGCTGCGACTTGTGCATCAAAGCGTGCTTCTTGGTCTTCGGAATCGTTCAACTCTGAGAAGCCATTGGCAATTTCACGACCGACGATGAAGAGTTCAAAGCGCTCAGTGATTTCAGGGTTGCCATCACTACTACGCGCCAGTGGGGAAACTTCTACTGGATAGTCAATGATGAAGGTCGGCTCAAACAAGTGTCCTTCCGCCATTTCTTCAAACAGTGACAACTGTAATCCGCCCACAGCATCTTTGGGGTTGTACTTGGCTTTCAAGTCTTTTAATTGATTGACCAGAAAGGCGCGGTCATTCAATTGGGCATCAGTGAATTGCGGATGGAATTTTTGTACCGCTTGCACCATAGTGAGGCGGTGGAAAGGTTTTCCCAAATCAAGCTCATTGCCTTGATATGTGATAACCGTTGTTCCTAAAACTTTGACTGCCACTTCAGCAAATAATTTTTCGGTGAATCCCATCAGGTATTTGTAATCACGATAGGCTTCGTAGAACTCGATCATGGTGAATTCTGGGTTGTGACGTGTAGAGACTCCTTCGTTGCGGAAGTTGCGGTTGATCTCAAATACCTTTTCAAATCCCCCCACAACTAGGCGCTTCAAATAAAGCTCGGGTGCAATGCGCAGATACATCTGCATGTCTAGCGCGTTGTGGTGAGTGATGAAAGGCTTGGCCGAGGCACCGCCAGGAATTGGATGCATCATCGGTGTTTCGACTTCTAGATAGCCATGGCGTACAAAAAATTCGCGTATTGCTTGAATTATCTTGGTGCGAGTCAAAAAAACGTTGCGCGAATCCTCATTGGTGATTAGGTCGAGATAGCGCTGGCGATACTTTTGTTCTTGGTCAGATAGTCCATGGAACTTCTCTGGCAGGGGACGCAAAGATTTTGTGAGCAGACGAATCTGGGTAACGCGAACGGAGAGTTCCTGGGTTTTGGTCATGAACAAAACACCGACCGCACCGATGATGTCACCCAAATCGTAGTGCTTGAATTCGCTATGTGCAGCTTCCCCTACATTGTCATTACTCAAGAATAATTGGATGCGACCACTCATATCTTGAATAGTGGCAAAACTGGCCTTGCCCATCACGCGCTTGAGCATCATGCGCCCCGCTACAGATACGTGAATAGGCTTGGCTTCCAACTCGTCATGGGTCAGGTGGCCGTACAACTTATGCAAATCACCAGAGAGATGCTCACGCCGGAAGTCATTCGGGAAGGCCACGCCTTTTTCGCGGATGGCTTTTAGCTTAGCGCGGCGTTCTGCAACGATCTGGTTTTCATCAACGGCTGTAAGAGTCTGTTCGGTTGTCATGTTATTAATCAATCATTAGATAAGTTTTTAAACCAGTGGTGTTTCAACTGAGGGTAATAAATTTGCCGATGCCGCACGTTTCTTTAGACGTTGGTCGAAACTTAGAAAGGCACTACAAAAATCAGCACGCGCAAGGTGTAAGGCATCGGCAAACTCTAAACCAGATTGATAGGAATTTAATGCCGTAAGCACAATACTACGATTTTCAATCTGAATATTTTCAAGTCCGCACAGGGATTCAAAAATGCGCTGAATATCTTTGCGGGAAAGCTCGTAAAAACCGCGCATCAGCCATTCAAATTCCACGATGACTGTCAGTGATACAAACGCGGAGTTGGACATGGCGGCAATGGCAGCAGGGTGCTGCTTGGCAGCTTCACGGTCATCCTCATCATTGATGAAGAAGCGCGCCAGTACGTTGGTATCCACCGCTTTCATTTGCGTGGCTTCGACAACAAGGATGCTGCATCGAATTCTGCCAAATTGCGTGCCTTGCCTTTTGAAGGTGCGGTCACCATCCCTGCACATGCAGCAATGCTCGAAACTTGAATCGGCCGCGAAACGACCAAGCGGACACCATCAGGCTCTTCGATAATCTCCATTTGAGTGCCTGCCATCAGTCCTAACCTCCGCCGAATATCTGCGGGAAGAACGACTTGCCCCTTGGATGAAACGGTAATCGTTGCCATAATTTCCTCGTAAAACTCACTGTCATATGAGCACTATACCACATCGGCTTACCTGGTAAGACTTGACATCTGATACTCACAGATATCCTTCCTGTTCGCCTTTTTCACCTTTTTCAAGCATCCATTCTGACAGCGCAAGTAGCTCTGAAGATAGTAAGTTTGTATTGCGTAAAGATGCGAGCTGCAATTTATCATTTTCGGTCAGGGGCTTGCGAGTGCGCAAACCAGACAAATCGGCAGCGGTCATTTTCCATGGGTGCCAAGCGAGGCCGCGTGACTGCCATAATTCTGCGGCTTTGAGCGCAATTGCGATTCCAGCTGGGTCTGGATCGCACGCGATATAAGCTGGAGAAGGGAGTAGATCGAGCAACTTCCCCACGGCGATACACCACCAGTTGGGTGGAAATCCTGGCAACCAAATCACCCCAACATCCCCATCACGTTGTTTGGCAACGCGCTCAAAACTTGTGCGGTTTTCCACCAGTTGCCAGCGCTTAACCGAACCCGTTGCCGACGTTACAGCCTGCACGGTGGCAGGCGTGAGAGCGGCAAAATCAGCGCAGTTAGAGACATCCATTTGTCCGCAAGGAAAGGTCAAGGTCAGTGGCGCGGCAAACAGAAACAAAGGGGTGTGGCGTTCAATGCGGAATTCTGCCAAATCCAAAGTTTGCTCCAACCATGCCCATTCGGATTCACGCAAGCCTTTGGTATCAGATCTTGCCAACAAGGCAAAGTCGCGGCGTGTGCCAATACGTTCCTCATCCTGCCACTGTTGCAAGGCGACGATGAGTTGATAACGGGTCAATGCGCGTTGAATCGGTAATTCGTCGAGAGCAGTCAAGGCTGGCATGAGTGATTCGCTCAATGTATTTGCAAGTGCAGTGCGTATCGTTTGCCATTGCTGTTCTTCAATCGCTACATCACGCAGTCCCAGCGCGTTGCGCAGTTGCTGGAGGTGCAGCAGTTCCACGCGTTGCGGCAACCAGTCGCCATGCTTCCATTGTTGGGCGACGGCGACCCAGCCCGAGCGAAGTAGCCAGTCCAACAGTGAATACGCCAATTGAACTTGATTGTTGCCCGCATCTTTGCAGAGCGTTTCCCACCGACTATTGCCGCCGCGTTGCACCCAGCGAACAAGCAAGTCGCGCCATGTGGTGGGCAGGGTATCCAAGGAGTGGGTGGCGTTGCCTGATTGGCGGAGTCGTTTTTGACAGACCGCACGCTTGTCTAGCGGAGTATCTATCCACTCAGCCATTACGTTCGCGCACCAGCACTTTCACGCTAGGGGCCCAAGTTGATTCCTGTTTTTTCTTAAAGGTTACCAGTGTCAGCATGGAGGGGTCATAAACGCCCACGTTATGTGTGACGGGAGTGGTGAGCAGGTATTGCGCGCGCGTGGCCTTGAGAAATTTTGCCACACGCTCGATGTTCACGATGTCCAGGTGAGCGAAGGGTTCGTCAATGAAAACAAAGCCGCCAGGACGCGACTCTTCCATCATCAGCGCGACCAGCAAGATGAGTGATTTCATCACCTGCTGTCCGCCCGAAGCATCGCCGTCGTTCATGCCCATAAAGCCTTTGTCGTCGAAGTTGAAGCGCACCGCCAAGCCCGCTTGCGCCAACGACAGATCATCATTGGTGAGCGATACGGGCTCGTGATCGACCTTGATGCCAGCCAGTTCGCCCAGTAATTTGATGTTCTTGATATAGCGGCCTACCGTGTGCCGCAGCACCGCGATGTATTGTTCACGCGCCGAATCGGTTTGGCTGCGAGCCATTTCGTTGTCGCGGCGGCGTGTAGTGAGATCACTTTCCAGATGCTGGTAATCGCCTTGGATTTTGTCGCGCAGTTGTACCACGGTGTCGTCGGTCTCCCACGATTCTTCTTTGAAGCGAAACTCGATTTCTTCAACGCGCCGATCAATGTTGGTTGTGTCGCGGAAATTTTGGGCGATCAGTTGGTTCGCGGCTACATCGCACCATCCGACGGGGAATTGTTTGCGATTACGACGCAGCACTTGCACTCGGTGTATCTGCTCTTCGCGCGCAGTGCGATTTTCCTTGCCAACGATTTCTTTTTCTAATGTCTTAAGTTGAGTTTCCAGTCGTTGCAATTCACCGCGCGCATTGGCCACCGCTTCCTCTGCTTGCTTGCGTTCTTCTTGTGCCTGCAACACGGTATTGTCACGGCGACGTTGCACTAGCGCATCGTATTGTTGGTGCGCCTCTGCAAACTCGGCTGCGCGTGCGGCGAGTTGCGCAGCGGCATCTACACCAGCCAATTGAGCCTGAAGGCTACGGATACGTGCAGTGAGGTCGCCCTTTTGCTGACGTAAGGGAGCGAGTGATTTTTCCAGTCCGTTGCGTTGCTCGCGCAATGTTTCCAGCCGTGCCTTGCCGAAGCGTGCCTGATCTTGTGCAGCGTAACGTCCACCTCGTCGTTCGCGCAAATATCCTTGTCGCGTAATCCAGTCTTCACCGCGGGGTAATTTGGCGCCAGCCACGGCATCTTCCACGCATCGTGTGCGCTCCAGTGTGCGTAGCAACCATGCGGGTACGGACTGGGAGAAGCGTACTACTTCCAATAAAGAACCTTTGGGTGGCAGTCCCGCAGGCATGCAGTCGGGCACGATGAAATGGCGGTAACGTAGTTTTTCACCTAGAGCCATCGCCTGTTCAGAATCCTTGTCTTTGCGCAACAGTACGATGTGGGCTGAAGGTGCAAGCACGGCTTCGACGGCGGCCTGCCATGACGGGTCGATAATTTCCACCACATCCGC
The DNA here is from genome assembly GCA_036170995.1 of Sideroxydans sp. GTDB lineage: Bacteria > Pseudomonadota > Gammaproteobacteria > Burkholderiales > Gallionellaceae > Sideroxyarcus. The sequence continues at coordinate 7,122 of JAVHQF010000155.1, read as the reverse complement.
GAGTAAATCGTGTGCGATGCCAGCTTGGTTTAAGGCCTGGCGAAAGGTGGCAACTTCCTGTGGATCGGCGCGTCGGCCGGCGGCAAGATTCCCTAACATCTCGTCGAGTTGGCGCAGCTTGTGTTCCTGCTCAGCAATGCGTAGTGCCAGATTGGCACGTTCGTCCTCCAGACGTTCAACCTCGCGCGCATCAGCAATCTTGCCAGCCTCAGTGGATTGCGCCTGCATTTCCAAGCGTTTGTGTTGTTCGACAATCGTTTCCCAACGACCTAGCTCACGGTTTAATTCGTTCAACGCACGTTGCTGGTTTGCCTCGCTGTCGTTGGCGGCTTGACGACACATTTGCGCCGCCGCGAATGCCTGCTGCTGCATGTGGTATTCCAGCCGCAAGGATTGAGCTTCGATTTGCTTGGAACGCAATTCACGACGTAGCGTGAGCAGGGTGCGCCGTGCGTTATCCGCCTCACGCTGCAACAAAAAGTGCTCAAGACGCGGACGTGTTTCCGAGACTAGTACCGTGCGTTCCTGATTGAGGCGATGCCATTCTCGATAGCGGTTCACTTTCTGTTCGTGTTTCTCCAGACTGTTGCCCAAGGCTTCCAGTTGATTCTGTGTGGCATCGAGTTCGTGCGAGGTATGTTGCTGATGTTGGCGTGCTTCCTGATAGCGTTCCAGCACTTCTTTGTCGCCGAAAACTTGGAACACCAGGTCGAGCAAATCTTTATGTGACAACTCGCATAGCTTGTCGGTTTGCCCTTGTTCCAGTGACAACACGCGGGCGATGGCAGGAGACAAACCTGCGCTATGCAGTACACGCTGATAATCGCGCACGCCAAATTCTTCCCCTTGCGCCTCGATCTCTGACAAGCTTACTTCACCATCAGCAATCCAATATTTGCGTGACCAGTCACCGCCTTTTTTGTCGATGCGGCAGGCCAGCGTGATCTTGTCTTGTTGATAGGGCAGGCCAAAGGGACGTCGGTCACTGCTTTGTGGGCGTTGGTTATCTACCACGCCGCGCAACCAGCAGAAGTCTTCGCCATTACGTCGCACATAGCGTTTGTAATCACGTTTCTTGGAACATTCCAGCGCCAGTAGTGTGCGCATAGCATCGAGCAAGGTTGTCTTGCCCGAACCATTGGGGCCGACAATGGTGATGATGCTGGCATCGAGCGGCAGCTTGAAATTTTGCCAATAGTCCCAGTGGATGGTCTCTAGCTCCAGCAATCTAAACATGATGAATTTCCTCTAGCGTGACATCACGCAGAATGCCACGCTGCTTCAGCACATCGGCCAACGCGCCATTCAGGATGCGGGGTGCCATCTCGGCATAGTCGAAGGCGAGATCGAGCAACGGCCCCTCATGGATGGTTTTATTTTTTAGTTCAATAAAACCGAGGCGAGTTAATTGGGGCAGGTTCATATTGATGCGGGTTTTGCCACCTAACAACTTGCCAAAATCCTCCAGCAATACGCTTTGTGGAATGCCACGCGAGGCTGCGTGAGCAAGTGGGGTGAGCTTGACGGTCTCGAACATTTCAGTTTGTTCTTCTGTATGCCTCGTTTCGCCAGACACCTGACGTTCACGTTTTGGCAAAATAATGAGTGCCCAAAGAATCACCAGCAAGGCTACCGCATCTTTGGGTAGGCCAAGATTGCTGGATTGCCAGGTATCGTTTTGTTCGAATACCGCGGCTTCACATTCACGCGTAAGAGCGATACCCACATGGGCGGCAAAGGGATGAGCTAGCAGGCGTAGTCCGCTGGCGGCCAGACGCTGTTCCACTTCGCCACGGAATACTTCGTCCACTAACAGGCGACTCACCGCCTTATCTTCCCGTGGCAAATAGCGCAACGCCAATAGGCGCGCAATTAAGCGCGCAGCATGATCCTGATTCATGGTGTTTTCTCCGAGTGCGGTTCAATACGGCCATCGCTCATCATGGCAACTTCATCACGTGCGATGACTTTCAGTTCTGGGCTTTCATCCCAGTGAAGTTGCAGAGGTAAGTTGGCCAGAGGGGCAAGTTCCGGATCAACATTCTGTTCGCCCAAAAATGAGAGTAGAGAAAAGCGATATGAAGCATCACTGAAATTGCCTCCGACTATGCTATCCGCAAGATTGAGCGGAGCATCCAGATTGGACAGCAAGCGTGTCAACGCGATGAGTTGGGGTGGAGGCTCGTGCTGGATGTCTTGCACATACTCCACATCGGCTGGAGTTGGCATGGCAGAGGTGCGGCGGTTGGGTAGTTCACGCACTACGAATTCTTCCGTGTTATCCAGCATCACATCAGGCAGGATGAAGGTACATTCGGGCGTGGATTTAATCTGCCCCATACAAAGTTCAATCAACTCATCCACTGTGCGTTGTTTTAACCATGCAGCCAATTCGGAAGAATTCAGTCCACCGTTTGATAGATGCACTTGTTGGCGTGAAATCTCGCTTAATTCGCGTTGAAATACCGATGACATACGCATGATGCGCGATTGGCGTGAACCTATCTCTTGTGCTAAGCGCCAACTAGCATCGTCGGCGAAACCGTCGGCGGATAGATTGCGCAACACCTCATTGGCTTTTTCCATCCATTGCCATACCGAAGTCAACTTGTACTGTGCGGTACGCAGACGGAATTCCGAACCCGAGGTGACGGCTTGTAAAAACTCCTGCTCTAATTCTGTCAGACGAGCGAGCAAGTGTGTCAGTGCTTCGGGCGATAGTTTGCCAACTGCTGCGCCTGCGGCGATTTGTGCGGCAAGGAATCCCAACTCCCCATCTTGTTCGCTACTAAATGACAGCAAGCTGGCGAGCGATGAAAGCACCATACGTCCATTGGACGAGAGCTGATAGACGTGACGTTCACCGTCCCACAACAGCAACTCGTGCTCGCGCAAACGGCTTAGAACAGTGTTGAGTTTGGATTGGTTGATGAAAGAAAAGTAACTTTGCAATTCGCGCGGAGTCCATTCGGGCTCACTCGCGCGCAGACCAATCTCTCTCAATACCATTAGACGAATCATTACTTCATCGTCACCACCACGAAACAGCGCAATCATCGCGCCAATTAAGGGCTTGGCTTCAACTAATGGAAAGAACTGCGGGATGTCGTTCGGTTCGATGCCCTGCGCAAAAAATTCAGCAAGTGAATTTTGCGAGCTACTGCCAACTGGCATGCCTGCGTGACTCACCACTTCGTGCTCGGACATGGATCACACGCCTTGTTTCAGACTGGCTGCAATGAAGTCGTCGAGATCGCCGTCCAGTACCGCCTGGGTGTTACCAACTTCATGGTTGGTGCGTAAATCTTTGATGCGTGATTGATCGAGTACATAGCTACGAATTTGGTGTCCCCAGCCGATGTCTGACTTGGTATCTTCCAACGCCTGTTTCTTTTCATTGCGTTTGCGCAACTCTTCTTCGTACATGCGCGACTTCAGCATGGACATCGCCTCGGCACGGTTCTTGTGTTGCGAGCGGTCATTCTGACACTGCACTACGATGTTGGTCGGGATGTGGGTGATACGCACTGCCGAGTCCGTCTTGTTGATGTGCTGACCACCCGCACCAGAGGCACGATAGGTGTCGATGCGTAAGTCGGCAGGATTGATGTCAACTTGGATGGAGTCATCCACTTCGGGATACACGAACACACTGGAGAAAGAGGTATGGCGGCGATTGCCCGAGTCGAACGGGGACTTGCGTACCAAGCGATGTACGCCTGTCTCGGTGCGCAGATGGCCGTAGGCATACTCGCCGCTGATCTTGATGGACGCCCCCTTGATGCCTGCGACTTCACCATCAGATTGTTCAAGGATTTCGACTTGATAACCTTTGCGTTCGGCATAGCGCAGATACATGCGTAGCAACATCGAACCCCAATCTTGTGCTTCTGTGCCCCCCGAACCCGCCTGGATGTCGAGGAAGCAGTTGGCGGAATCCAACTCGCCAGAAAACATGCGACGAAATTCCATTTCGACCACAATCTTTTCGGTCTGCGCAATATCGTCCGCGATGCTGAACAAACTGTCATCGTCGTTCTCGGCAAGCGCCATCTCGATGAGTTCTGAATTGTCGTTGATGGATTGCTCGACTTTTTGCAGATTGAGCACAACGCCTTCCAGCATCTTGCGTTCCTTGCCCAATTCTTGCGAGCGTTTACTGTCTTGCCAAACGGCAGGGTCTTCAGCTAATACGACGACTTCAGCGAGGCGATCTTTCTTCCCATCGTAGTCAAAGATACCTCCGAAGTTCGAGGTTGCGAGTCTGTAAATCCCGAATCTTGTTAGTTAAGGCGTTGAGTTGTTCGGCTTCCATAATCTGTATTCTTTAGGCGACTTGAAAAGGCCGCGATTATACATGCTCAGGGGCTGGAGCCGCAGTCTGACTTAGAGAATGAGCAAGCCTAATGTGACTCCGAAAACGATGGCGATGAAGCCAACGGCGATGTACCTTGCCAATGCCGTGCCACCAATAAAGAAGGCCAATCCGAATTTGAATGTCATGTTGGAGATGAACGCTAGGGCAATAGAAATGATGGCTTGTTCACTACTCAACTTTTCCATATTGAATAAGCGAAGGCTAGACAGAGCAATAGCATCCATATCGGTCAAGCCCGATACGATGGCGACGATGTAAAGTCCACTACTACCAGCGATATCGGAAAGCCATGCTGCGAAGAATAGAACGACTACGAACAACAAGCCAAAACCGAGTGCAGCGTGGATATCAGTCGGATTGGCAGTCTCGGGCATGGGCAATTCGTCAACGCTATGTATGCGTTTCCAGTTGTACAGAGTCGTCACCAAACCGAAGACCAATCCCAGTCCCATCACAGGGGCGAGTTGTTTAAGAATCCCCGGTGAGACGATGCCACTTACGACCATGATCCTTACCAATACCACTTGGCTTGCGATGAGGATGACAACCGCAGAAAGTCGCAACATCACGTCATTTTGTTTGCTGTGCTTGGCGTACAGCAGTGTTGTCGCCGTGCTGGAAACGAGGCCGCCAAGGAATCCAAGCAAGGGAGCGCCGTAACGCTGGCCCGTAAAACGCAACGCGACATAACCTGTTAGGCTCAGACCTGAGATCAACACCACCATCATCCACGCCTGATAGGGATTGAACGCATCGTAAGGGCCATAGTTCTGGTCTGGCAGGATGGGCAATATGACGAAACTCAGGACGCAGAACTGCAAGATGGAAACGAGGTCGCGGCGTGTGAGTCTCTGCGTCATCCCTCGAAGTTCTGGTTTGAAGTAGAGCAGAGCAGTAGTGGCGATGGCGAGCATCACGGCGAGTTTTGAGAAACCGAACCATACCAATATCCCAAGCAGATAGGCGATGAGCAGGGCGGTGACAGTCGTAGTGCCAGGATCGTTGTCCTCGGTTGGCGTGTTGAGGTAAGACGCGATAATCATTCCTGCGACCGTGAGCAAACCAGCAATCAGTAACCAGCTAGCTCCGCTCTTGTCCGCGATGAATGCGACCAATGTTCCCAGCAAAGAAACCAAGGCAAAGGTACGTAGCCCTGCTTTTGCAGAAGGGTTACGTTCACGTTCCATGCCGATGAGCAAGCCAATGGCAAGGCTAGTCAGGAACTGCGGTAGCGATTCGATACCATTGCCTTGGAAGCTACTGATGTCCATGATTGATCCCCAAAATTCACTTTAAGAACATTGCCGCACAATGAGTTGCAGACTTTCTTTGTCATTGTATTCATTGATGCTGAGACTGAACACAGCATGCACCTTTTCTGGCAAGGCTTCGAGCGAGAAGAACTGTATGGCATCCCAATCGCCATCCTTCATGCCCAGTTTTAGCTTGAGGTGTTTTTCGCCGACGATGCGTTGACTGAGTACATGGAATTCGCCTTCAAACAATGGCTCTGGAAAGCCCTGTCCCCATACTTGTTGTTGCAGCGTGCGCGCGATAGTGAGATTGAATTCAGCAGGATTTAGGTTGCCATCCGTCACGATGGTTTTCACCAACGATTCTTTGTCAATGAGTTCCTGCGCTACCTCTTCGAAGGCGACGCGAAAATCATTCAAGTATTCCTCGCGTATGCTCAAGCCAGCAGCCATCGCATGTCCACCGAATTTCAAAATGAGATTGGGGTGCCGTTTTGATACGAGGTCGAGTGCGTCGCGCAGGTGAAACCCCGCGATGCTGCGTCCAGAGCCTTTGACTTCACCCCCTGTCGAATGGGCGAACGCGATAACTGGGCGATGAAACTTATCCTTCATGCGTGATGCGAGGATACCAATGACGCCTTGATGCCAATCTTCGTTGAACAGAGTAAGCGAGTTGCTATCTGAGGGGCTAAATGTATCCAATGCAGACAAGGCTGTGTCCTGCATCTCGGCCTCGATACTGCGCCGCTCGCAGTTCAGTGCATCCAATTTAGCTGCTATATCGTTTGCTTCTGCTTCATCATTGGTGAGCAGGCAGCGTATCCCCAGACTCATATCATCCAATCGTCCTGCCGCATTCAAACGTGGCCCGACGACGAAGCCAAGTTCGTATGAGGTCACCTGTGCGGGTGTCTTGCGTGCCACTTGCAATAAGGCTCGCATTCCAGCGCAGCAGCGACCCGCACGTATACGTTGTAAACCTTGCTGGACGAGGGTGCGGTTATTACGATCTAGTTTGACGACATCTGCTACCGTGCCAAGCGCGACAAGGTCGAGCAGATTGCCAAGATTGGGCTCGGCTCTACCTTCGAACATGCCACGTTTGCGCATCTCTGCGCGTACTGCCATCAGCACATAGAACATCACGCCGACCCCCGCAAGATTCTTACTGGGGAAATCGCAGCCGTGCTGATTGGGATTCACGATGCACTGTGCGTCAGGTGTTGTATCTCCTGGTAAGTGGTGGTCGGTGACCAATACTTGCATGCCTAGACTTTGTGCTTCAGCCACGCCTTCCACACTGGCGATACCGTTATCTACGGTGAGGAGTATGTCTGGCGACGCCTCTTTTGCTAGACGAACAATCTCAGGAGTCAATCCATAACCGTATTCAAAACGATTCGGTACGATGAAATCGACACGCGCGCCGAGCGAACTTAGGCCACGTAGCCCAACGGCACAAGCAGTAGCGCCATCCGCATCGTAATC
>JAVHQF010000154.1:0-2811 GCA_036170995.1 Sideroxydans sp. | reverse complement strand
CCAAACCAAAATCACGCGGCTGGTTAACTTGCTCTGTTCGCCCTGGCCCCCAACTTCCGATAATGTAAAGATCACCCCCGCCGGTCTTTCTGACACATTCCCGCAATTCATCTAAATAATTTTTGGCATCTGGGATCAGGCGCGGTTTATATATTAGGAAAGGGGAAACCTCCCCCAACTTTAGATAGCGATCAGAACGAATATATGATGCGATTAGCTTCGCGTGCTCTCGCAACTCTTCACGATTGTAAGTTTGCTGAAAAATGACCTGATTCGATAAGCCATGCCAAATACCCGTCCACGATTCATTAGCCCAACCGAGCATGACTTTCACCCCCCTGTCCGGCAAGGCCACAATTCTATCCAATGGGCGTTCTAATACCCTCTTACCACCAAACCAGTAATGCCAATAGCAAAACGCATCGACACCAACATCCCTAGCATAATCTAACTGCGCCAATATCGTTTCATCGCACCGTAAGTCATAGAAGCCTAAGCTACCAGGAAGAACAGGTTGAATATGTCCAGGATACAGTGGACGAGCCTTTGCAACGTTATGCCATTCGGTAAATCCATCACCCCAAAATTTATTATTTTGTTCGAGGGGGTGAAACTGCCCTAAGTAATAAGCTATCGTTTTCATTTTTTCACTCATATTAAATTCTTAATCTCTTACGGTATTTAGGTATGAAGTTCCATGCAGGATTCAATCCTCAAATAGTTCGACGTAACAGTGGGATTCTAGTCAAGAAGAAAGCTGAAATTAACGAAAGTATAAATACGGCAATCGAGGAGGCTAGTATGCCAACATAAGGCAGTGCAACGACACTGCTAAGCAGTGACAACCATATGGGGTGAATCACGTAAACGCCCAGAGTTAAGGGCGCAAGCTTCGATATCACTGACACTGCCATTTTATTGTTAATTTTCAAATTTAACAATGCTGTATAGACAGCCAGTGACATAACAATAACCAAGGGATTATGGTACGAATACATGACGCCCCAAGCTTTCTCACCAACTAGGGGGAACAAGAGTCCCACCAACAACCCGATGGTTGCAGACAACATAAACCACAACCAGAACACACTTCTGATCGAAATTTCAATTGCGATTTTTGTTAATAAAAATCCCGCAACGTAATAGCCAATAAATGGAATAAATGACGATAAAAATGTAGGCCCGTGCAAGCCCCCCCATAATGATTCCGCGCTACTCAGAAAAAAACAAAAAACAACGAAAAGTGTAACTGTAGCTACGTCTGATGCTGCGAGGAACTTTCTAATGAAAGGCGTTACGGCATATAGACCCACAATCATGTATAAAAACCATAAATGATAGTGCGGCACCCCTAAAACAACTGAATTCAGAAATTGAAAGGCATCAAACTCCCTATTTCTCAGCGCAGTTACACCGCCATAGAACAACGTCCAGAAAATCAGGATCGGAGCTAGTTTCAAAACACGCTTTCTATAGAATTCGACAATAGTAGATTCTCTGGAAAGTAATAACGCACCACTAATCATTACAAAAACAGGAACACACCATCTGCTTGCAGCATCAGAAAAGTTACCCACCCACCAGTTCGCGCTAGAAATATCAGGGCTGCTGGCAACAACTCTCGATGCCGCATGTAACCAAACCACAGCAAACGCAGCCAAAGTACGCAACGCATCTAGCGAAATCGATCGTTCTGAATTGGTGAAACTAGGGGCTGTCATATTTGCCTTTCGAATGGTTATTCACTACTGCAATACTGTTCTCTAAATCTTGCATATACGGAGATTGAAAATAATTCTGGGAACTAAATTATTCATACCCCAAGGTACGCATCAATGAATTCTGCTTTACAGTTTCAGAAAATATTTTCAGCTCATCGTTAGTTTCATGAGCATTTGCACGCTCTGGTTTAACGCGGGATGCAACTTCAGCCACCTCATCTTTGGTTACATTCAATCCGCAAAATACAGCTAGCTCATTCAGCTTTACTGCAGGATTCTGCAAAAAATCTTCGTACTTCATCGTAAGGCCATTGTGAACATTCTGCTCCATCAACCTCAAAGCGGTTCCGACATACTCCTCCCACAGAGTAAAGCCGCCTTCCAAATTCATACAACGATTTGACCAAGTAAAAGTCGATTTCTTTGCAACAAAGTTGTAAATGCCAATTTTTTTCCGAGTTAGATGACGAGCTTCGGCAACTTTTAAAAGCTTCTTCTCTCTCGCTCGCAAGCTTGCTGCGACTGGTATGCCATTTCTATAAATATGAATAATTCGAGCCTCTGGAAATAAGCGAAGCCAAAATGGCAATGTATAGGTGGTACGTGGATCTTTCCACCCCCAAGCCTTACCCTTCATCGCATTCAATGGTCGCTCACCTGCCATAAAGCGCTTCCAGCCAAGATACTCAGAGACTGCCAATCCATCGATTCGCGCGCGAATATAATCATCTGACAAATTCAAGATTGCTGGATTTTCGTAAAGCCACTTTATTGCACTTGGGTTATCCCATTTACCCCCACACTGATGTAATAGCCAGTCGTTGTGATTGATGAAAAACATCGATTCTGAGTTGTCTTCTAAATCATTCCCTATAAACAAACCAAGCTCGCGTAGCATAGATGCAATCATGGTTGTGCCCGATCGATGCATTCCAATAATAATTATCGGTTGTAAATTTTTATCCATTTTTCTTTTCACTTATGTTTAGGCGGTTACTCACAACCCTTGCAGGCACACCTACCGCGATTTCCATATCACCAATATTTTTACTGACGACTGCTCCAGCCCCTATGACCGCACCCGCACCAA
>JAVHQF010000153.1:0-2813 GCA_036170995.1 Sideroxydans sp. | reverse complement strand
CCAAAGCATCGCCGCTCTCGCTCCCTCTTCCACCGGTGGAGGGCTGGGGTGGGGGAGCACTTGGTGAGATAACTAATTTTTCGATCCACTGGCTAATTTGGCCTTGACCCACTCAAAACCAGCATGAACCAATATTTAACGTACCCATACTCGCCCGACCGTTCGTGGTGTACTCGCAAGAAGTAGGCCGTAGGCCATTTTTTAACCATGCGGCGAAGAACGCGTCGGGCGAATCCATCGATACACCGCGCGTTGCGCGGCACCTGGGACGAACGGTAACTAGGAAATCTGCAATGAACGACATCATCCAACCCATCCATTTCGAATCGCATTCCACTAACTTCAATCGCCTCAAGGGCAGGTTGGAAAGCCAAGTTGGCAAGGCCATTGGCGACTTCAACATGATCGAAGAGGGCGACACTGTGATGGTGTGTCTGAGTGGCGGCAAGGATTCCTACACCTTATTAGACATCCTGCTCACGCTACGCAAGCGCGCGCCCATTGATTTCAAGATCGTGGCGATGAATCTCGATCAAAAGCAGCCGGGTTTCCCCGCTGATGTGTTGCCGAATTATCTGAAAAACCTCGGTGTCAATTTCCACATCGAGACGCAAGACACCTATTCCATCGTCAAAGAAAAGATTCCCGAAGGTAAGACGACGTGTTCGCTTTGCTCGCGCCTGCGTCGCGGCATCATCTACAAAGTGGCGGGCGAGTTGGGTGCGAACAAGATCGCACTCGGACATCATCGCGACGATATGGTGGAGACGCTGTTCTTGAACATGTTCTTCGCCGGCAAATTAAAGGCGATGCCGCCAAAATTGGTGACCGACAAGGGCGACCACATCGTCATTCGTCCGCTGGCCTATTGCGCCGAAAAGGACATCGCCCGCTACGCGCGCGGTATGGCGTTCCCCATCATTCCGTGCAATCTGTGCGGCTCGCAAGAGAACCTGCAACGTCAGAACATCAAAGAGATGTTGGTGAATTGGGAACGCCAATATCCAGGACGTTCGCAAACTATTTTTACTGCCATGCAGAACGTCAAACCATCCCATCTGCTGGATGGCGACTTGTTCTACTTCAAAGGCATGCATTTAGGCGTGGCTGTGGACGAAGGGGATGTTGCGTTCGACGACCACTAACTCGATGGTCATTCCTGCGCAATGGGGTAAGCAGGCAATCCAGCGAAGCTGGAATCCCGTGCTTTTTCAATATGCTTTTGGTTTTTTCCTGCGCTGCAGGCATGTTTATTTGGCTGGATTCCCGTCTACGCGGGAATGACGGAGTTCAATCAGGCTGGATTTACTGCCACCTTAAAGATCACTTTGCGTACCGTCCCACTACCGATCAACGGCGCATGCGCATCCTCAGGATAGAAGATGCAGAAGTGATGGGGCGGCACGGGCACATACGAGGCAGGTGTATCGTGGAAGAAACGGATGTCGCGCTCGTCGCTGTGTTCGCTCACCGGGTTCAAACAATCCGCCAACGGCTTCCATCCCATCGTCTCATCCCCCTCCAGCACCAACTGGATATCTATGTATCTGCGGTGCGCTTCCAACTTCGTCATCTCCCTTGTTTTTGCAGGCACTTGCTCGATGATGGCGATGAGGTTGTCCCCCAGCACCTGATAGCGCCCCGGCGCTAAGGCGAACAGATCGGTTTCGCGGATGTAATCGAACGCATATTGGAACAGCGGGTGCAGTACGGTGTAGCGTTCAGATTGGGAGAGGGCGGAGAGGATCATGGTGGGTTCTCACGGGTTATTTTTGCGAAGAATGCAGTTGGTTTGATGCGTCAATAAAGATGTCCAACTGCGGTTTGTAGATGTCGCTGCGCAGATCGAATGCGCCCATCACGCTGTGGAATATCGTTTCATGCGCGTGGTGTGCGTGGCTGAGTGCGGCATCTGCGGCCAGTGTCTTATGTTGTTTGAAAGTGGGTGACATCCACACGATGTAGGGGATGTCTTTTTGCACATCGGGTGCGAGTGAGTATGGCGTGCCGTGCAGGTATAGGCCATGTTCGCCGAGTGACTCGCCGTGGTCGGATGCGTACATCATCACTGTCGAGGTCTTTGGTATCGAGCCCAACATCGCGATGGTCTTGGATAAGAAGCGGTCGGTGAACAAGATGGTGTTGTCGTAGGCGTTGTTCAATTCATCAGCGCTGCAATCTTGTACCTGAACGGAACGGCATGCAGGGGAAAACTTTTCTGCGTCCTGCGGATAGTGGTTGAAATAGTCGGGCCCGTGGCTGCCTGATTGGTGCAACACGACGAATACCTTGTCGTTGGGTGTCTTGGCGATGCGTTCTGCCAGCCCAGTCAACATGCCCTCATCTAATTGGCATCCCAAGCCCTTGCAATCGCCGCGCACTTCCGAGGCCTTCAGATAGGTACCCACTTTGAGTGGCGGCTCGCCCCAGTTGTTGCTGATCCAAATCACATCGACGCCGTTGCTTTGCAGATAGCTCGGCAAAGCCTCGTAGTTGTGGATGAGTGTCGAACTCGTATCGATGTGCGCCAGCATGCACTGGATGGATGCGGTGGTGTAGGTGGCGCAGGAATGCGAATTGGGGATGGCGATAGCGCCCACATCGCTGAGCAATGGATTGGTCTGGCGCGCATATCCGTACAGCGAGAAGTTTGCGGCACGTGCCGATTCGCCGATGACTAAAACGACGACGGTCTTGCCCTGTGCCACGAAATGCGCAGGTGGCAACTTTTCCAAGGTGCGCGACTGCATCATCTTTTCCGTTTGGTAACGTGCCGAGTTGATGACGTATGACCACGGCATGATCATGCCGCC
>JAVHQF010000152.1:0-2822 GCA_036170995.1 Sideroxydans sp. | reverse complement strand
AGAGCGCACGCAAAAAGCAGTCGAGTGGATTTATCGCTGGGGTTGGGCCAGCCCTACCACATTGGAAATCTTGGCTGGCACACAGCGTTCAGGATTGGCTCTGCGTCTGATCAGAAACAATTTGCTGGTCAGTACCAAAACTTTGAGTCGGCGAACCGAGAAGTTTTTGCCTGGATCGTTCCTAACCTTGACTCCCACCGGCAGGCACCTGGCAGAAGTGAACCGTGAATCACAAATGCCTTATGAATGTCGACCGGAACGAATCAACCAAAATCATTTGCTGCACGATGAAATGGCACAACGTGCCACCGCCGAGCGCATGGCCAATGGCACGATCAAGGACTATTTGACTGAAAAGGAGATGCAGGGCCGCAGCTTGAACTGCGTCAAGCACCCTGATGTGGCCTGGATATTTCCAGATGGATTAAAAGTTTCCGTTGAAATTGAGTTGTCACCAAAGTGGGAACGCGACCTGGATGTGTTTGTGCATTCGACCTTGGTATCACTGAGCAAAAAAGACGGGCCTGCACGGTTTGACCGAATGGTATTGGTGACCGACTCCCCCGCCATTTTCAAACGTTACCAGGCCGCATTTCTGCCAGGTGCGACGTATTCGCTCTGGAAGAAAAATGACAAAGGGCGATGGGTCGCAGTTCAACAAGCCCAAGTTCCAAGCTGGTCGAATGAAAGAATCATGTGGAAAATGATCTAAATAAGTTGTTTATTACTATCTTTGTGACTTTAGCGGTGCTGCTTGGCGGCTGTGATGTCAAGACAAAATTGGAACAACAGAGCTCTGAAATCGACCGCTTGAATTCATTGATCAATCAGCAATATGGCACGCGAGCGGCTGACCTTGACTTTGCTGAGCGCCAAGTCGCCATTTACCGAGGCTGCACTTTCCTTTTTAACGTTTGTTCTTCAGCAACCCTGGCCAATGGGAAAAATTACTTAGAAAATGGCTTTTCAGGATCGTCATCTACTTGGTGGTGGGCGGCATTTATCGGCAAGCTCATGGGCATTGCTGCTTTCATTGGGACGTTGCTTTGGCTGCCTTGGCACTTGTTTGTGCTATTCACCAGACCTGCAAAGGTTGAAATTGACGAGGCAAAAAATTTGATTGCTGGGCTCGATGCAAAAGTCAACGATGCCAATCGCAAACGAACGCAAACTTTGCAGCAGGCCTCTGCAACCAGGCGAGATTTTGAGCGCCTTTCTTCGGTCATGACAGAACAACAAAAAAAACTTGCAGCAACCGAGCAAGCCGTGGCACAAGCCGAAGCTCAACTGCGTGCAGCAAATACCGAACTGGCAAAAATCACTCGACTCAAAGACAGCTTCCGACAGTTTTAAAGCGTGTCTATGCAACCTTTAAATCAATAACATCTGCGCCAACGGCCAGCTTGTCCAAATAGTCGGCCCATTGCTGAATCATCAAAAACCGTTGCTTAACGTACTGTGTTCGGTTGTAGCTGCGCCCATTGGCATCCTTCACCGCGTGGGCTAGATTTGCCTCAATGATGTTGAAGTCAATGTTCAACTCATCAACCAGCATAGTGCGTGCGCTTGCCCGGAAACCATGCCAAGATTGTTCTTTGCCGAAACCAAGTGCATAAAGCGCACTGCGTACAGAGTTGTCAGACACTGGCCTGTCATGGCTGCGCTCACCGGGGAACACGTAGCGCCCGCGTCCGGTCAATGGATGAATGCTGCGCAGTAAGGCCACGGCCTGCGTGGGCAATGGCACAGTGTGGGCTTCGCCCTGCTCCTTTTCCAGCTTGGTGCGCTTCATCTTCATGCTGGGGATCGTCCACAGCGCCGCCTCTAAATCAAGTTCTGCCCATTCCATCATGCGTAGGTTGCCCGGTCGTTGGTACAGGTATGGGGTTAACTGCAATGCCGTGCGCACTACCGGCCCGCCCTTGTAACCTTTGATAGCTCGCATCAAACCGCCCATGCGCACTGGGTCGAGGATGGCAGCAAAGGTTTTGCCACGGTAAGGCGTCAACCGGCCTTTCAGCCCCTCGGTGATGTTGCGTTGCTGAACGTGGGCAGTCGGTAGCCAGTAATCCCAAACCTGCCGTGCCAGCATCAATACCCGGTCTGCCGTTTCAATCGCACCGCGTTCCTCTACTTTTTGCAATGCTGACAGTAGCTCCATTGGGTGAATGTCAATCATGGGCCTGTCACCAATCCACGGAAAAAGATCACGCTCCAATTGCCGTAACGATCTTTCAGCGTGGCTTTCGCTCCATTGGGGGGCTTGTTTGCCGTACCACTCCAAGGCCACGATTTTGAATGTATCCCCTTCGGTACGTGTGGCTTTCAACTTTTCGACCTTCCGCACCTGCACAGGATCAGTGCCTGTTGATTTTTGGAGTTTGGCCGCGTCACGGGCCTTCCTTGCGTTGGTCAGGCTCACGTCTGGATAGCTACCCAGCGCCAGTTGCTTTTCAACCCCAGCAATGCGGTATTTCAAAAACCAGCGTTTCGATCCTGCCGGACTGACTTGCAGATACATCCCGCCTGAATCAGCAAACCGGGCTTGCTTTCGTTCTGGTGGGCAAACTGCATTACGGCATTGGGCATCGGTCAGCATGGGGGTACGGCCTCGAGTGAATGTGGGGGTGCAACATAGACAAATGGGGGTACAGCATCAATTTCCCCCCGTTTTTTCTATTTCTCCCCCCGTTTGTACCCCCACTTAGGTTTGGCTGTCAATGTATGCCTTTGTACTGTACTGGCATGTAACTAGCTGATTTACCAATGAAAAAGGCCTCCGAGTATCACTACCTGGAGGCCTTTAACAGTACGTATGGTGG
>JAVHQF010000151.1:0-2830 GCA_036170995.1 Sideroxydans sp. | reverse complement strand
TGCGCGCTGCCACGTAAAGATATTGCTTACCCGCGATTGATGTGTAACTCATTGCGCCGGAGCTTGAGGAAGAAACGCCCGTTGCACTAAGCACTGTAGAAGGGACGATGCTGGTAACAGTTGCGCCAACAATGGGTTTAACTAGCGCTAATGCAACATCAGCAGATGAGATGGCGGCAGCGGCAATAGCTAAATCAGCCGAGGTTGCTGCTGGTCCTGCAAAAACCACTGCGCTGACAGCGCCAATCTCAGATGCAAGATCGTATCCCATTGCGGAAGCGGGCAATGCAGCACTCGCTGAAGTGATGGTGACGGCCATTCCTGCTGCATTCTTACCGTCAGGAAGTCCGTCGGAGTAGTCCTCGCTCAATGCGGCGTAAATGTCGTCACGCGAAGCAATTCCAAGGTTAGCCGCCAACTTTTGGGCTAAACCATCTAGCGCAGCAACTGCAAGTGCAACTTTTCCTGCGTCAGACTTTGCAGTAAGCGCTGCAGTTGAAAATTCTGGAACAATGGAAGAAGGGGAAGGAGCAGAAAGTGCAAATGCGCGACTGATCAATGAATCGGCATCGGTAATAGCTGTGCCAAGAGTCACCCCAGAAGCGGCAAGTGCTAACGCCCGTGCCCGTGCCATGTCAGTAAGTGGCGTTACTGCAATTCCTGACGTCGCATGCGGAATTAGCGCATAAATGGGGCTGGTAGCAATGATGGAGGTACCATCTTTTTCGCTTATGTACGAACCGCCAGAAATTTCCACTGATATGGGCGTAGTTGGTTGGGCGCTGAGCGGAATGGAAAACTCACCCAATGAACTGGTATTTGATGTTCCCAAAACTTTAATGTGTCTTCCCTTGCTGTCAACTTCATAAGCTGTGGCCTTCGCACCTTTCATGAGGCCCTTGACAGCCACACCAGAGATAGTTGCACTGCCACCAGCGCTCCCAACGGGGCCGCTACCGCCACAAGAAGCTAACATAAGTGCGATAACTGAAATACTGAATACAATCTCGGAAGTTTTTCGAACAGATTTTTTAACGTGCATACCGCCCCCGCATGAAAAGTTTGAAATGGTCAGCCCTCCGAATTTCCCCTGTTCTAAATTTTAATTGATTGCCATTACGACACCATTGGGGAATGGGAAGAATTCTACCCTATGCGAGAATACGTTCAAAGTATTCAGCAACAATCTTTTAGAAGCACAAAATATTCTCGTAAGTAGGTTTTAAGTGCGCGCTACAACGCGAGGCAGCCAGCCTAGCTAGTGACTGAGCAAGTTGTCATATCGAACAGGTTTTGTGTTGGTTTCTACTGTACCAATAAGCATCGAAAATTAAATATCATCTCGCGTGCTGAAGCAGCGATACGCGCGAAGGGGTGGGGGCCGCTTTTGAGCAGAAAAGATCAATTCTGCGCAGTTGGTTCTAGGGTGAGATGTGAGATGGAAAACGCGATGGCTACTTTGCATCCGCACGGTGAAAGAGATTCCCATGTGACTTTCCCATCCAAGATGGAGGCGCGTGCCCGCATGCTGTTCATGCCGCGATTAGCCTTGAGTGCTGTCTCGGGCAATCCGACACCGTCATCCCGTACAATCAATAACATACGCCCCGCTTCTTGCTCAAGGCTTACTTGGATATACGAGGCACTGGCGTGACGCAACACATTGGAGACCGCTTCTCTTAATAGGCGACTCAGGTGCAGGGCAGCAGAGGAATTGACGGGCAATACAATCTCCGCCTTGGGGATGTTCCACTGCAGGCTTAACCCAGCAGATAGTGTCCTTTGTTCTGTTTCGGCACGCAAATCAGCCATTAAGTAATCAAAACGAGTGATTGTTTGAGCCGAACGCGAGACAACATCCCGCAAATCTTGAAGTGCCGAACGCGCCAGCTCTGCTTCGTGCGGCAGGTTGGCGCGCTGCGCTGAAATAGCCAGCCCAAGTAGCTTTGCACCAACATCGTCATGCAAGTCGCGATAGATTCTTTCGCGTTCTATCTGCTGTGCGATGGCCATTTTTCCCAATAATAATTGTTCATTTTTCAATTGCAGCATAATCGTATTAATGAAAGCGTTTCGCGCGTTGATTGCCAATCTAACGTGAAAAATAAAATAAACAGCAATCAGTAGTGCTATGGAGGGAGCATAACCAGCAAATCCATTTGGTAGGTTAACCAATATCAGTGGCAGCGAAGCGAATGCCACCATCAGGAAATAGGCGCGGAGTGAATGGACTCCGAAGGTGCTCCCGCCGATGGTGATCGTCGTCAAGAAAATCAACAGAAAAACCGCGTTCTGAATTGCGTGCGTAGTATCAAACAAGAAACCTATCCCACCCCAGAAAAGTCCGTTCACGAATAAAGAGAGCAAATTAATCTTGCGCCATGCCTGTAAGCGCATGACAGTTGGTTCAGCAAATTTATCCGTGGGATGCAATACCCAATACGTCAGCAATCCTGCGGGCAGCGCGCACAGCATAAGCAGCAGCCAGATGCTCAAGCCATGTGGGTTGAGTGTTCGTGCGAAACCTAAAGCCACAATGAGCGGTAACACAACAGGTGAAACCACATCGATGAAAGCATTGCCCTTGGCCAGATTAAACATGGCCACTTCTATTTTGTGATCGTGGGCGGGATTAAGGAGTGCAATCAAATTCACGGGATGTTTTAGAAACGCTAAATAAGTCGCCATTCGTGCGAAAGCGTCATTCTCATTGGGAGTTTCGATTCTAGCCGAAAATGTAAGGTCTCAATGATAGAATGCGCGCCTTCAAAAATAGGTTCATCTGGGTTTTGCGTGGGCGACTGAAGCGAGATAGGGAATGCGTCTTTAC
>JAVHQF010000150.1:0-2834 GCA_036170995.1 Sideroxydans sp. | reverse complement strand
GGGGACTGGCAGTTCCGCACCGCGATGAACGGGCAGTGGAGTGGTAACACACTCATTCAAGCGGAGCAGATGCGACTGGGCGGTGCGGATGGGGTGCGCGGATTTTCGGAAGGCAGTGAGACGGGCGAGATTGGTGTGCGTTATAACGTAGAGACTTACTCTCCCGCTTTTCAGAAAAGTGGCGCGCAGTTGCGCGGCCTAGTGTTTTTTGACGGTGGTATGGTGAAATCGAAGGCAGGGGGAAGCACCAATATCTCTAGCGCAGGCTTTGGAATGCGCTCTGGATTTACCGATAACTTTGTATTGAAGATGGATGCAGGACGCATCTTCAAGGCGGGTAACGACCCGCAACAATTGAAGGGCGACTGGCGTATCCATGCTGCGCTCTCTGCGTCATTCTAGAAATGAGGTGTGGTGTGATGAAAAAAATCTTATGGTCATTGATTCTATTGGTTGTCGCTACCTCAGCCTATGCTGATGCCTCTGGCAAGATTGGCTACATGAGTGGTGCACTGGTGGCGCAGCGTCCGGATGGCACGGTAAAAGTGATGGCACCCAAAGCAGAGGTTGCCGAGGGCGACTTATTGGTCACTGCCAAAGATAGCTACGCGCAAGTGGTGATGAACGATGGCACCAAGATGACCATGCGCCCGAATTCGAATCTCAAAATCGAGTCATACAAATTCAAGGCCGATGCACCGCAAGCCGATGCGGCTGTGTTTCGTTTGCTCAAGGGTGGTTTCCGTACTGTCACAGGTTTGATTGGAAAGCGTGGAAACAAAGATGCCTACCAGTTGCGCGCCGCGACAGCCACCATCGGTATCCGTGGGACAGATTTCACCTCGCGCCTATGTGCCACCAAAGATTGCGCCGAGGATGGGGATGTCAAACTGGCAAAATCAGTGCCAACTCAACCACAAGCAGTGGGACGGGTGATGTTGATTCAAGGTGAGTTGGCCGCGAAAAACAAAGACGGTAAGGCACGCAAGCTGACTTTAGGCTCCCCCGTATATGAAGGGGATATATTGCAAAGCAGTGTGCAATCGCACGCCGTGGTGGCTTTCCGTGACGGAAGTCGCATCACCTTGCAAGAGAGCAGCGTGTTCCATGTTGAATCATTCAAATATGACAAGGCGACCAAACAAGAGAATGCGGCTTTGCGTCTGCTTAAAGGTGGTGTGCGTGTTGTTACAGGTTTGATTGGTCGCGTCAATCACGATAATTACAAGTTCAGGGTATCGGCTGCTACGATTGGCATACGTGGTACAGGATTTGATGTGTGGTGTAACGGCCCGTGTGCGGACGCTTCAAGCAAGACTCAGGCAGCCAGCACAACGCTGTGGTCGCAGTATGCGGAGCTGAACACACCCTCCAGCATGAACGATGCAGATAGCCCAACTGGCGCGTGGGGTAAGCTTGCAGAAGCCGAAGCAGGTAACGACCCGTTGAATGGTGCTGGGGTTTATGTGTGGCAGGGTGAGGTTGTGTTCGTGTCGGGCGGTAGTTCGTTCACGGTAGCACTCAACCAAGCGGCCACCTTAGCAAGAGATACGGGCAGGCCGATCCAGATCATGTCCATCCCAGTAAGCGTTACCAACAACAATGCACCAAGGCCTGATAGCGTAAATGTTGATCCTGAGAAACTGTTCGAAGAGAGCCGTGCTGATGGTGAACCTGGTCTGTATGTGACGGTGCATGACGGTCAGGTCATCTTGTCCAAAGGCGATCAGAAAGTCGATCTGGGCAAGGGTGAGAGTGGTTTCTCCAGCGAACAGTTATTGACTCGTTTGTCATCAACCCCTAGTTTCATGGGGGCAGATAGCAAGCTGGATAACATCGAGAAGAATGGCAACAACAAACCAGGTATCAATGGCGGTGGTTGCGTAGTCGTTCCCTAATCATCGAAGGAGAATAGTTTGAGTAGTTTTGCGTTCTATCAAAAAGTCGTTCCACTCAATTCCAACGTACATCGCAATCTGCGATTCGATACTGCCAAAGTGAATTTCAATTTCGTGCGCGACACCACAGCGGTGTTGTTGGGCGCGATTGAGTTCGCCGAGGCGGCGCGCGAATACCCCATCGTCTTCATCAAAGCGCAGGATGGCAAGATGCGGCCTGTAGTGTTGCTGGGTGTTCGTACTGGCGAGAATCTATATGTGGATGATAAGGGCAAGTGGGATGCACGTTACATTCCCGCATTCGTGCGTCGTTATCCTTTCGTCATGGCAGAGGGAGGGGCGCAAGGTCAGTTGATGGTGTGCATCGACGAGGAGTGTCCTGCATTGAATCCCAGTATTGGCGAAGTACTTATCGACGAAGCAGGTCAATTACAACCGCGCATGAACGAAGTGATGCAGTTCCTGCAGAACTTCCAAGTCGAGTTCGCGCGCACCGAAGCGCTGGTGCAACAGTTGGATGAATTAGGCTTGTTCATGCAACAAGGCGCACGTTTCGACACCCCTAATGGCGAGACCTTTCAGCTGAGTGATTTCTATCTCATCGATGAAGCGAAATTTGGTCAGCTCGCCGATGACAAACTACCTGCGTTGTTTAGAAGTGGCGCATTGGGGATGGCGTATCTGCATCTTGCCTCGTTGGGTAACATGCGCCGCCTGCTGGATAGGATCAAACCTTCAGCCAAGAAACCAGAGATACATTGAGTCTTGCTGCTTCAGTCAAAAAGGGAAGCGTTGCCGCTTCCCTTTTTATTTGCTCATTCGCTCCAACTCTTTTTTGTAAGTGTCGTAGCTTGGTGTGGGTGTCACAGCTTGCTCGTTGGGTGTCCGCTTCGCGTCGTTGTTTGCCTTGATACCCTCATAGAGGTTGCGTGCTGG
>JAVHQF010000149.1:0-2850 GCA_036170995.1 Sideroxydans sp. | reverse complement strand
GGAACCCTCTCTATTCTTCAGCCCACAAGCTGAGTAAGTAGCAGGTTCTGCTTGTCAAGACGCATCCCCTATCTCGCTTCGGTCTCCCACCCCAAACCCAGATGAAGCGATTTTTTTAGGGATGAATTAATTCACAAAAAACCGCTCGCTCATTTCTTTCAACCCAACGCAGCTGAGCAACTCTGCCAAGCGTTCTGAGGCGCGTTTTCGGGGCATGTCTTTGTAAGTGGCGATGATAAGTTCGTTCTTCATCGAATGTTCCCAGCCTACCAACTCAGTCACCGTGACCTGATAACCGTGCGCCTCCAATTGCAGGCAGCGCAGCACGTTGGTGATGTGGCTTCCAAACTCACGAGTGTGGATAGGATGCCGCCACAATTCGATGAGCGCATCTTTGGCTAACTGCTTGCCTTTGTTCTTGCGCAACACTGATGCTACTTCCGCCTGACAGCACGGTACTAACACGATGTGCTTGGCCTGCTTCTTCAATGCGAAGCGGATGGCATCATCGGTGGCTGTGTTGCACGCATGCAACGCGGTCACCACATCTACTTGAGGCGGTAGTTTGTCCGACACCGTGGATTCGGCGACCGACAAGTTCTCGAATGACATCCCACCGAAACCCAGTTTCTGCGCCAACTCGCGCGAATGCGTGACTAACTCTTCACGCGTCTCGATACCGTAGATGTGGGACGCATCTTTCAATGTCTTGAAGAATAAGTCATACAGGATAAAACCAAGGTAAGACTTCCCTGCTCCGTGATCCACCAGCTCGAAAGCCCCTTTTTCATTTTTGACTTCTTGCAACAACGGCTCGATAAACTGATACAAGTGATATACCTGTTTCAGCTTACGGCGCGAATCCTGATTCATCTTGCCGTCGCGCGTGAGGATGTGCAACGCCTTCAGCAACTCGATGGATTGGCCAGCACGTATCTCTGGATATTCGGGAGCAACTGTTTTTTTCATACTGCGCCTTGGTTTTTTGCAAACGATTATACGCGTTGGCACGCTGTGCCTACCCTACGCAACGGTGCTAACGCTTCTAAGATGGATGGCGGGAGCGGTGGAAGTTCTCTGCATATCTGTGCTGCTAACACTTCAGCGGAAAGACCTGCCGTCAGCAAGCCGCGTGTGCCATGTGCCAAGCTGCAATACAACCCCTGCTCCACTTTGCCTACGAGTGGTGTTGAACCTGGAGCGGAACAACGCACGGATGCCCTCCCCTGCAAATCATCTAAACTGATCTCACCCAATGCTTGACGCAATGCAGGTGCGTATTCACCAAGGCTCGTCAAGTTATCAGTATGGTCAGCGCTTCGTAATTCGGTCGATTCATCTTCGAAAGCATGCGTCGCTCCCATCACATGCAACCCGTCCACAGCGGGGGCGCAATAACCATCCCCACACACTACCGACTGCAACGCTTGACTCGCCTCCGTCACTATAGCCAAAGTGATTTGGCCGCGCACAGGGATGAGGGGAAAATGTTTTAACTGTGCCAGCTTCTTAGCGGCGTGTGCACAACACACCAGCACGACATCGGCTTCGGCGCTCCAAACGACACCTTGAGCATCAAGACCGCTTGCACACCAACCCGACACCGTCTTTTGCAATTCTTCTACTTGATGCCCAAGACGTTCCTCGATACGCTCATGGAGCGCTAACGCAGCACACAACTTTGGTGGCACAACCCATCCACCAGCGGGGAACCACAGTCCACCGAACTTCATCTCCACGCCCGCCAACTGAGAAGCTTTCCCTGCATCCACGAACTGTATCAGATGATTAGGCCATTCAAGCTCGGCTAAACGCGAGATACGTTTCAACTCACCTTCTTTGCAAGCCAATTGCAACAATCCACATTCGGCGCGCAGCTTGCCATCTACTGGCAAAATTTCATCCAGCAATCCAAGTGCATAACCATACGAGGCAAGCACGAAACGATGTAAGGGGTCGCTCCCCGCTCCGAAGCGGGCATGCAGAATACCGTGCGGATTGCCAGAGGCAGCACTTGCCAATTGAGAAGCGCGTTCGATGAGTGTGATTTTGATACCGCGCTGAGCAAGTGCGTGTGCGGCGGCACATCCAGAGATTCCGCCTCCAATGACGATGGCGGTGCGAGGATACTCGCCGCACCCGCTTGCTGAAGAAGCGGAAGGCATTCGTCCGCAGGTCATCTCCCGCTTGCGACCAAAACCTTCAGACTTCTCTACCTCGAATCCCGCTTTCTGCAAGCCACGTCTTATCCAGCCCGCGCTGGTGTAAGTTGCCAAGGTGGCGCCATCACGCGAGGCACGCACCACATTCATCAGTACGTTCTCGCTCCACATCTCTGGATTCTTGGCGGGAGAGAATCCATCGAGAAACCACGCATCCACGCATTGCATTGGCAATTGTGGCAACCCCTCATCAACATCCAAACATGCCAAGGTCAGCCGCACTCGCCCGTTAGCGAAACTCCAACGATTCCAGCCAGGTACACGACGACACCAACGCGCCAATAATGTTTCAGCTAATGAATTTAACTCAGGCCACAACGCCAATGCGGTGCGAAGTTCGTCATCACTCAACGGGAATTTCTCTACACTGAAAAAATCAAGGCTTGCGCCGACAGGCGCTGTTCGCTCAAACAACTGCCACGTACACAGAAAGTTCAATCCCGTACCAAACCCTGTTTCACCGATACAAAAGCTATCGCCTGCGGACAATGCAACAAAACGTTCTGCCAGATGGTTACCTTTCAGAAAGACATGGCGCGTCTCTTCTAGACCTGATGCAGTCGAGAAGTACACATCGTCAAAACGATTCGAATAGGGCTGGCCGTCTTTCCAATTCATCATATGGTTT
>JAVHQF010000148.1:0-13545 GCA_036170995.1 Sideroxydans sp. | reverse complement strand
TTAAGTTGATCTCACAGATATTGCCCCCAGCCAGCTATGACAACGACATCATGCAGGATGCGATTGCGATCGAGGCAGATGTACTGTTGGGCACCACCACTCAGACTGTCGGTCATGTCGCGCGTCACCATGGTGCACCGGTAGCCATCGTGCTGGAATCCGTCGCACCCGACGGCTATGCGGGCAAGATTGCACTGATCTTGGCTATTCGCGCCAACGGCGAGATCGCTGGTGTACGCGTCGTCTCACACAAAGAGACCCCGGGCTTAGGTGATTACATCGAGTTTGCAAAGAATGCTTGGATCAGCGTATTCGAAGGTAAATCGCGCGCGGTGTGGGGTGACACCGAGTGGAAAGTAAAAAAAGATGGCGGTCAATTCGAACACATGGCGGGGGCAACCATCACGCCACGCGCAGTCGTGAAAGCGGTGAACAAATCGCTACTTTATTTCGCCGCACATCGTGATGAGTTGTTCGCAGAGAACCCCAACGCGCATACCGAAAGAAAACCATGACCAACACCAAATTCAAAGAGATATTTTTTAATGGAGTATGGAAACAGAATACTGGTCTGGTGCAATTGCTGGGTCTTTGCCCCTTGCTTGCCATCAGCAATTCGCTAGTGAACGCTGTCAGTCTTGGTCTTGCCACCACCCTTGTGATGACGGTCAGTAACGCCGCCATCGCCCCTGTGCGTAGCTATGTGCCCAACGAAATACGCATCCCTGTGTTCGTCCTCATCATCGCGGTCTTGGTGACCGTCGTGCAATATCTGATGAACGCTTATATGTATGGACTGTATGTCGTGCTTGGCATCTTCGTTCCCTTGATCGTGACCAACTGTATTGTATTGGCGCGCGCCGAATCGTTCGCTTCCAAGAACCCACCTCTTGCGTCAGCCTCGGACGGCTTTGCGATGGGACTCGGATTGACTGCGGTACTTGCCGTTTTGGGCGGCATCCGTGAATTGGTTGGCAAAGGAACATTGCTCTCAGGCATTGATCTGGCGCTGGGTGACGGCGCAAAAACTTGGATCATCCACGTCATCCCGGACTATCACGGCTTCCTGCTCGCCATCCTCCCACCTGGCGCGTTCATCGGTCTCGGCCTGCTCATCGCAGGCAAGAATTGGCTCAATCTGCGTGCGGAAGCACAAGCACGTAACAAACCCGCATCCACTCCTAGCTTGGGCGAGGCTGTGCAAGGATGAATGCGGCAAAGCGGCGCGAGATATTCTTGCGTCTGCAAGCGGCGAATCCTCATCCCACCACCGAACTGGAACACGCATCGCCCTTTGAATTACTGGTCGCGGTGATCCTCTCGGCACAAGCTACCGACAAGAGCGTGAACCTCGCCACACGCGAACTCTTCCCTGTTGCCAACACGCCGCAAAAGATATTCAACCTAGGTGAAGACGAACTGCGCGGATACGTGCAACGCATCGGTCTGTATCAAACCAAGAGCAAACACATCATCCAGATGTGCCGTATCCTGCTGGAGCGACATGATGGGCAAGTGCCGCAGACGCGAGAAGCGCTGGAAGCACTGCCTGGCGTGGGACGCAAGACCGCCAACGTCATCCTCAACACGGCCTTCGGCCAACCCACCATCGCGGTAGATACACACATCTTCCGCATCAGCAATCGCATCGGCTTGGCGCAGGGAAAAGACGTGCAAGAGGTCGAAAAGAAACTATTGAAGTTCGTGCCAGATGAATTCAAACTCAATGCGCACCATTGGCTCATCCTACATGGACGTTACACCTGTGTGGCACGCAAACCGAAGTGCGCCGAATGTATCATCCAAGACCTATGTGAATACAAAGAGAAAGAATTTTGATGTTCAATCCCACCCGCGATGAAGCGCGACTGTTCCTATTCGAAACTTGGCGCAAGCGCTGTTCCAAAGAATTGCTATCACCACTAGAAGACCTAACGGCGCAGCTGATCGACAAGCATCCCGAGTATCACGCCATCTTCAATGACGCCGAAATGAACCGAAATAAGGATTTTGCCGCCGATGGCTCCGTGGTGAATCCTTTCCTGCACCTGATGATGCACCTGACCATCGAAGAGCAGATATCCATCGGCCAGCCGCACGGTATCCGTGAACAGTTCGTTCGGCTCACGCAGAAATACGAATCCGAACACGAAGCGCAACACGCGATGATGGATTGTTTGGGCGAGATGATCTGGCAGGCACAACGCAACAAGACTGCGCCCGATGCGGCGATCTATATCGGCTGTTTGGAGAAACAGTGATGGCGAACCGCTTAAGCAGCATCGTGACACGCACGGGTGATGACGGCACTACTGGCCTAGCCGATGGCACTCGCCTCAGCAAGGATAGTGCGCGCATCAACACGATCGGCAGCGTGGATGAACTCAACAGCCATCTCGGGCTACTCCTCACCGAAACATTGCCACAAGACATCCGCGATGAACTCCTGCGCATACAGAACGACCTGTTCGACTTGGGTGGAAGTTTGGCACTACCTGGCACCGATTTCGCACAGGAGAAATTGCGGCGGCTGGATGGGGCGATCGCTCACTTCAATGCTGACCTACCCCCACTCAAGGAATTCATTCTGCCCAGCGGCGAACGTGCGGCTGCGCTATGTCATGTTGCACGCAGTGTGGCGCGACGCGCTGAGCGCGATCACTGCCGCCTCGCGCAAAGCGAGATCGTGAGCGACGATGGCGGGCGCTACCTCAATCGTCTGTCCGACCTATTGTTCGTGTTATGCCGCGTGATAAACCGTGCGGCTGGAAAAAACGAGACGCTGTGGACGCGCAGCTAGGGTTGCGCTGGCGGCGGCGATTTGGGCTTGCGCATATCTATGACGGCCATCACATAGCCAGACAAGCAATACCCTAGGAACAGCAAGAAAAGGTGTAATGGTGGATCCACTGACACCAAGATGAAAAATAGCGCGAACAAGAAGATGACGATGAACGGCACGCTCTTGCGCATGTTGATGGATTTGAAGCTGTAGTACTTGAGATTGCTCACCATACTCAAGCCCGCAAACACAGTCAGGGAGGCGGCATACCAACGCAACTCATACCCCGTAAATTTATTGTCCAACATCACCCATACGAAGCCTGCAACCAAAGCGGCGGCAGCGGGGCTTGGCAAGCCTTGGAAATAACGTTTATCAATCACATCAATGTTGGTATTGAAGCGAGCCAAACGTAGCGCCGCACTCGCGCAATAAATGAACGCGGCGAACCATCCCCACTTGCCCAAATCACGGAACGCCCATTCATACATCACGATGGAGGGAGCCACACCGAATGACACCATATCGGACAAGCTATCGTATTCCGCTCCAAACTCGCTCTGCGTATGCGTCATACGTGCTACACGACCATCCAAACCGTCCAACACCATGGCGATGAAGATTGCCACTGCGGCGATCTCGTAGCGACCATTCATGGATTGCACGATGGCATAGAAGCCCGCAAACAAAGCAGCCGTGGTGAACAAATTGGGCAACAAGTAGATACTGCGCCTACGCAGGTTCATTCTTTCGCGCTGTTTGGTCTCAATCATAGGGTCGGATTCTTGCCAAGGAAGTATTCAATTGAGGACACTTTATCACCGATGGTGACTTTGACGTAGTACGAAAAAAAACGGGGAAGCGATCTCAGGCTCAAAGGTTTCTCCTTCCCCTCTTGACCCTCCCCCTTCACATCATTTAGTTCTTAGATTGATCGACCAGTTTGTTCTTGGCGATCCAAGGCATCATGGCACGCAACTGTCCACCCACCACCTCGATTGGATGCTCCGCATTCAAACGGCGCCGTGCAGTCATTTCTGGATAGTTGGTACGGCCTTCCAAAATGAATTGTTTCGCGTAAGAACCGTTCTGAATGTTTTTAAGGCATTCCTTCATCGCAGCGCGCGACTGGTCGGCGATTACACGGTTACCCGTGACATATTCACCATACTCCGCATTGTTGGAGATGGAGTAGTTCATGTTGGCGATGCCGCCTTCGTACATCAAGTCAACGATCAACTTCAGTTCGTGCAAGCACTCGAAGTAGGCCATCTCGGGTGCATAACCTGCTTCGGTCAATGTCTCGAAACCTGCCTTAACCAATTCAACTGCACCACCGCACAACACGGCTTGTTCACCGAACAAGTCAGTTTCTGTTTCTTCGCGGAAGTTAGTCTCAATCACGCCACCCTTGGTGCCACCGTTGGCGGCCGCATAGGACAGGGCGATGTCTTTCGCCTTGCCTGTCTTGTCTTGGTAGACAGCGATCAGTGTCGGCACACCGCCGCCTTTGAGGTATTCAGAACGCACGGTGTGGCCAGGGCCTTTAGGCGCGATCATAATCACATCCACGTCAGCGCGCGGTACGACTTGGTTGTAGTGCACGTTGAAGCCGTGCGCGAATGCCAGTGCAGCGCCTGCTTTGATATTGGGCGCAACTTCTTTATTGTAAACGTCAGGGATGTTTTCGTCAGGCAACAACATCATCACCACGTCAGCGTTCTTCACTGCATCAGCCACTTCAGCAACCTTGATGCCCGCTGCTTCGACCTTCTTCCAAGAGGCGCCGTTCTTGCGCAAACCAACCGTCACGTTGACACCAGACTCTTTCAGGTTTTGTGCATGGGCGTGGCCTTGGGAACCGTAGCCGATGATGGTCACTTGTTTGCCCTTGATCAGGGAAAGGTCTGCGTCTTTGTCGTAATAAACTTTCATGTTGGCCTCGTCGTAAAAATAAAAAAATTTAGTTTTTTGTAGGTCGGGTTGAAACCCGACTTACACAATCGTAGAACGTTATAGCTTCAAAACGCGTTCGCCACGCCCGATACCAGAAGAGCCAGTACGCACCGTCTCGATAATGAGGCTGTGGTCGATGGCTTGCAGGAAGCTGTCCAGCTTGGAACCCGTGCCAGTCAGCTCGATGGTATAGCTGGTGCTAGATACGTCGATGATGCGACCTCGGAAAATATCGGTGATGCGCTTCAGCTCTTCACGCGCTTCGCCCACTGCACTCACCTTCAACAACATCAACTCACGCTCCAAATGCTCGCCGTCAGTCATATCCATCACTGCCACGACATCCACCAATTTATTGAGCTGCTTCTTGATCTGCTCGATGATCTCGTCCGAACCGCGCGTGACGATGGTCATGCGCGACATAGTCGTATCTTCGGTCGGGGCGACGGTCAATGACTCGATGTTGTAACCCCGTGCCGAGAACAGCCCCGCCACGCGCGACAACGCTCCCGCTTCGTTCTCCATCAATAGAGAGATGATATGACGCATCACAAGTCCTCCGCCAAAATCACTTCAGACAAGCCCCGCCCCCCTGGCACCATCGGATACACATTCTCGGTTGGATCGGTACGGAAGTCTAAGAACACTAGATCGTTCTTGCGTGCGAATGCTTCTTTCAACGCCCCTTCAACATCGGAGGGTTTATCCACGCGGATACCCACATGGCCATACGCCTCGGCCAGTTTCACAAAGTCTGGCAAGGCATCCATGTAGGAATGCGAATAGCGATTGCCGTGGAAGAACTCCTGCCACTGGCGCACCATGCCCAAATAACAGTTGTTCAAGGCTATGATCTTCACAGGGATGTTGTATTGCTTGCAGGTAGAAAGCTCCTGGATGTTCATCTGAATGCTGCCTTCGCCCGTCACGCAAGCGACCGTCGCACCAGGATGCGCGAGCTGCACCCCCATTGCCGCAGGCAGACCAAAACCCATCGTGCCCAAACCGCCCGAATTGATCCATTGGCGTGGTTTGTCGTATTTGTAATATTGCGCAGCCCACATCTGATGTTGCCCTACATCAGATGTGATGAAAGCTTCACCCCGTGTGATCTCGTACAGTTTCTCGATAACAAATTGCGGCTTGATGATCTCATCCGAATGCTTGTAGGTCAGCGACTTGCGGCTGCGCCATGTATCAATCTGCTGCCACCAATTCTTCAGATTAGCTGCAGCCGGCTTCTGCTTGCTCGCCGCCAACACGCCCAACATATCAGTCAAAACTTGCTTTACGTCGCCCACGATAGGCACATCCACCTTCACACGTTTGGCGATGCTCGCAGGGTCGATGTCAATATGAATGATCTTGCGTGGCACCGAGGTGAAATGCTTCACATTGCCGATGACGCGATCATCAAAGCGCGCACCGACCGCCAACAAGACATCACAGTCCTGCATCGCCATATTGGCCTCGTAAGTGCCATGCATCCCCAACATGCCGAGATTCTGTTTATCGGTTGCGGGATAGCCGCCCAATCCCATCAAGGTATTGGTAAGCGGAAAGCCTAATTTGTGAACCAATTCGATTAACTGCACTGAAGCATCGGACAGCACCACGCCACCGCCCACGTAGACCATCGGGCGCTTGGCGTCCAGCAATAGTTTTACCGCCTCTTTGACTGCCCCCATGTCACCATGCGTCTGCGGGTTGTAAGAACGGATGCTGACGGATTCAGGATAGACAAACTCGGTCTTGGTATTGGACACATCCTTGGGAATATCCACCAACACAGGACCAGGACGTCCAGACTTCGCTAGATAGAACGCTTTTTTCAAAGTCACCGCGAGGTCTTTAACATCCTTGACTAGGAAATTATGTTTGACGCATGGACGTGTGATGCCAACCGCATCCACCTCTTGAAAAGCATCTTCGCCGATATAGCTGGTGGGTACTTGACCGCTAATGACCACCATTGGAATGGAATCCATATAGGCGGTGGCGATACCCGTCACCGCATTGGTCAAGCCCGGGCCAGAAGTGACCAATGCAACGCCGACTTTGTCTGTTGAACGCGAATAGCCGTCTGCGGCATGCACAGCCGCTTGCTCATGCCGCACCAAGACGTGCTTGACCTTGTCTTGTTGAAACAGTGCGTCATAAATAAACAGCACTGCGCCACCAGGATAGCCAAAGACGTACTCAACGCCCTCTTCCTGCAAACATTTGATGGTTATTTCTGCGCCAGTCAGTTCCATGAGCGAAAGCCTATACTATAAATTACTTCGAATTTAAGACCGCGCAAGATAAAGGCTGGCGGCGTTTTGGTCAACCCCATCAAGCCTTAAATCGCCGAAAATCCTTGTCCCTACAGGAATTTGCTATCATGCGCCGCCCCATAGGAGATACGTCTTGTCCAGCCGCGAACAACTATCCGACTTTCTCGCCAGCATCGAACGTCGTGCCTACAAGCACGCGATGTTCGCTGTGCGTGATGAAGCTGCCGCGCTGGACATCGTGCAGGATGCCATGCTGAAACTAGCCGAAAGGTACGGAGACAAGCCGGCAGCAGAATTTCCGATGCTCTTTCATCGCATACTGCAAAATACCATCATGGATCACTTTCGCAGACAAAAGGTGCGATCATCATGGCTATCCTTGTTCTCATCCTTTACCCAGCAACATGCAGACGAAGAGTTTGACCCGCTCGACGTACTGGAAGATGAAGATAGCCCAAGTCATGCCATACAACCCGACGCCAACCTACAACAGAGCCAACTGTTGAGCATCATCGAAATTGCATTAATGAGTCTACCAACCCGTCAACGCGAAGCCTTCCTGTTGCGTTATTGGGACGGGTTAGATACAGCGGAGACGGCAGCCGCAATGGGGTGTTCCGAAGGAAGCGTTAAGACCCATTGTTCGAGAGCGACTCACGCTCTTGCCGAGACGCTGAAACAAAAAGGGATAGACCTATCATGGGAATCAAACTGAACCTCGACGACATCAGTCGTTTGCTAAATAGCTCAGCCAGTAATCTAAGCAGCAAAACTGCTGATGGATTGCATGCCGCACGTTGTGCAGCATTGCAACATCATCAGGCCGAGCAACCAACGCACGTGAAAGCATGGTTGAATGAACATGGCATAATCGGTCATCACGCATCTCACCATCACAAAACCCTTAATTGGGGACTTGCGGTACTTTTGGCAATCGTACTGGTTGGTGGGATTAGCTATTGGCAAAATGCCCCTGAAGTTGATCATAGCGAACTCGACATCGCCATCCTCACAGATGACCTACCAGTTCATATGTATGTTGACTAAACTAAAAATTAGGAATAAGGAACGATGCCATTCAAGCTCATCTTCTCCGTGCTTCTGTTGTTATTCCCTCTTGGTGTCTTGGCCGCGCCTTGGAGCACTCTGAGTGCCGACCAGCAGCAGGTTCTCGCACCTCTCTCTTCAACTTGGGATACGTTGCCTGATGGCGCACAAAAAAACTTTCTCGGCATCGCTAATAGATATTCAAAACTCCCACCCGAGAAACAGCAACGATTACACAAACGATTGGAAGCTTGGGGCAAGCTGACCCCAGAACAGCGTCATCGCGCTAGGGAGAAATTCACTGCCTTCAGCAAAGTGCCTGCGGAAAAACGTGAGGCAGTAAAAAAAATGGTGCGCGAACAACAAACCGAACAGAATAGTCCCGCCAAGTAATTGCAGTGTCAGCGGCGCTCAGTTCGCCATAGCATCATCAGCGCCAATCCCAAGAACACCCACGTCATTGCAGTTGCGCTGAACACTGGCCACCAATCCTTAAGCGTTCCCAAATTGGCGAACAAGCGACTGGCAAAGTGAAATCCCAACCCCAACACCACGCCCAGGAATATCTTGCTACTGACCCCGCCTTCGCGCTTGTTATAGGAAGAGAAAGGCAAGGCCAATAACATCATCACCAACACCGCAAACGGATTGGTCAGCTTGTTCCACATCGCGATCTCGTAGCGCGATGTCTTCTGTTTGTTGTCATCCAGATGACGAATATATTGAAATAGACTCCATGCCGACATCTGCTCTGGCTCAATCAATAGCACCGTAAAGATATTTGGATTCAATGACGAACGCCACTCCATCGCCCCCAACTGATTCACTTGCGCCCCCGTTCCGTTGAACTTGGTTTGCTTAACCCCCACCAATTCCCAGCTCTGCCCACTTTGGTAGGTTGCACGCTCCGCCACCGTGATGCTACGCAAATGATAAGCCTCGTCGAATTGGTAGATGCTGATTTCCAACAGGGTCGTATCTTGTAGCACTGCCTTCACATTGACGAAGCTCCCCTCATCCTTCACCCATACACCAGAACGAAACTCACTTAAACTCACGTTCGCGTTCTTCGCTTTCAGCTTGATTTGCTTGGCCAGATGCTCACTTGGCGGCGCGACAAACTCACCCACCACAAAACAGGCAATCATAAAAGGCAACCCGATGCGCAACAGAGCATAGATCATTTGCCTCAACGACACCCCCGAAGCGCGATACACGGTTAACTCTGAATTGGCCGCCATTTGCACGAGGGCGAAGATGGTGCCAATCAATACCGCCACAGGAAATAGCTCATACACATGGCCTGGCGCAGTCAACAACACAAATAGCAAAACATATCCCATGTGATAGCCGCTGCCATCGCCCATCTCATTCATCTGATTGATTAGGTCCAGCAGTTCGAACAACATGAGCAAGGCTGCGAACACCAAGAGCACGCTCAGGTAAATCTCTTTTGCCAAGTACCGCGTCAGCAGCTTCATAGTCGCCACCTGCGCCACGAAAACGGAGAGCTACGGTGATAGAAATACATGATAGTCCCGACCAGCAAAACCAGATGGATGCCCCACAGTCCAACCAACATGCTGACCTTCTCGCGCGCCACCCACGATGCTGCGATGGTGGACATATTGTTGTAGAACATATAGAGCACAATGGCCGCGATCAGACTATATGAACGGCCAGCGCGTGGATTCACATAACTCAACGGAATAGCTAACAACGCAAGCATTAACGCCCCCAAGGGCATGCTGATGCGCTCGACCAGTTGCGATTGATTCAATGGATCAGGGTGTTGGATCAGGTATAACGTGGAATAAGCTCTACGGTTACTCGTATTTTGCGGCAGTTCAACAGGTTCTATACGAATGGAATAGCGCTCGAACTCCGCGATCTTGAAATCCGCCTGCCCTGGCACGCCTTCGTAACGCGAGCCATTCAGCAACACCAGGAAGCGATCACCATTGGCCGCGATCTCCTGATACCCCTCTTTCGCCACCATCGTGCCGTCTTTGCCGTTCTGCACCGACTGTACGAAAATGTTCTGTACACGCTTTTTCTCCGTATCTACCTCTTCCAAGAAGAACACGTGGTCAGCCTGCTTGGATTCGCGGAACACGCCAGGTGCGGCAGAAGCAACGTCGTCACGACTATTCAACCTGCGTTTGAACTCATCCGCCATCGACCACGCCCACGGCGACAACACCAGACTCAACAAAGCGATGATGCATACCACTGGGATCGAGTAAGCCATCACAGGTCGGATGAAACGCGTCAACCCAATACCTGATGAGAACCAAACCACCATCTCACTATCGCGATAGATGCGTGACAAAGTAAGTAAGACTGAGAGGAACAGGCTAATCGAGAGCAACACAGGGATGAAACTCAACGCACTGAAACCCAACATCACCAAAACACCGTCCACCGCCAACGCACCGCTCACAGAATCACCCAGCAACTTGATAAGTTGGGTGAACACCACGATCCCCATTAGAACCGAAAATATGAGCAAGCCTGAGCTAGCGAACTCGCGCACCAACGACCAATAGAAGATGCCCAGCACGATTCGAGGTGATCGCTTCTTTGACTTTGTGCCTTGAGATTGCGGATAATCGGCCATTGCAGGTAAATCGTTGGATATTTAGATTTGAGGAGTGACACGTGGAATTTAGCATAAAACAAGGTAGCCCGGACTTACTGAAGAGCGGCTGTGTGGTCGTTGGTGTGTTCGATGGCGGCAAGTTATCCAAGGCAGGACAAGCACTCGACAAAGCGGCGAAACACGCACTGAGCGACCTCATCGCACGTGGCGACATGACAGGCAAAGCGGCCTCCACCCTTCTCTTGCAAAAACTCAGCGGCATCACTGCCGAGCGCGTGTTGCTCGTCGGCTTGGGCAAAGCCAGCGAACTGAACAGCAAAGTCAGCCTCGACATCCTCAGTGCGACATTCAAGGCACTGAACGCGACACCCGCGAAAGATGCGGCGTTGTTCATCACCGACGAAGGGGTGGGTAAAAACGCCAACTGGGTCATCAAACAAGCCGTATTCACTGCCGCCGAACAAGCCTTCCGTGCTGACGACCTGAAGAGTGAGCCAGCCAAACCCGCGACGCTCAAGCACATCGTGTTCGCCACACTCGATAAGCCCGTGGCCGAACTCAAGACCACACTGGAACAGTCCGCCGCCATCGCCAACGGTATGGAATTGGCCAAGACCCTCGGCAACTTGCCTGGCAACATTTGTACACCAACCTACCTTTCTGCACATGCGCTGGCTTTGGACAAGATACATAAGAAGATCAAGACCACCGTGCTGGAAGAGAAGGAAATGCAGAAGTTGGGTATGGGCTCTTTCCTCTCCGTCACACGCGGCAGCGAGCAACCCGCCAAACTCATCACCCTCGAATACAAAGGCGGTGACAAGAAGCAGAAGCCCATCGTACTGGTCGGCAAAGGCATCACCTTCGACACTGGCGGCATCTCGCTCAAGCCAGGTGCCGAGATGGATGAGATGAAGTACGACATGTGCGGCGCAGCCAGCGTGCTCGGCACCCTGCAAGCCATCGCCGAGATGGGATTGGAAATGAACGTGGTCGGCGTCATCCCCACTTGCGAGAACATGCCTTCCGGCATCGCCACCAAACCGGGCGACATCGTCACTTCCATGTCTGGCCAGACCATCGAGATATTGAACACCGACGCTGAAGGCCGCCTCATCCTGTGTGACGCACTCACCTACTCCGCCAAGTTCGAGCCGGACACCGTCATCGACATCGCCACCCTCACTGGCGCATGCGTCATCGCTTTGGGTCATGTCGCACACGGCTTGTTCGCCAACGAAGAGAAACTAGCGAAGGAACTACTGGCCGCCGGAGAACAAGCGCACGACCGCGCATGGCAACTGCCGCTGTGGGACGACTATCAACCTTTGCTCGACAGCAACTTCGCCGACATGCAGAACATCGGCGGACGTGCAGGGGGCACCATCACCGCTGCCTGTTTCTTGGCGCGCTTCACCAAAGAATATCGCTGGGCGCACTTGGACATCGCGGGCACTGCATGGTTGTCGGGCAAACAAAAAGGCGCAACAGGCCGCCCCGTGCCGATGCTCACGCAGTACCTTATCAACCGCGCAGCAGCTAAGTGACTAAAGTAGATTTTTATACCGGCTCTGAAGACAAGCTGCGCACCGCTTGTCAGCTCAGTCACAAAGCGATGCAGAACGGTGTGCGTGTGTTGTTGCATGTGCCGAACGACGACACCGCAGACAAGTTAGACAAACTGCTGTGGCATTACCCCGCCACTGCTTTCCTGCCGCACTGTCACAGCCACGAAGCCGATGCCGCGACCATGCCCGTAGTCATCGGGCGCGACGAGAATTTCCCGCACTCGGAACTGCTCATCAGCTTGCATGATGACTGCACCCCCTTCTTCAGCCGTTTTGAACGCGTCATCGAGATCGTCGGCAGCGACGACGAAGATGCCAAGCTGGGCCGCGCTCGCTTCAAGTTCTACAAAGACCGTGGCTACGATGTCGGCCATACCAACCTAGCGAAACTGCGCGCATGACGACCGACCACTACCTGCCGCAAGACATACCCGTGCTCACCGAAGTGGTCGGCGAAGCCTCGGGTGGATTTCCCACACTGACCGAGATGGTTGAAGAAGCCGCACCTGCCTCACTGGATGCGACGATAGCAGTTCAAGCGCAAGATTTCGCCCCCATCTCCACCGAATCCGCCGACGTCCTGCTTCCCGCAGAGATGCCGCTCGACATCTCGCCGCAACTGTTGAGCCACCTCGAGACGCACCTTGAGGATGTGTTGGCGCAACGCCTGCAACGACGCTTGGCCGATGCCCAGCAACAGGTCATCGCAGAGACCTTGGCCGAATTGAAAGCCGAACTGCCCGAGCTCATCCGCAAAGCCTTAGCTACTTCGCAAGACCCTTCCTAAATCCTCGTCATTCCCGCCCCCGACTACACCATTCGAGGACAGGCTCCGGCGGGAATCCCGTTAAATCGACAAACTAGATTCCCGCCTTCGCGGGAATGTCGTGTTTTGAGTCTGAAGCACCTTCTGAATTGCTATAATCGCGCCCTCCTTCGACAAGCTCAGGACAGGCCTCGCGCCGCATCACTGATACATACCGCACGATCATGACTCAAAAAGAACTCGCAAAAAGTTTCGACCCCAAAGACATCGAAGCACGTTGGTATCCCGAATGGGAATCCGCTGGCTACTTCAAGGCCGGCATAGACGCCGCCAAGCAAGACAACTTCTGCATCCAACTGCCCCCGCCCAACGTCACTGGCACGCTGCACATGGGCCACGGTTTCAACCAGACCTTGATGGACACGCTGACGCGCTACCACCGGATGCGCGGCGACAACACCCTGTGGCAACCGGGTACCGACCACGCGGGTATTGCCACACAGATCGTGGTCGAGCGCCAGCTCGACGCACAGGGCATCTCGCGCCAC
>JAVHQF010000147.1:0-90092 GCA_036170995.1 Sideroxydans sp. | reverse complement strand
TTTTTATGTCGGTACAGTTCCTCGCGGGTGTCAGCATCGATGATGCGAACAATTGACGAGTCAAGAATACCGGGGCCGCCGCATTCCCCTGCTTCGATCAGCAGAGGAATTTGCATGATTCCGGTGGAGCGACCAATCCGGCCGATCACATCGTTTTCTTCCATCCAGCAGCGCCCCGTTTTGCGGTTGCCGTAGAAAATCCGCAGCTGACCGCCATCTTTGCGGTAATGCTCCAGGATAGTCCTGACTTTGGTTGGTGTTTCGAAGTCGAACCACGTTCCTGTTTTGCGCGTGCCGATAATGGCCAAAAGGGCCTTGTATTGCTGGTACTGTGCCAGCGTCCCAATTTCGCTTTCCAATACCGGTGTGAGCGTTTGGCCTGCTTTCAACAAATCAAATTTTTTGATGCGTCTGACCAGCTCACGGCAGTAGTTAAACACCACGTCATAGCCGAGGCAACTGGTGTACTCGGTGGCTTTGAAAACGAACAAACGTTCTTTTGGACTGAGTGTGATTTCCACGATGAATTCCTTAAAAAAGAAGAACTCGCGGATATCCCCTGTGCGGGTTATGCCCGCGAGGGTTTGGTTTGGCTTCAATGACGCATTGCGCGCCGTTGAAGGTGGGTGTGATTTACCCTGGGTTTATCGCAGTGAAGCGTTATCGCTGGTAGACGGTTCGTGTGCCACCTTGGCGTGTTTTTCTGATCACAGCGATGACACCGCGGTCGCCCATGTGGCCGGCCTGGCAGTTGTCAATGATTTTTGCCCAGCCAGTGTTGTGATTGGTTTCCCGCACACGCTGGCGTGCGACGCGAATAGCTTGATTGCGACACTTGAAAGTATCAGCGCGAAGTTCGTTCGCGTGAAACGATGCCGCGTCATATTGGTAAGCCCAGACCGTGAACGAAGAAGGTTCTTTGGTTATGGACATCGACATTTTCCTATCTCCTGATGTGGTTCAGCAAGATTGCTGAAACTACCTGGACATGTATAGCCAGTTGAAAGAATTTCAGGCTTAACACATACCATGGGAGAAGATGCCTGACAGGCGGTCTTCGCCTCAGGCAGTTGGTTTTGATTGGCTCGCAGTTGAGCCGTCTTGAATGGCTGGCATTCAACCAGCAAATCAGCTTTACGCTGAAGTACTTAAATGATAAAGAACCCGAAGGCTGATGTCAATACTGAATGTTGTTGCACAACCGAAAATGGCTGCATGCAGTTTGCATTGATGGCACGCCGCAAAATTTGCAGGTGTACGACGGTATTCTCGGCACAGCGGTTTCCTTTTAGGCATCAGGACTTGGTTTTCGAACACCATGCCTAAAGTGACTTAATGTGCAAGCTGACCTTCCAGCTTGCATCACGATGGCTAACAGAGCGAGAAGCGCTGCCCACTGCAGATGCAGAAGCACCGCTCCAGCTGCAGACGCTGTTACAGCGGCATTAACGACATGCCATAGCGGTTGCGCATTCGAAACCAGATAGATGCGTGCCTGGTTGACAAGGGTGATGACCATCGCCAGCAGCAACAGTATTTCCCAGCCGGAGTAGTTATTCATCGTTATCGACCACGCTCTGCGCCAACAACGCCGCTTGCTTCAGCCGATCGCTGCGACAACGGCGAGCGGATCTGTAAAGCATTCGCACTGTTATAGGCTCACGATCCCTTGTCGCGTCAGCAAAATATTTATTCCACTTAGCCCGATCACTGGGTGACAGATCTGACTTCAACTGGCTTAACAAATATCCCTTGGCATAGCACTTGTAATGGGCCGGTTCTTCTAATCCAGGTGCCACTCCAAATCCGACCAGAAACATGTACGTGGACATGAAGCACACCGCGAAACCGATGATGGCATTGAAGTCTGGAACGCCGATCAATTTTGGAACAGTAAGTCCTGCCAACAAACATATCCCAACTGCAGTTGTCCACTTCAGCTGCCAAGGCTTACGGTGATCGTCAATGCACTGACTAATCAGATCCTCGGCTAAAGGTCGTTCGGCACTTGCACCTATATTGTTTGAAATTTGCATGGTACTGGTGTTTTTCATGATGGTACGTTCCTGAAAATCATGGTTCGTCATTGAAGTCTTAGCGCTGCCGATGGCCTGGATTGATTGTGGACATACGCCGCTTCCCTTCATTTTTTGATGTGCTTAAGTTCTGCGGCACGCATCAGCATTTCAAGCTGGGTCTCAAGTCGAATAACTCGTTCTGTGAGATTTTCAATCTTCACTTGTTGAGCCTTCATTGCTTCTGATTGGGATTTAACTTTGTCTTCCAGCTTGATCATGGAAGTCAGAGCACCCCAAATTTTGTCAGTAACGCCCATCAGAAAGCCGCCCTGGTTGTACCCTTGGCGGTTTTTGCCGCTGCCGATTCCATGCTGGCAATGCGCTTGTTGCTTGCAGCGATGAAAGTCATCGCGTCATCAATTGCAGAGCCAGCACGATCGGCCGCACCTTTGGCTGCATCTGCAAGTACCCCCAACTCTTGATCGGCCTCGTCAGTGGCATAAGCAAAGGCACCTCTGCGCATCAACTCGGACACTGGTATGTCAAATTTCTTGGCCTTGGCTGTAATGGCTTGCTTGTCACGCAAAGTTGCTTGCACCACAATTCGTTCGATTGCCGTAGCTACCATGATTGCTCCAATAGTTAATTATGTACATGGACATTGTATGTACATACGGATGCCGTGTAAAGGCTAAATATTTCCAATGAGTAACCAGTGTCAGGAAGGGGATAAGCCGACCGGCTACACGCAGCGCCACGCACACATAAAAAACCCCCCCCAATCATGCGATTGAGGGCTTTCAGTTTTTTAATGGCAAGGTCGTGGTACGAGTACCGTAAACATGCGTTCCATCATTTTTTATTTTTTCCTTGTGTTGAAGAAGCCCAAGGAAAACAAACGACCGCGCCGAGGCGAGTGTTCGCCTTGGGCAGTTTGGTTTTGATTTGACCAGCTGGTGGTCGATTGAATGGCGGGCACGAGTCCCGCAAATCAGCAGTGATGCCGAAGTGAATCGATTTTATGTCATGTTTTACCCATGCATACCATGACGAAATTCATTGCGGTATGCCCTCACTACAGCGGCAATTGCTTCACACGTCCTGGTACGCTCCGGCCCCA
The DNA here is from genome assembly GCA_036170995.1 of Sideroxydans sp. Lineage (GTDB taxonomy): Bacteria > Pseudomonadota > Gammaproteobacteria > Burkholderiales > Gallionellaceae > Sideroxyarcus. The sequence continues at coordinate 86,954 of JAVHQF010000147.1, read as the reverse complement.
ACGGATAGGGGAAACTCTTTCCAGCGGCCTCCAGCGCCTGACCCTCGTCATCGCTGATTCCGTACACCAGCATGTCGTTGTGGCGGCCTTTGGCTTTCAAGGAGTCCATGACCAGCACTTCAAACGCCCGGGCGAACATCTCACACGGGTCCGACCAGTAGGTTGCGTTACGGGTGCTGTCCATAAAAACGGAAGTTCGCACCCAACGTAGGGTGTTTCCATAGCGTATTGTCAGTTTTGCCCACTGCTTTAGCGCTTTAGCGGTTTCAGATTGAGCGATTGCATCTGGAAGATCGTCCCATTCCACTTCACCACTGGCAAAGCGCGGACACCAAGACGACTTTCCCCACAAGTGATCAGCTATCCAAGCGTCTATCGCATGGCCAAATTCGTGGCTGACGCTGCCCGGGCCGCTTTCTTTTGTGAAGTGCAGCACCCAGGTGTCAGGCTCAAAGTGCGCTGCAGCCTTGGAGAGGCCTTTGCCGCGGCTTCCATAGGCCAGCCCCAGCTTTCCAGACAGAGAGGCGAACGAAGGTGGCATACCCAACATCTGAGTCAGGTCCAGAAAAGCGTCATAGGCGGCGTCCACGAATTGCTGTCGTTCAGATTGAGAAACCCAATTTCCGAACTCCACTCCACGAAAGCCAAAGGATTCAAGCAGGTCATTCTGTGTTTTTCCCGCTGAGTTTGGGCTGGCAAACCCGTTGCGGATAGCCTCACCCGTCACATGCGGCCTGATCCAGTTGTTCTGCGACTTTCGCTTGGAACTGCGCACTGGTTGTGGTTCATTGAGTAAAGCATTAACCTTCGCTCTGGTGCATTCCAAAGCTTGCAGCTCGGTGTCGAATTTCGCATCATCCAGATAGACCCAGCGGCCCGCTTCCCCTTTGACTGCCTTCCAGAAGCGGTCGCCAGTTTCGCGATTCTTGAGTTTCAGTGCGCCCATGGAGAGGTAGTTGCTGACTCGGGGGTCTGAACCCCAGCCCCATTCGGCCAGATACCTGGCGCGCAGACCGTCGATGGGTGTGAAATCAAAGGGGTGGCGGTTCGAGCGTGTGCCGGCGCTACCGATCGCGTAGCTCCATTGGTTTGCGAAGCGTGGCGGTACGGGGATGAATTCCTCAAACTCGCGCATCCGTCGGTCAAACTCACCCTGCAGATCATTCAGAACGGGTTTTCCCGGTTGCAGCAGCACACCACGCAGAAGCGGGATGCCAAAACGGTAGGCACGTTCCCAGTGCTCCCCATCGGAACCAAGCCATCCGTGATGGTGGGGGCTTCTTTGCCAGATTCTCATAGGTCACCATCACCAGCGCAGCCCGGTGGGGCCCCAACGAGGGAATGAGGTCCGTCCACCGCTCTGGTTTAGGCCACAGCAGCTCCAGCAAGGCTTCCTGGTGAACTCCCTCCCCGGCGGTACCGGTGGGCGTAGCCATGTCCTTGCGTGCGCCGCCCAGCTTTTCGCCAGCGTCCTCGATCTTGGGTTTGGTGCTCATGCGTAACCGCCTCTCAGTGCATCACTGGATGCTGTTTCTCGGTCTGAGCATCGAGAAACCCATCCGTGCCGTGGGCCAGTGAAACCCAGTTCATGGAGGCCAGATCGGCAAACTCAGCGTCTACCATCTCGATGGTGAGGGCGAGTTCCCTTACATCGGTGTTTTCGTGGGAATCCTCGGAGTCATCCCATTCCGGCATGGGACTGGCACCCCAAGTCTGGCCGCGGAGCATGGCGGTGCGCCAGTGCGCCACGTTTTCGAGCGTCATGTTCCCTGTGTAGTAGTCGATTCCGTAGGGATTGGTCCCGGCCAGTTCCTTGAAATCCGCATCGAAACTCAACGAGTGCTGGTTGATCTTCAGCACTTCGCGCATCTGCAGGTGCTGGAGCATGGTCTGAGCGCTGGGTTCACTTTGCAGTTTGTGCTTCAAGGCGAGTGTTTGGGTGTTCTTGCGAAACTTAGCGTTGGACTTGGCAAGCACCAGTTGATCACACAAGGCGCTTCGGTGTTTGAGCAGGCGCATCCCCTCCTTATAGACCGCAGCAAGTACGGGGTCAGTCTTAATCGGCCATGCCACAGGACATGCAGGGTCAGCCCCACCGTGGATAGCCTGGACGAGGTGACGGATGGTCTCGTAGGCGATTCTTGTGGAGGTAACCCGATCAACAGCCCCAAGAGCCCGGGCCAGCGCCATCCGGCATCGCAGATCGAGGGTAGACAGAGACTTGATTTGCATGGTGTTTTCCATTTCAAGGGCGGGTGTGCACTGTCCGGTAGGCGATCAGATCGACTGACCTGTCCGTGATCCGGGAGCGGGTACCCCATCCGTAGTTTGTAATGGCTTGGCAATCGTGCCACAGGGACGAAGTTCGCGAGCGATTTGATGGAGTTGCAGCACCAGCGTTGAAATGTCGCGTTGAACCCGGAAATTGGCATCTGGGCTACCGTGCGTTTGAATGAATTTAGAGAGGTGTGACAGCGCATCGGCGTGTTGGTTAAGCAGTGTGGCCGTGATCTCGGGTTGGAAGCTTACGCACTCCGACATTGCTTCCAAGGTGCGAGCACGCAGTGCACAGACCAGCACTTCAGCATCATTCAGGGCATCAACCGAGTCGCGGCGAATAACCTGTTGATAGGTGGAGCGCAGCCAGTAAGAAGTGCATGCGTTTTCCAGAATGTACTTCTCGACCTGCGCGGCCGGACTGTTTGGCTTTTGATGTTGCGATGTCAATTTCAATCTCCGGTGAATTGTTTCTATGTCAGTTGTTTCGGGTCAGCGGACTATGATTTCCAGTGCGTCATCGGGTTGACCAGCCTCAAAGTGTTCACTGAGGTCAATGGCACGGTCGTACATACCCATCAAGCGCTGTTTGAGCATGAAACGGGAGTCGTTGTTCAGGGGCTGGTTGCTGGCGGTCTTGACGATGATGCGCAATTTTTCTTCGGCGCTTACTTCAAGGCCCATGGCGAAGCGGCCGCCCAGCCAGACGGTAACAACGCCCGCCTGTTTCATGACGCTTTGAAATTCAACATTTTCTTCTGTGCGCTGAATCCAGTCTTTGATTCGCTGACGGCGACCCTTCTCCAACATGGGAAGGGAGCCGGTGTAGGCCTGGGTAATGTCGGGGCGGAAGTGGCCGAGTTCGCGGCTGACTTGTTCCCGGGCGGCCAGATCGGCGCTGCGCACTTCATCAGTGACATGCAGGGGCGCGTTCTTGGACACAGGGGCGCCCATACCGGACAGGCGGGCATAGCGTCGGGCAGCGTACTGATGGCGCAGACCGTGGGCGGTGACACCAAGCTGATCGCGGGTGATGCCCACCTTACGGCACTGGTAGTAGAAGTGAGCCTTGCTCTGGTCGAGGCGCTTACCCTGGACGGAGAGTGTTCCCTTGCGATTTTGCCCAGCGTAGAGTTTTGCACGTTCAAGTACATCCCTTTGCCACTCGCGCATTGCAGGATCGTCATCGAAGTCCACATCACGTGGTAGGCCGCCCTTTGTACCGTGCACAACACGCAGGAACGTGCCGCAATCTGCAGCCTGGGGGTTAAGCTGGATGGACTCCTTCATTCGCAGGCCAAACGCAGCTTGCACTTCCAACTGCATGGCGGTGATCGCGCTTTCCTTACTCAGTTCAGCAAGCACCTTGTGGAGGTCAACGCTGTTTTCATCCCACGCCTTGCTTTCTGTTGGGATGTTTTGGCGCGTCACAGGTGCAGTAACGCCTTGCTGGTTGAGCCAAGTCTTGAGTGCTTCACCTTTTGGGATGGCGGTATCTTTTCCGATGAAAGTCAGGAACCGTCGCAGGATGCTGATCTTGTTTTGGATGGTTGAAGCTGCCTGTCCGCGCTGGCCCCAGTGTTTGATCAACTTCACCGCATGGGTTTTGCCAATCTCACCGATGTCTTGTACGCCTGCACGAATCTCTCGCAGTTCATCGAGCATGCGAATGAGTTCATCGGCGTAGAGGGTTCGGGTGCGTTCAGACACGGGGCGTGCGCGGCCAGTCCCGGCACGAAGGGTAAATTCGCCGAAGAACATGGCCATTTGCGCCTTGGGGTTCTTCTTGTAGCGCTTCTGTGCCCGTTCCAGTGCATCGATACCCGCGCCAGTTCCTGCCCGTTTCGCTTGGACAGCGCGTTTGTTGCTCTTGAGGTCCGCTGTGATCATGCGGTTCACTTCCCGTGTGGAAGGTTCTTTGATACCGGTGAGGCTAAGCTGGTCCTGTGGGTTCATGTCTACTTTTCCTGTTTGGATGTACTTACAGTTCGACGCTGGGTTTAAGACAACTCAACAGATGAGCGTTCTTTGTTTAATCAGCCTTTGAAAACATGCCGCTACCAACGCGCACAGATGGCGTTTTGAATTCCACAACATTCACTCGCATAAGCACTGGCATGTACATATTCCTGTTTTCGTTCCATGGCGCTCAACCGAAAACACAGCTACTAAAACTGCATCTGTGCTCATAAGCATCGCGCCACTAAAAATCATTTCCTCTGGTGCTGGTTTCACGCTCGCAAGGGCGCACCTATCCTCCATGCATTACGTCGCATAGCACGCTGGTGATTGGTTTCCTGTAGTTGCGGCCCCAGGTGGGCATATGTCAGATTTGGTCGCTGCTCGTTAGCAAACTCTCCTGCCTATCCCGTGCGAAGGGGGGCAACTCATTTCTGAGTCACTTGCACCCCGTGATGGGAGGGTGCAAGGGGTTACTGGATTTCTCCAGAGTTCTTTAAGAGAACTACGCTTCATCCAGCTTGTCGCTGGTGTCTATCACCTACTCAATTCCATTCTGATATGGAACCCCAGTACTTCTGTTCTACGACCAATCCCTTTTTAGGCCCCTGTGGGCTCCCATCCTCAATCGGACAGGCGGATCAGTTGTCTCTTCCCCAGCTTCTAACAAGGCATGCATGGCATGTCTACGAGGTAGGTATCGAGCAGACGTATGGAACGTAGGTGTTTATTCGCGTACCGCTTTCGCGGTTCCTTCTTCGCCCTCACCAGGAGGAACTAAGACAGGCAGGCTGGCATTACCAGCACTTAGAGAGTTTGCTAACGGGCAACCTTTTTCAAGATATACCTCTTCCAGCGACAACAGAGTCAGTGACTTGTTTCGTGGCACTATGAGTTTCTAGGCTCATAACCTGAATGTCCACATCCGTCTTCTCTTGGCTTTACACCAATCAGATTTCAAATAGGGACTGCTCTTTTGAGCGTTTTGGCCTTGCGGCGTGCTGTTACAGCGGTTGGTAGTTCGACTACCAGGAGTGCCTTCATTTGAAGGGCCAGAAGGCATTTGCTCATCTGGACTTGATGGATGCAGTTACTTGAACTGCGAGCAGCACGAGGCCGACACAGGATGCAGTCTACAGGATTGTTTTTCTCTGTGCAAGTGTCCTGTGCATAAATCGACGTTCTGGTGGTGTTATCCACAATGTCAACTTTTCATTCCGTCTGGTTTTCATGGTTTTAATGTTGTCAGGAGAGTGAGTGTCTATGCGGGCTTCCCCATCACTCTGGTTTTAATCTTTTTTGAAAAACCAAAATTAAATAGGGTGTGGATATTTTTGAGCATGGATGGCATTAGAACCGTCGGTTGGCGATTTTTTGAAAGCAGTGAGTGGGATGGGGCCGCATTTGCAATCGAGCTCATCTACGGCTCATTTGGCACAGCTTGTTTGTTGAAGCGATGTGGCTCACTTGGTGGCCAGAAATGACCAAAAAAAGCCCATTCCAGCCCAATAAAAAACAGAACACAGCTATTTTTGCCATGCTTTTAAAGCAGTGGCCAGGAATGGCCATTTTTTGGTCATTTCTGGCCAAGAATCGTGATCGAAGTCAAAGGCTAGTCTAGAATTTTTAGCAACACACCTTGTGTTGCATTAAATGGAGAGCTTCTATGAAACCTGAATCCCATGTGACAGTGGATGTAAGAGCTGTAGACATCGGCTACTTTTCCACCAAGCTGACCCTCGGTCGTAAATTGGTTGGTGACAACAGCACTATTGCAACTACGTTGTTTCCCAGCCTGGCCCCTCGCCTTCCGGCGAACATGAGTCTCCAAACAGCTCTACATGGCAAGCCAGATGGCTCTGTCGTGAGTGTGGATGGAGTGAACTACTTTGTTGGCCGTGACGCATGCCTCTACAGTAGCGGCCGTGAGCCACGGGAAGTGCTCGCTGACTACAGCATGACCGACAAGTACCAAGCACTTATGCGCGGTGCGTTTCACTACATTGCCCAGGATGCAAAAGCAGAAAAGGAACTGGTAATCCGTCACCTCGTCCTTGGTTTGCCGCTCAACACATTTGGAGAGAACCGAGACAAACTGGCGGCACGGGCAACAGGCGAACATTTATTGGCTGATCCTGCTACCCCAGGAGCCATGCGACGCGTCACAGTTGAAAAGGCATCTGTCATTGTTCAACCCCAAGGCGCACTCGTCAGCTACGGAGCTACACACAGTCAGATTTTCAAGGAAGGTTGGGTATTGGTGGTTGACCCGGGCGGTGGTACCTTGGACTGGTACGTGGCACGTGGACGCTTGCCTAACTGGCAGCGCTCTGGCGCGTACCCAAAGAGCATGCTGGCATGCGCCTATGCGGTGGCCGACCGGATTGATCCAACATGGCGTGACAACTTCGAGATCATCGAACGAATCGACAAGGCGATTCGAGAAAATGCACCGTCGTTCACGACAGCAGGCAACGTCTACGAACTGGCACCATTTACCAGTGGCATTGAAGCAGTTTTGAAAGAGTCCACGGACAAGATGGTTGCTCGCCTTGGTTCGATGGACAACCTGGACCTGATCTTGTTTACCGGCGGTGGAGCGAAGGTGTACTACGAGTTCTTCAAAGCTCGTTACCCCAAACTTGGGAATATCTTGTGCATGGATGAAGATCCTGTCTTCTCCAATGTAAAGGGCTTCCATGTGGCTGGCGAAATCATGTCCAAACCGAAGGCAGCATAAACGGGAGATGAGTCATGAATGATGCAAACCCCGAAGAAGTTCGAGTGCGCGTTACGGTTGATAGCGACACGCCAGATCTGCTGCAGAGGTTGGCTAGATCGAAGCGTCTGTCGCGCGAGATGGTCTACCTAATGCGACTCGGGCTGCAGATGGAAAAGATGCTGAGCGGAAAGATTCCCATGGTGGGGATGACTGCAGATGTCGGGATTCCAGCTCTGGTCCAAGCTTCGACAGTTGCGGCGGCAGATTCTGTTGTTGTGGGGATGGCTGGTATCCCATCGGCCGAGGCATTTTCCGAAATGTCTGGGTTGAACGCTGACTACTTTTCGGCACCTGTTACCTATCAAGATTGAAGGACCGGCTAGCACACAAGGGTTAGTAGCTACCTACTGGCCCTTTTTTTGTGCGCTCAGCACGGGTGCATGGCTGAGGGTGAGCGGGTATGAAACCGCAAAGCTCTTGTGGCCAAGAGCATTCAGTAAACTGGGCTTGGATCGATAAAATTGACGCTCCCTATTTTTTGAGTCACTCAAACATGAACCGTACCGAACTGATTGAAGCCGTTGCAAACGAATCCAAATTGTCCCAAGCTGACGTTAGACGTGCGTTGGTGGCACTGATTGCAACCATCCAGAAGACAGTGAAGAAGGGTGGCCAGGTGCAGATGGTCGGCTTCGGCACTTTCAAGTCGGTCAAGCGTAAGGCTCGCACCGGTAAAAATCCTCGTACTGGTGTGGCGGTCAAGATTGCAGCAACCACGGTTCCAAAATTCGTAGCTGGCGCAAAATTCAAGGCAGTCGTGGATCCGAAAGCCGCCCAACGTAAGGCCGCAAAAGCGAGCAAGTAAACTGCTTTTATAAAAAATTGGCTCGTGGCGTGTGGCTGCGGTTTTTTTGTTTTGGTTATTTTTAGGGGGTTGACGTAAACAATTTTGGTGAGATTCTGTACTTATCGAAAACAAATTGTGAGGTGCATATGACAACCTTTGTATCCAAAGAATTGACCGCTGAAGACTTCCGCCAGAACTATGTCCCCGAGCCGACGCAGACGGTTGGTAGTCTGAATCGCCACTGGTTACTCGACAGTCCCGCTGGCCGTGACCTTTTGAAAATGAAATTGATCAAAGTCGATCGTCGCTCTGCTGTTGACCTGTTTGGCCATGGACAAGAATCTGAAGGTCATATGAATGCCATGATTGATGAGCTGGGGCTGCGCGACCTTGAGCAACCAGATCAGCCCTTGGACGTTCTGAAGGTCAATTTCAAACTGGTGAAGTTGATGGCAGCCGTTATTGTGGGTCTTGCCTAATTTCTAGGCTTTGTCGGCAAGTAGCTCTACGTCCCACAGATCACACATGCCAGTGGAGTGTGATGGGCGCAATGATTCACTGATATTTCAGTTGTTAGTGTCCCCATTCACATTCGGGCATGTCACCTCTAACACCTTCCAAGCTCTCTGGTTTTCAGTCATTTCATGCTGCACGTAAGTGCGAACCAGATGCTCGTAAGTGATGCCTTTGCTCAGGTAGTTTTTGTAGTTCTGAATCATCATTTCGCCTTGTTCGTTCAGTATTCCGTATCCAGCCCAAAGCTCAGAGGTGCCGCCACCAATTTGCGGGCACAGCAATCCACGATCGAGGACAACGAACTGTTGTGTTCCACCTGGCAATGAATCGTGCAAGGTAACCGGCTCGAAGAGACCACCATTGAGACCTGCCCAGCCGTTTTGTGTGAAGTTTGCCCTGGCTTGTCCATCGGTCCTGATGCCAATGTAAAACGCACCCCTGTGCCCACTGTGTTGAGCGTCAGGAGTGATACTGACAACCACGCGCTGTTTCACCAAATCCATTTCTCTGTTTTCGCACATATACGGGTGTGGCCATTCCTCCCCATTGGTGCATATGTCGGTGAATGCAGCACTAGCACCAGCAGCAAAAACTGAACCGGTGCTTGAAAATAAAAGAGCGAGGCAGAGGAGTTTCAGGCTGGATATTTGGGATTTCATTCGTATTGCTTCCTAAACAGGAGGGTCACTTGCCAAGGATCGTGGACAGTCTCTTGTAGAGCATGGGATTTGTTATGGTTTCACTCAGAGCATCGGACTTCGTCACAAGGTTGTTCTTCACCAGATCAGCGATGCTGGTGGCCATCCCGTATGAAACCCGGTCTTCGCTGCGCTCTATTGCATCGGTGAGCTTGTCGTGGTCATTGAAGAAACTCACGAACTGCCCTTTGTGATTGAACATGACTTCTGAAGCAAGTACGCTGCGCTTGCCTTCTTTGTGGGGGAGCATTTGCTGGTTGATGATCCCAATCAAACTGGATTGAAATGAGTGCATGCGGCTATCGGTCTCACCTGGGAAGAACGACATCATCTTCTGTATCGTGGCGTAGGCAGAGTTGGCGTGCAATGTGGCCATCACCAAGTGCCCAGATTCGCCAGCAAGCAGTGCTGTTTCGGCCGTCTCGCGATCGCGAATTTCGCCAATGACAATGACCTGAGGCCGATGACGCATCGCTTCGCGCACACCGCTAAAGAAGCTTGGAGTGTCTGGACCGAGTTCGCGTTGAGAGAAATTGGACTGTTTGGGAACGAAGAGGTATTCAATGGACTCTTCGATCGTGTAAATGTGCGCGCTGCGAGAATCATTGATCGTGTCGAGCAGAGATGCGATGGTCGAAGTTTTTCCTGAGCCTGTGGGACCCGAGACCAAAAGCAATCCACCTTTGTGCTCGGTGAATAAACGAACTGAAAGCGGCAATCCTGTTTTCGTCAGTGGCAGAGGTGTCCGAGGGATCCGTCGCGCCATGATTGTTGGTCGCTTTCCACCATAGGCCATAAAAGGACTGATACGCAAGCGCCAGTTTCCCGTTTGGTAGGAGTGATTCAGCTTGCCAGTAACAATGTGTTCGGACCAGTTCTTGTCGATTGACTGCAGGATATATTCAATTTCCGCGAGGGAGAATGGCTCTTCATTAAGCTGCTCCCATCCCCCAGCATTGCAGACCAGAATGCCTTCATTTGCGCAAATTTTGAAGTCAGAAAAGGGTTCGGTGCTTTCTGTAATTCGGGCTAGTTTGTGTAATGCATGGTGTTCTGCTGGCTGGCCGTCGTTTTCCATGGTGTTTCCTTTGTTTAGACGAATTTCACACATTGCTTGAAATATTCTGCGATGCTATGGAAACGTCAATGGAATCTCGACTGATCAATGCCCTAGAAACAGTGCATTGAGCAAATTTTTGGCAAAAAAAACCCCGCAGCTTTGTTTTTGCGGGGTTTTTTGTACTGATGCTTTCAGTGGATTGTGACATTCTCAGGCAATAAGGCAGAGTCCATATTGCTGATGGCCAGCCAGCCGGAACCTTCAGATCGCGCCTGTTCCAGGGCGGCCTTTAAGTCATCCGGGTACACAGCGGTTTCCTGCGCTGGGCTTAGAACCTTGATCAGAACTGTCTGGTCGGTTTCCAACTGCACGCAGCCGGCAACATCTGACATCAAAAGTGCCCGAGTTAAGCGACTCAGAACCAGGCCATTGACAGTCAGTGCGTTGTGGGCTGCTAGTTTCATGCGGTAGCCCCCTGGGGAACATCCGATTTGAAGGTTGGCAGTTCGATGACGGGCAGATGGTGCATCACCATGGCTTGCACGAACTCAGCAGATACGGTTGCGTACATGCCGTTTTCGAGGTCATCTTTGACACTGATCTTGCCGAAGCTTGTCACAGTCGCCTTGACGTTGCGTCCATATTGAACGCTCAGATGACGAGCGTACGCTTGCGCAAGTTGCTCCAAAAGCATGTGGTTGGTGCAGTCTGGCATTTCTTCATCTTCGAATTTCGGAAGATTTTCAACAATTGATCCATCGCAATCGAACATGATCCATTCCTTTTCCAGGGTCTGTGCGAACTCAATGCAGTTTTTCAGGTCTGCAGGGACATCATCCCCTACGAGCATTCCATCCTCTCGAGATGGCACGTTGATGAACCAGCCCCACGGGCCTTTGGGATAAAACAGGACACCTTCGATATTCGAAGATTCGAGGCGTTGACGTGTTTCTGGCGAAAGATGTGCGGTAGACACATCGAGCATTTTGAATTCCACGATTTGATTAATGGGCACGGTGTTTCTCCAGTTGATTTGAATGGAGGCACCTTCCCTCTCGGGGATTGATGCCCCGGTGGGTATGTGAATAAAAAAAGGAGCTTATGGGCTCCTTTTCTTGCTTTTGTATGACTTGACGGCTGAATTAGCGTTTAAGCCAGTCTTTGTTTTCAGCTAGCAGTATTTCATTCTTTCGATCGATGTACTTGCTCAGCAAAAAAACGGCAACGATCACCACGCCGATTGCGATTTTGACAATAGTGATCGTTTCCATGAAGTTTCCTGAATTCATTGTGTTTCCTAATGGTACAGCTCCGCAAAGAGGTTGTCATCCTTGCGGATATTGACATGTTTTCAGGCAGAACCTGCTGGTTTGATGAGTTCGGCAACGAGTGCTTCTACTATCTTCTTTGCAAGTTCATGCTCTTTGCGGTCCTTCAAGGCTTCAAGGCGAATCCTCAGTGAAAGACTGATTTTGTAGAAAACAAAGAACAGGCCAACTGCCATGGCAGTCGTTATGTGTGAGTTTTCTGCGATGCCAAAAGCACCTGCCACAACGGCTCCCAAGGTAGAGACAGTGTTCGCGTAGTTGAGAAAATTCTCAAGCCATGCTTCACTATCCAAACGTTTGTTGAGTGCGTCCAAAAAGCCTTGTGCGATGGCTTTTCTGGTCATGATGGCAAACACCATCATGCTAGGCACAAGTGGCCAGATGGCCAATACTATTTTTTTGATTTCCATGATTGCTCCCTTATAGTTATTTGGAAATAACCAACCAGGGAGTCCCCCAACTGGGAATCCCAGTCGGGTGTGGTTTAAGGCGTGTACACGGCACGCAAATCGCATGAAGCGAAGTGCTTATAGTTTACTGTTGTGATGGTTCAATGTTCAATTTGTTGGGTTGCTTTGTTGGGTTGCGAATGCCAGTTGCGTGCCGAATGTATTATTTTTGGTTGCACTCCAATCATGCACATCACAACCAAATCACGCACGAATGGTTATGAGGCCGAACTCAAAGCAAGCCAACCTGCTATGGCAAATCGGAGGTGGTTGCCTTCAGTCGAAGTGAATTGGGGCTTTTGAGACCACTCATAGCCGCCGCAGCAGCAGGACCTACGGTATCAATCCATTGACGGATGACGGAATTACGGACTACGGCAGGCCCTTTTGCGATGTAGGTCTGACTGACCAATCCTTCTGTATTGCGAAGGCGCGTGAGCGCCTGACTGACGGTGTGATAGACACTTGTCGGATCCATAGGTGGAAAAATCTCAGTTCCAGAGCGTGCGCGTCGGGCGATGAAAAGCGGCCCTTCTCTGCCGTGGGTGGCCATAAATTGGTCTCGCCTATTTAAGGGGCCGGTTTTTGCGCTGCGTTCAACGAGCAGCTTTTGCCGCCATGCCAACCAATAGCGCAGGATGGGAGCCATGGTCTTGCTGATTGGCAGGGATCGATCGACATTCGAAGTGGTTTCCATGACATCGATTTCCAGTTCAGCGCCAGGGCTGTCCACGATTGGAGTTTGCGCATGTGGTGTTGCCATAGACCTTCCCTGTGCGACCTCGACCAGATCCATGCCACGAAGAGCGATCAACTCCGTCACGGTGATGCCAGTCTCAACCAGCACCGCGATCAGTGCCTGATCTCGGGCGTGCCACCAGTTCGTTTTAGTTTTTCTCGGGAATATTGCTTCAATTGTTTGAGGTTGAGCGAGTTTGCAAAATACATACGGCTCCAGCACCTGGGAGGTGCGGTCAACCTCAGAAATTCTCGGGCGTTCTTTTTCATCGATATTGATGACTGGGTTGTGCTTGGTCAACTTATTCTTGTAGGCACTAGCATAAATGCCTCGTAACAGACGCCAGTAGCGTTGGCGTGTGTAGGAAGACATTTTTTTGGGATTGATTGCCAGACGACGAGTGGGCCCTGTGCCTGGTGCTGGGCCTTGCAAGAACTGTTCAATGTCGTGGCTCTGTACTTCATCCCAAGCAATTTCATGCAGCAAACACCAGGACACCCACGCCATCCACAGGGGCTTGTACTTTTTAATCGATGCCAGCGACATCTCGCCGAGTTCATGCTGGGTGTTTGCCCACAGGTCAAAAGCATTTTCGGAGGCGGGCGTGTTCTCTGTGTCGATTTCTTTGAAAGGGTTGGTCACGATGCCTCCTTTGTGGTGATTGGTTCGGACCGGGGGCTTGTGGGGGGGTGTTTCAGTATGAAAGGCAGCCAGGCTTGTGGCAGTGAGCAATTTGCACTTGCACCGGCGAACATGCTTGCCATCGTCACATCCGAAAACTGTCCTGGCGCACACGCAATTCGGGTTACGAAGAAATTGGCCTCTGGTCTGTTTTGAGCGTAGTCCAAGAAAGCATGGATTTCTTGGCGAATTTGATTGAGTGGTAGCAGTTTCAGGTTCGCATCGAAAACTGGTAATGCGTACGCATTACCAGTTGGTCCGGAACCCACCCCGTTAGTCGCACGAAAGTTTAGTCGTGCGACCTTGGCATTGCCCCTGTTGTGCATGCCTGCTTTGTTGGATGCAAAAACCCAAATCCAGTCGCCAAGCGGTGTGGTGTTCTCTGGATGAAATTGATAGGTGGTTGCCATGATCTTGTTTATGCGAGCAGCAGACACAGCGCATGGCGTAGCTGAGAACCCATGGTTGCTGTGATGTGTTGTGGGGCTCCCATGCAGTTATGCAGGTTGATTGTGGCCCGTGTCATGTTTTGAAAATTGAGGATTGCTGGTTCAGTCAGCAAAATATGTGAATTCACGCGACCACCATCGACTTTGACGCTCAGTGGTTTGAAGGTCAGGTTGAGCAAAGTTGCGATGTTGTCCGCCTGTGGGCTCAAGAAATGCATCCAGTAGGGCCAATGTGCGGTGATTGCTTGGAAGTAGTGGGCAATTTCCGGTATCTGGGCTATTTCCAGCTGATAGCGCTCATAGCCTGTGAATGCCAGGCGCATACGGCTTAAATTGCGGGCACAGGCGGATGGTGTGTCGGTCAGGTCCATCAGTCGATCTATGGCCGCTCCCACCCTACCCTGTTTGACTTCGTGTCGGCTGAATGTGAGGTCGATGGGTGTTTGTGAGCTGTGCGAAAGCACGTGGGCAAGATTGGAGTCTGGCCAAGGTCCATTGCTGGACATGTGAGAGGGTGCTGCGCGGTTGATGAACTGCTGATGCATCCAGTCCGCGAGCTGGTGGGGAGGGGGGTCTGGGTAGGTTGATGGTTTGGTGTTCATAATGTTCAATCTACACCAATATTAGTGATCTGCAACCCCCTCCCATCCTGATAAACCTTTGCCACCCGTACCAGTCCTGCCTCGCTGCTGCGTCGGCGCTCGCATGTGAGGTGGGGTAAAGGAGGGGGGGAGGTTTATCAAGGTGGGGGGGGGGGCGTACGCGTGCAGGAGGCGAAAGTCGGAGCACGTATATTAAACCGGTATGTGTGTAGATCGAACATTTATTACTATGTTCGCATGCGATGCAATCTGCTGTAAACTCATAGCCATACAACTGCTAGGCGCTGCAACACATAGAGCAAAGCGGTTGTTTGTGAGCCATGTGCCCACCTAAACCTAAGCATAGCGAACCGTCTACTCGGTCTTGGTATGCATTCGAACTGTTCTGGTTCGAATGCCCCTCCGTTTGAATTTTTGAACTGCCATGGCGTGCATTCGTGCGCCTGTCTGTCTTGCATCTAACCCGTGCGCATCGTACTTCCATGCGATAGCACTGCCACGTCTGCTGGCCACCTCCCCTTGCGATCACATCTGCCCTGCCCTGGGCCGATTCCCGAAGCATTTGCACGCCAAAAAGCCAGTGCAAGTGCTTCGGGAATCGACGGTCGATTCATCAAAAACACTGGAGAGCTCCCATGACCACATCCCTTTCGCGTGCAAGAAACAACGCATCACAAACACCGTTCGAAACACTTAGCCAAGCCCTGCAAAGCTTTGATCGCTTAACTCAAAGCACACACGACGATCGTGCCTCTCATGCCTTGGATATCAAAGCCCCTGAGGTCGAAATTCCCAAAAAATTGGCAAAGCACGTCAATAAGGCATTGCACACCAAGGCCAAAGGCATTCCGGCTGAATTTGAAAATGCATGGGCATGGGCCGCTCACTGGGTCAAAGAAAACGGCGTGACCTTGCCCCCAGACACTTCCCACTACCGTAGCCTGCGTAACTGGTTCTGCTACCAGGTGAACATGCATAAAAAAAACAAACTGAGCAAGAAGTCAAGCGAACTGTTGGCCAGACACGGTATTGAACTGTCCCAATACCGAGCTGACAACACCGGGCGCGGACAACGCATGAACGATGAATGCTTAATCGGGCAATTACGCCAGCACTTTGACCAGCACGGCACGTACAACCTCAGCGAGGATTCCAGTGAGGGACTGCAACTGTGGCAAACCCGTTTGCTGGACAGCTACCGCGCCAGCGGTATGTCCAAACGGATGCGAACCATTGCCGCTCAGTTGACAGGTTTCACCTATGGCCAATGGCTGCGACCAGGTGATGCCTGCATTCCGAGTAATCAGTACGGCTGGTGGGCCCGCGCAGCGGAATTTCGCATAGCAACACAAAACTGCCCAGCATTTCGCGGTCGCATCGATCTTGCAACACCTGCTCATCTGCGCGAATGGGCTTCTGAGCAAATTAGCTTGACCAATCGAAAGTTGCTCTCATCACGTCAACGCGGTGAGTTGATGGCGTTGAATTTGATCGCTCGCACAGAACACAAGTTGAGCCAGCAAAAGTCCGTCGCGCTTGCATTCGCCCGCGGGTACGGCGATGACATCAAGTCTTTTGGAATACGTGAACGTGACGTGAAGACTTTTTTGGGATCGACATTGTTGGCCCACTTGCTGCGCAGCAATGCCGAACTGACCACTGTTTACAGCAAATTAAGCATTTCTCCGGCTCAATTCGCCAAGATGCGCGCTGAGCTGGACCCACTGATGCCGCAAATTGCCAGTTTGGGTACCAAGACAAACCTCAACATCCTGCGCAAGATCTACCGGAATTACAATAAAGAGTTGGAAGCATTGAAAAACATCAGCGAACTGACTTTTGAAGCATCTGAGAGCTTGCGCCCGGCACACGCTAAACGGATTGAGCAACTTGCTGTCGTCATCATGAAAGTTCGCGATGCTATGTGTCGAATCAATGTGCGTCAGGACTTGGTGTGTTCCGATGCATTGCGACTCCACTGAGTTCGCCCGGCCGCAGGATTCGGTTGTTACTCTCATCGACCTCAAGGTGCGATGATTGCCTATGACGGCTGGTCATGGCCAACATGGAACGGTTGCCCGTCCTTAGTCACTGCGGTTTATCCGGCCCTCACCCCCACAAAGTAGAGCATTCCGGCTCAAACAGTCTCAGACCCAGTACTCAATGTGCCAGCCTGAATTGGTATCGCGGTAATGCTTCGCCTGGCAGTTGATGCCCCTCCAGCAACGCACCCCCTGCAGACCTTAAGGCCGGTTCTGGCACGGCCGAGACAGCATTCCTGCGTGGTTTAGTAGTCTTCGTTGACTTTGACCAAGTCGCAGCTCTGTTCAGTGCTTGTTTCAAACCAAAAAACGCCACCCAAGCTGATACAAAAGTCCGCCTCCAGCCCATGAGGAACCAAAAAAAAACCCTCTGCATTGCAGAGGGCTAAGTATCAAGCTGTTTCGGTGACCATGTTCTGGCTACCTTCAGCATCTTTGTCCAGGTCAAGCTCAGATTCAATTTCGCGTTGCCGCTGGAGCAAAGCATCCAACTTATCCGCTTGATCAAATTCCTGGGCCATCAACCTGCGTGTAGTGGCAAGTTCGTTTGACTTTTCGCCATATTCACTACGCAAAACGGCTGGAGTCTTCATGATTTTGTGGAGGGTTGTTTCTACTGCCTTCCCCACTCCAACCAAATCGTTAATGTGGGGTCGATCCACACGCACTGCTGCGCCTGAATGTTGCCCCACCAAATACAGGTCTGAATCACTGATGGCCTTCACGTATTCAACGACAAAGCCGCCAAACTTTCCGATCACCAAATATTGACCACCTGTACCGCCCCGGTGCGAATGCGCACGGAACGCACCAGCCAAGCCTTGAGCTCCATTGCCTAATGTTTCGACTGCCTTGTCACCAATCGAAGTACACGGCTCGAAAACAGGGTTCGACGCTAATGCCTTTTCGGCAAGATTCGCATCCAACTCCATGTTCCCCATGTTTTTGTCAATAAACGCCAACCGACTTACGAGGTTCGATTCGCGCCGGCCCAATGACCAACGATCGTCTTCCCACTGTGAGCGCAAAAGCGTTAGCTTCTGCACGTCCATATCAACCGTGACCTTTTCCATCACCAGGGGATTCCCCGAGGCAATAGCCTTGATTTCTGCATAACTCAAGGTAGACATCGATATGTCTTCCACAGAACGCAGTCCCGATTCGGCCGTCATCACCTGTTCGATGAAAGTGGCTTTGACGTTCAGCAAGTTCCAGGAATACGCATCGAAGCTTCGCTCAGTCACATATCGCCACAGTTCGATTGTGTCGTTCAGGTTGCCCTGCCGATCCGCACGACCATCACGTTGTTCAACGGAGGATGGCACCCACGGAGCATCTAACTGATGTACAGCTTTCAATCGCTTCTGCACGTTGGTTCCTGTGCCCATTTTGGACGTTGAACCGAGAAGAAAACGCACAGCTCCATCATTGACCCGCTTGAACAACTTCGCTTTCGCTCGGTCGCTGTCGTGATCGTGGATGAACTCAATTTCCTCAGCAGGAACACCTTTGTCAATCAGAAGTCTCTTGACCTCATCGTAGACATTGAATCCCTTTCCATTCGGTGTCCCCAAATCAGAGAACACCAACTGAGTCCCATTGGTTGCATGGCTCTGCTTCCAGATCCTCACCATGTTGTCAGTTGCAATGGCTAATTTGCAGTTCGGATCAAACGGGAAAAGTGGGTCAACAAGCCTTACATCCAACGCGGCATTACGGCCAACATTGGTCACTTTGAGCATGTTGTCATCTTCCGGCCTGACCGTACCAGAGCGAATCTTTTCAGCCCGCTCAACAAGTCCGGCAACAATCCCCAGCAATTCTTCACTTGGCTGAGCCACCATGGTCAAAGGCTTGCCACCCTCAATTTTTGGTGTGGGAAGGTTCAACATTCGCTTGGTGCGAATGTCTGCAACACCTCTGAATATCGCCATCAGTTCTGGAATATTCACAAAACGGCAATACCTGGTGTTGATCCGATACCCTCCTCCATCTGGAGAAAGCTCAATACCTGTAACGCTCTCTCCAAAGCTAGCACTCCACGCGTCGAACTCGTACAAGCCAAGTTTCTTCAGCGTTAATGGCTGCAGGAATACCTGCATCGTGTGTAGCTCAGCAAGTGAGTTCGAAAGCGGCGTTGCGGTAGCAAAAACCACTCCTTCTTCTCTTCCTCCATGTTGATCCATGATTACTCGCGTTTTCATGAAGACATCAAAGGCACGCTGCGATGACACATTCGGTAGTCCTGCCATGCGTGGCATCTTTGAAATGCGTGGCATGTTTTTGTAGGCATGTGCTTCGTCCGCAAAGACGTAGTCAATACCCAGTTCATCAAACCAAACAGTGTCAGCATCTTTCTTACCAGCTGCCGCCAACCGTTCCAGTCGAGCTTCAATATCCTTCATGCGCTTCTCGATCTCTTTGAGAGAGCGTTTGGCACCTGAGTCTTTTGACATTTGCTCTGCAACTCGCGCTTCAGCTAGCAGCTTGTTGATGAAGTTTTGCTGAACAGCGGGTGACAACATCAACCTCTCGAAGGTTGACTGAGTCATAACCACACTATCGTAGTCCCCACAAGCCACGCGATTGGCGAATGTCTTGCGGTTTACACCGTGCAGATCATCCTTGCTCGCCATCAACACCTTTGCTTGCGGATAAAGCCTAACCATCTCGCCACAATATTGCTCAAGGCAATGGTTCGGCACGACGTGCAGAATCTTCGAAGCTTTTCCGAGCCTGCGCAACTCCATTGCCGCTGCACACATGACCAACGTCTTTCCCGCACCAACGCAATGCGCCAGCAGGGTGTTGCCGTTGACCACAATGCGCCATATCGCATCCTTCTGATGTGCATACGGCACAACTACCTCTGACATTCCCGGAAGCGTCAAATGTGATCCGTCAAACTTTCGATTGACGATCTGGTTGAAGGCATCGTTGTAGATACGCAGCAACCTTTCGCACCGTGCTGGGTCTTGGTAGACCCACTTACGGAAGTGATCACGAATGGACTGCCACTTTTCGCGAGCAGCCAAAGTTGCCATGCGGTCAGTCACTCGCTTACCGTCTATTTCAACAGTAATCGTCGGTGGCTGTTGATTTAATGCGCCTTCCAACAGTGTTAGAGCACAACGCTTGGCTGTGCCCCACTGAGATGTCTGCAACACATGGTCACCAACGAATTCAATTCTCCAGCCGGTGTGCTTCAAACTCCAAGTTGCCGATTGAGCTTCGAACACTGCCTCAACAGCATCCTTATTTGCATTAACCAACTCACATGCAAACTGCGCAATGACATCTACAGGAATCCATGGTGCACCCAACCTGGCCTCCACCTCAGACGGAGTCAGGTCTGTGGGTAACACAGCTTCCAGTGCTGGAACATTAGCAGCGTAGGCTGGTCCAGCCGCTTTCGCAGCTGCAATCTTGTCGCGGATGTGTCCCGACAGGTATTCATCTGTTGGAACCCAACGACTCAACTCGGGGTCACGAAAGGCAATCGCCTCAGCTCCGAACTCCTTCACAACCTGCATCACCGGCATGCCGGTACGGGTTGCAATGTCGCTCAAAACAATCTTTCCGTACTCTGCCAAACTGATCAACATTGCGTCTTTGACGTTGTCAACTTTGTCCGGCACTTTCCTGTGGCCCACGGTGCGCTTGAAGAAAATGTCAGCTTTTACAGCCTTCTCTTCTTCTCCTTCCCAAATTTCCAAAGCCAGCATCAAGGGCCATGACGGATCTGACCTCATCAGCTTTGCATTTGCGCTGGTGCTCAAATAACCCATTGAAGCGACGAACGCATCGTAGGTACCGTTGAGAATCTTTTGCAGGCGGCCAAGTTCAGCGTCGTCTTGCGACTTGGCTTGAAACTCGATCACTGCTACGGCGCAATCTCTAACTTCCATCATCCCCAGTAAGCGCTTGCGTGCTGTACCGATGTAGATGGAGTCAATATCCAAGAGCTCATCACCCTCAGAAACACAAATGTGTCCGTCTTTCAAGACCATCGAACCCGGCGTAATAAAGCCGTCTACCTCGTATCGCTGCATGCCATTACGAGAAGTAGAGTCAGAGTCTTCAACTCTGGCTTTGAAAATGTTCGACGGCAGTGAGGCGATCCGCTTCTGCAGTTGCTCTTCCAGTTCAGATGAAGTACCACTGAATACTGGATTCAATGATTCACCATACTGCGTGGACTCAAACACCAACTGACCAAGCACGTTTTCGGGGTTACGCACGTAGTAGCTGTTGATGGTCAGGTCTCGATCAATCCGGTTGCCATATAGGTGTCCGTATTTAGTAAGTTCCTGCCCGTGTTTGAGCATCTGCGGCGTTGCTTTGCCCAGATTGATCCATTCCGTTGCTTTGTAGTCCGGTGTTTCACGGCGCTTGAGCACAAGAATGTCCGTTACTGCTTCAGTGTTTGCCTGGCTTTTGAAGGCCATCGTTGGCAACCTGAAAGCGGTCACGAGTTCAGTATGTGCTGACAGCCATTTCCGATGGCTATCAGTTACGCTGTCGAGACTGTGCCTGGTAGTGATCAGAGCGATCAGGCCACCAGGACGCACGAGATCCACGGACTTGCCGAGAACCCAATTGTGTATCGACCAATTTGCATACTCAGCAACGGATGTGTCTAGCGACCGATGATCGCCGAATGGCACATTGCCAATAACCAAGTCATAGAACGCGACCGGCAAGTGCGCTTTTTCAAGAGCGGACGCATGCACTTGAACGCCGAGAGGCGCGAATGATGCCTCCAACATTCCAGCACTGATCGTGTCCAGTTCTACAGCCGATATCTCCGATTTCATGGCCAACTCCGAGGGCATGCCCGCAAGAAAATGACCAACACCGGCAGTAGGCTCCAAGACACGACCGCCTTGAAACCCTAGCTGCTGAACAATTTTCCACATTGCACTAACCACAGCTGGGTCGGTGTAATAGGCCGAAGTGATCGAGGCAAGCATTGATGCGAATTCGCTTTCACTTGTCAGTGCTGCGAGTTCATCTCGCTGATCAGCAAGACTGTGGCGAATCGAACCATCTGGTGTGAACAGACGGGCCAAACCACCCCAGCCACAATACTTCAACAGTACTGTTCGATCTTCATTTGTGACTTCACGTTTCGTACTTTGCAACTCACGCAACAGTTTGACTGCTGTTAAGTTGTCAACAATACGAGCCTCTGCTGACAGATTCGGCTTGTAGTCAATTGGATCAATCTGTGGCCAGGCTGACTTTCGGTCAGTCCAGTCTGTAAGATTGTTGGAGGTAGCTGCCCATTCCTGGAGTGCTGCATCCATGCCAAACGATTGCTCAATGGCTTCCTCTGTGGTGAAACTCGGACCCGCGGTAATGCTGGCCTCCATTTCAAAAACAACTTTAGCAACAGCACTTGCAGCCTCTGCGATTTCCGTCTTTGCAGAAGGAACCATGAAGTCATTAATGCTGAAACCATCCAACCAGACCGAAGTCCGATTTGATGTGCTTGCAATTTGGGATATTCCCATCGTGTTACTCCAACTAAATTAAAAATTGAAGGAACACGCATTTCCCCTTACGGGGATTTGCGAGTCCCCGCTTGGTGGAAAAAGTTTCGGCGCTGTCAACAGGTATGCCTGTTACAACGCATCGTGAAAGCCGAAGCCCTCATTCGATCTATTCGGCTTGATGCCTTTCTCAAACGCTCTCATGAAAGCCTTTGAGAAAGCCCCCTCTGGGAGGGAGCCGATGGTTTCAAATGACCTACTGACGAATCAGCCAGCCAGTGAACGCAGGATCGTCAAAGCGTTCAAGCACGAAGCTGTAACGAACGTCTTTGTCGGTGCATGCATCACACGCAAGGCCGCGATGTACGAATTCAGCTGGCGATTCGTGATGGCTAACACCACGGGCTGCTCGCAATACTTTGTTCAATCGCGTTGATTCTTCAAGGTAGATCATGTGTTGACGCATAGCACTGTTTGGCCAAGCAACGTGCTGTTCGTAAACAGATGTCTCGATGGCCACCCGCGCTTTGGGGAAATGGATTCCCGATAGGCCGGTCACATCGATTGCTTTTCCTTTCGTGATCAGTGCATCAAATGACTTTTGAACCTGGATTTCCTTCCTGGCGGAAGTTGGTCCGAAGTTCAGGAAATTAGCTCTCATTATTTTTTTACTCATGGTTAGGCTCCCGACCCGGCTGTTAAACCGGGTGCATGCGAACCCTGCTTGCTACCGGCTATGCCGCTGGCACAAACAAGTTATCTTCTGTGATCACCTTGGAGGTCTCGAAAGCACCAGCTTTCGCTTGTGTCTTATTGAGTTCCTCAAGTGCGGTTTCCTGTGCTTTAAGCTCCGCCTGTTGCGTTTCTTTCTGTTTTTGCACAGATTGAAGGGCCAGGCGGTTCTTTTTTTCACGGATCCGCATGAAACGTTTGTCGATCTTTTGTGTCTCAAAAACCGGGTCATACCCAGGAATCGAGATCACCACCTTCCTGCTTCTTTCAATCTGAAACAGGTTTTTATTTCCCATGCTTTTCTCCTTGCGTGAGCAAATGTAGGTAGCTTTGTGGCACCTTCATTTTTGCCAGCCCACTTGATTGGTAATTTGTTGAGTTGAATCGCTTGGTTTGATGGTTGTGAGCATCACCGTCCAAGAACAACACCTCGATTTGCTTTGTAGCAGTATCAATGTGCCGTACCGCAACGGTGGTTCCCTCACCCTTGCAAACCAATGACTCGCCTTTGAAGAATAATTTTTCGGCCATCGAATAGACGGCCTCAAAACTGTCCAACTTCATGACTTGCCTTTCCCAGCGACGAAATACGCGCCAATTGCGACTGCACACGGGCGAAGAGCCAATGTGAATCAATGAGGGATGGTTATTGATCCGTTGTCAAGTCACTCGTGTGACTTTTACCCAGGAGGGTACGGACTTAGAGTCTTCAGAGTGAAAACCCCTGGCTGAGCCAGAATTTATGGTTGGCATTGCACCAACAAAAGGTTATAAAACCTAGTGTCTGCATTTTACAGCATTCTGGCGTATGGGGCAAGTAAAAGCCTTGTCCAATGAGGTATGCGCCTAAACGGGGTTTTCGCATATCCACCAGGGGATGAGCAAGAGTAGGCGAATTGTGGGGGGCTGGGTCAAGAAAATCGGAATTCGGGCGAAATGGTGTCGAACTTGTGTGGGCTGATGCGGGTTACCAAGGTGTCGAAAAACGCCCGGGTGCTGATCCGGATGTGATCTGGCATGTGCCCTGCAAGGAATATCGAAATATTGACGAGATGATGCCGAACTTGTGAGGTATGGGCAATGTGATTGATTAGTTGCTCCAAATCACACCAGCTGCGCACTGTTGATTCGTTCCGCCATTCACATACCCAATCCCACCAAAATCCAAATAATAAAATGGGCCCCAAACACCCCAAGTAACTGAGCCATAACCAGTGTAAAAAAATCCATTTGCACTTGGATCATAGCCAAGACATGCCCCAATCCCAGACCCGCGCCCGCAATATGTTCCCCGAGCGCAAAAAGACCCTGGCTGTCCGGTGTTGAGTGTTGATGTGTTTGTGTTGGACGATGCCTTCCAAACCCCACTTACACAAGAAAGTGTCTTGCCGTTATATGCCCAGCCATCAGCAACGGTGTATGCGGCTTTTGCGATTTGACCTGTTGAGCACCCCCATGTTTCTACTGCCCATCCTGGGTTTATGCGACCTGATGACCAATCTGCTGTTTGGTCAAGTGTTGTATTGCCGGATGTATCTGAATAATTAAGCCAACGCCCCGTGGCTGCATCGTAGTAACCCGTTTGACCACGATTTGTCATCTGGTTTATCTGATAATTGCCAGCGGAGTCCCTGTACTCAACACCAGTCCAGCCGTTTTTTCCACCCGCCACTGTCGTCGCGCCATAAGTTCCTTGTGCGCCATTTCCGAGGATTCGGTTGTTGGCACCCACGCTGATCTGCCCATTTGCCGTCACATTGCCATCCGCAATACTGACACCAGGATCGGCTTGCTGTACCCAAGAACTCCATCCCCCAGTTTGGGTTCCAGATTGTTGATTTCGAAGCCAAACCTTACCGGCTGCTGCACCGGTCATCCCAATGACACGCTGGGCAACGTAGTAGTTCGTGGCATTGATGTGTCTGAATACCTCAACAAAAACCCAGTCTGCACCAGCAGGTGAATTTGGAAGGTTTGCGCCGTTGTAGCATCGGCCATCTGTCTGCAGAAAATTCAAGTCAGACGATGTGCTAGCGCACTTGCCGCCTGGTGCGGTCCAAATTCCACTCTGACAACTCACGATACCGCCGGCTCCATCCTGGGCAATCGCGCCGCTTGTTGTGCAAGGGCCACCAGGGGTCTGAAGGCTAGCCATGATAATCGGCGTGTTCATCGTGTTCAACTGAGGTTGCCCGGGAACAATTTCACGGTAAAGCGCACCGCTTTGGTATGAACCATCTTCAAACCAAAGAGCCATAGCGGCATGGCCCGTGGTGACTTGTACATTACCTGCTGTTGTCCCGTCGCACTTCTTTCCAAGGTTGTTCACCTTGTTATGCCATGTTGAAACTGGGATGCTCCATCCACCCATCGCACCAGAGATTGCTGTCGATGCGGTGGACACAATAGCCCCAGAACTAGAACCAGCGAGTTGAACAATATTTCCTAGTGTTAGATCATCAATAGCCGTTCCATCCTCCGTAACCACCATGGCCTGCAGCTTGTTCGCAGACGGTTGAAGCACCAGAGTACAAACATTCTGCCCATATCCATTGCTGCTTACACTGGAAGTTGGCAGATAACCACCAGCAGTCAGCATTGCCGCAGTAATCTGGTAAGGACTTGTTGATGTCGCACTGGCTGAAATAGCGGTGTAGTTGTCTTTGATATAAGCCCTCACCGCATCGCCAGTACGCTTCAGTTGGTCGGCGACGATCGAAGTCTTAACATCATCTGAATACCTGTCTGAGAGCTGAACCATGCCGATTGACACGAGCATCATGAGTGAAATAGAAATAATCAACTCAAGCAAGGTTAAACCGACTTGATGGCGCATCCCTTGATTTGACAAGTTTGATTGGTGATTGAATTTCATAGGTCTGATGGTGCGAATGTTTCACAAATTGTCGAATCAATACGCACAATATTTTCCCGTCCAACGCACTGTTTTTAGGGCGTAAAGATGTCGCCATCTCCCCTGTGTAGCCCGTAACATCGCTTGGATGGGAATCCCTGACTTTGATCTGCTCAAAACATCCTTTTTTGGACCATGGGTACCTGCCCCTGGAACCAAAAAACGCATGCAGCACCACTACCTTTCTATCGCACATTGGTACGAAGGGGCAAAGTTCATGCCTTCACGTCCAGACCTGCGTGATGCAGTTCTACACTGCCCTAGCGCAAAGGAAGCACGGAAATTCACCAAGGCTCGGCAATCAGTATGGCGTTCCGATTGGAGTCTTGTTCGACACTCCGTCCTGGTTGCAGGATTGGGTTTTCTGAGCCTTGACCGGCCTGACCTTAAATTGACTGACCTACCTGTAAATGCACTTGTGGAATTGTTGAAAGAGCTTAAGGTTCCTGTGAGCTTTCTGTCGGATTGCGTTGTGAGATTCCAGACGTGGGGGCAAGGACCACGCATCTCCACATTTGGCGCAGCGACCGCTCCAGATGGGGTTGTTGGAAAGAAGCTCAGCAAGGTCGTGCAGAACAAGCCAACATGGACACTTGTATCTCTGTGCAACAACCAAAGTGCATGGCGTGTACACGACTGGGCACTGGCCAACTACGTCCCAGTCAAATACGTTGGCAATCCAACACTTCGCTCATCCGCATCCGTGCTGAATTCCCTGCTTGAAAACACAGACCAACTTGTAGTGTTTGAATTGAAGGGGGGAAAGAAGGCGGACACGATCATTCAAAAGGCAAAGGCTAAAAAGGTTTCAGTCACACTTGAACTGTATTCACGCCAAGAATTGGAAACGCCCGAAATTATTTAAATTCTCGATAAAAGAAAAAAAGGCCAGAAGCTTTCGCTCTGGCCTTTTTTTGTTCATTTACCGTTGAACAGACGCTGTGTTGTACGATCGTTTGATGACACGAATGGCACCATTCGTATTCACCACCAGAACATTGTCATTCGGTGCTACTGCATCAAATGGTTCTGGCTGAACTACTGTCACAACACGAGTTATGGCATTGGTACGGGGATCATGAATCCCAATAACAATCTCCTGAGCATCACTGCCACCAGCGGCATTTGCCATGCGTTCACCAGCAAAACCACCACCTAGCGCACCAAGTGCACCAAGGATGGCCTTGGTCTGGTAATCACCTCCAAGGCTGTTGCCAAGAAGAGCGCCAACCAAACCACCGCCAGTAGCACCACCGGTGCGAGCTTGCCAAGAGGATTCAGCTCTTTTGATGGCTACCTGCAGCACAACGCCCTCTTCCGCAGTAGACAGGGTTTGGACTTGGTTGCCACCGTACACGTTGCCCGATTGAGCATGAGCACCAGGAGCAAAACCAATAGCCATCACAAGACTGATCACAGCAAGAAGGTTGCTAACAACATTGGAAGCACCCAGAGTCATATTCGCTTTCATTACATATCTCCAAGAAAATGCGGAAAGCGCCCCCGAAGGGATGCGATCCCCGCGGGTTAAACACCGAGCTGAGCTGGTGCGTGCCATCGAAATGATGGCTATGAAATGGCCTCGTGGCCGGGCAAGTGCTTTGTCATGCTTGAAACAAAACATAAGCAAATTCCACCATGCAGCAGCAGTGAAGATCAATCTTCAACTGAAGCGTTTGCATGGAAAAATGGCGCATCGAAATCATCGTCATGATGACTACGAAGCATCAGATTGTTCGGGTTACAAGGGTCTAACTCATCTTGAACAAACTGATTGGGATCGTCTTCGTCCAGTGACGCTCCGCCACCAGATGAATATCCAATAAATTTGCCTATGAGTAGTAGCGCCGCTAAACCAAAAGCAATCCATCCAATGATACTCATACCAACTCCTATGCGGAATTGACAGGCACCGCCTTGACGGAGGTAACCGTCAAGGTTGTTAAAGGCGCACATGGTGTGCGCAAATTGCCAAGGTGGCAAAGTGAAAATATTGTCCCAATAAGCGTGAAGTACGTCAAGGCCTAACGCCTTGTCGATAAAAATATCTTCGACTGAAGCTATCTGCCAACAATGACTATTGCACCCGCAGGTACAGCCGGGGTCATGACTGGAATTGGTACGGCTGTCGTGTAGCCTTTTGCATTCACTAAAAACGAACCATTGCTCGTTCCAACCAGAATTGAGTTATTTGTCTTCTTGTAAATGAGGTCTAGCAGACCTTTTGAATTTGATGGAGTTGACTCAAAAACGTACAGAACATTATTGTTGACAACACCAGTCCAACGAGTGTCTCTAACCATGCCAGTTGGCAGGGTAATGCTGGCATCTGGTATTTGACCGTTGAAACCAGGATTTGAGTTAAGGAAATCGTTCAAAGCCATCTTGTAAGCAAACATATTGACAGCCTTGACGTCTGCCTTGAATGTAGCTGCAGCAACTTCCTTTTGGGGTAGATTGATGACGCTCATCGCGGACATCAATGCGACGCTGAAAATGATGACAAGCAATGGCATTGCAGAAAAACCTACTTTTGATTTGTCCGCTGGGTAAGCATCTGGTTGCGCTGTTGATCAATCACAGAGCTCAGTTGACTGAATCGCTTTGTTTGAATCGTTGCGCGAATACCAGACGCATCTTCATCGTTCATCCAAAGTGAACTGACGAAGAGTTGCTTTCGATCACCTTGTGTTTCAATTTTTTGGTGCAACACACATGTGAGTCCTGCAGCCATTAAATGCGAGATATCTTCAGAGGACGTACCCCCTATCCCAGATGCCAGAGCATGAATACGGTCGATCGCCATGATGGGATTCTCAGCGTGCGTAGTGGCAATAACGAGGCGACCGTTCACACTTGCTCGCAATGCTTCAATAGCGGTTTCACCATCTCGGATTTCACCGAGGAAAATGATGCTGGGTGCCCAACGGGTCGCTTGCCTGCATGCGCTTGCAAACCCGCCCTTCTCGACCCAGGTCTGATAGCAAACCCCTTCCCCATGCTTACCATGCAGTGGCATTTCTGGAGGATCTTCAACTGTAACGGCCACGCCGCCAAATTTGCTGAGCCTCGATACCACAACTGAAGAAGCAGTGGTTGTTTTCCCTTGCCCATACGCACCTGCAACAATAATCAAGCCGGTTAGTTTTGGTGTCATGAGGTTTTCAACAATGCGCTTGTGAACCCCCATGTTTTCAAGCATTGGGACCGAATCAGCAAATCGTCGCAAAACAAAAACAATTTCAGTCAACGAGTGAATGACTGAGACGCGATACCCAATGTCGCAATGTCGAAGAGGGAAA
The DNA here is from genome assembly GCA_036170995.1 of Sideroxydans sp. Lineage (GTDB taxonomy): Bacteria > Pseudomonadota > Gammaproteobacteria > Burkholderiales > Gallionellaceae > Sideroxyarcus. Next base: position 58,142 of record JAVHQF010000147.1, on the reverse strand, counting down.
TCCTCTCGGCAATGTGTCTCCAGTTCATGAAGACACTTTGCGCGAAGTTCTTTCACCTCTGCATCATGCTCAGGCCCTAAAGGCACAGGATCTGACGTATTGGGAACACCAGAAACGAGAGCGCTATCCGCACCAAGGTAGATGTCGGAGAAGGGGACTGTTTTAAGCATTGCTGGTATCAGATCAAGTCGCAGTGAAGACGATTGTCTGTGTCGCAGCTGCTGCACAATCAGTTGAAGCAGCGGACGGCGAGATCGGGAAAGTTGTCCGTGCCGCGTTGGAACCGACTTGGATGGAAACGTAACCACTTGCCGCAGACAACAGAGCAACGCAAACTTCTGTTGGAATCGCAGTAACTGACATGCTGAAGTTGCTTGTAGCACCGGTGACAGTCAGTGTCCCATTGAGGGCGTGATTGATTGTTGTGCTAGAAACGGACATGGTTGTCGGTACTTTTTTGGCATTGATCAGAACACTGTTCAGGCTTGCGGCCCCGTAACCACCTTGTGTGGAATAAACAGACTTCACAGAAGCTCGAATTGCTGTCAGATCAGAATTCAACTGGTTGCTCGCCTGGCTAGATGACGCATTGGAGTACAGGGACAATGCGCCACCAATGATCAAAGCCCCAATTGCGAGGACAACAATAATTTCGATGAGAGTCATGCCTGCCTGGCGGGAAGCGCGTGCGAATTTGTACAGATTGGTGGTCATAAGATTTCCTTTTTGTTGATGTGCGATGAAAAGCTGATTACTGTTTGTTTGAAGGCCTTGTTCTTTGTACATTTCCTCCTTAACGACCAGCGTGTTGCATAAGTTGGGAGAGTTGCATTTGCATGGCCAACAATCCGGACACCATGAATGCAATTACTCCCCCCGCGAAAATGAGAGAGATACCAAACACTTTTCCCATCATTTCCTGAATACGTTCCACAGACTCTGTGATCCATTCGTCACCAATCATCCTGAGCGCTTCATCGAAGCCGGATTTGTTTGCGTAGATTTGAATGTCAGAAATGATTTCGCGATCAGGGAACTCGTATTTGGTTTGAACTAAAGCCGCACCGAGGTTCTTGCCTGACTTCATCCCTCTGAGGGCAGCAAAAATCCTGACCTTTGCCCAGATGGAAGACTTGTTCATCAACTGCTCCATAGCAGACTCAATTCGAACTCCTGCCTGGATCAGAGCCGACATGGCGATCAACCAAGATGCCCCCTGTTGAATGCGGTAAATGCTGTAGGGTGGATATCGGTCGAAGAAAGTCCTGGATGGCCCCGACCAGAGTGGCATTGATATGAAGACGGCTCCGATCATTAGGATAACGGCCACAACCATCCACACAAACCAGACTTGCAAAAATGCAGAAACGTCGATCATTGTTCTTGCCATTCCCACCCAGTTATCACTCCTTGCCGCCTTTGCAAATACTGGGATGATCTTGTGGCTGAACATGAACATCACCCCGAAGGCAAGAATAAATAAGAAAGTGGGGTATGCGATCCCGTTCAACACCGCACTTTTGATGTTTTGCTTGGCTTTTGTGACCTTAATTACGGATTGCATCGACTGCGCGATGGTGCCAGCCTGCTCCCCTGCCATCAAAAGCATCCCCTCCTCGGTGGTCACCCATTCGGATGCAGCATCAGAAAAGCGTTTGCCGTTCTTCATCACTGCAGCCCACTCCTTTAAAGCAAAGTAGGTAGGGTCTTTTTTCAAGCGCACGTTCCTGAGTTCATCCAAAGCGGGAACGATTGGGATGCCATCACTCAACAGCTTACTCAGCTTGCGCCACAACTTGATCCGACTATTGGTATCGGATTTGAACAAGTAACGGTTCAAGTTACGCTCAATATTTTTGAGGTCCATGGGTCAGGCCTTAGGTAGTGTTGCGTGTTGAAGGAAGGCTTTCCCTCCATCAAGGGGTCCGACAATCGACTCGCTCAAGAATGGGTCTACAAGGCCCTTTGATGCCTTCAAGATTGCATGCTCTACCATCGTCATGCCTTTGTGTTCACGCTTCCAGTACTCGACGGCATCACCAATCTTTCCAGCATTGATGAGCTGCATCATGGTGTTGTCTGTGACCACAACCTCGGCTACAACCGTGCGTCCCTTGATGCCGGTGTTGTTGCAATTTGGACATCCAGGTCCTTGCACGTAGACATCATCAAGGTCAAGAACGCTTGATAGACGGATTTGATCTTCTTCAAAGTTTGGGCGATGTTCTTTGTAGTGCTCAAACATGGTCTTGAGAGGTCGCTTGCAGTCGCACAGAGTCTTGAGCAGGCGTTGACAGATCAAGCCTGAAAGGATTGCTGGATCGGTCATCAGAGCAAGAGGCACGCCCAAGTCAACCAGTCGATCGATGCTGTGGAATGCACCGTTCGAGTGAAGTGTCGACCAAACTTGGTGTCCGGTCATGGCCGCTTGGAAAGCGAGCCTAGCTGATGGCGTGTCACGAATTTCCCCGATCATGATCACGTCTGGGTCAACGCGCATGGCACCCTTGATAGCCTGCTGAAACGCGACAGCACGGAGTTCTTCCGTAGACGCGTTGGTAACGGGTGTTTGGACAGCTCCAGGAATTGGGTATTCCGGAGGATCTTCCACGGTAATGATGTGCTTCGTCCCCTTGGTTTCTTCGATTAGGGAAGAGAGGGTCCGCTGTAAGGTCGTTGACTTACCAGAACCAGTTGGGCCCGAAACAATGTTGAGACCTGTGGGGCGACGTTTCATGAATGCAACGCGGGAAACTTGGTTAGCGTTGTATCCCAACTCCTTCAAATCATTTGATGCACCGGCAGCGTCATAAAGCATACGCAAGACCATGACGAATCCGTCAACCATGGGTGTTGTGGCAATACGAATGCCGTCCAAACCCCTTGGCAACTTGCTCCGGTCCCCGATTCGGGCATCTTGACGGTTGCGCTCTTCAAATGTCGGGTCAGAAACGTCAGCCATTGCAACATAAATGGTGGAGCACAGAGCATGACCCCAGGTGTAGGGATGCTGCTCGATCACGGTCAAATCGTTGTGGATACGAAACAGCACCTGGCAATGACCACGCTCAGAAACTCGGATGTGGATGTCGGATGCCTTCATCGCCACAGCGCGGGTAAAGAGGGTCGCAGCGTATTGCTGCATTTCAGTTTTACTGATACCCTCGTTTCTCTTTTGGTTAACGCCACTAGCGCGGAACTTCTCAATTTCATCCATTCCAACGTACTTTTCCGTCAGATTTAAGTCCTTATGGGATGACTTGATTCGAGAAATTGCAGACCTAACGTAAGGTTGAAAAGTATGATCCTGCGAAATCAAGATCACATTCTCAACCTCGTCCAACATCACGACCTGATCAAGCGTTTCCTCTGTCTGAAACTGCGTATCTTGGAATGAATTTGTAGCCATATCGGCACCTTTTTATCGTGGCATTCCAGGTGGCAACACTGTAGGAATGCCGCCTAACTGAGTGGACGAATCATGAGTCACAGGTGCAGTACCGAATTGAAGGCGCACATTGGAACGTGACTTAACGTCGAGCAGAACGACTTCATTTAGCGAAATCTTCTTTACGACGGCACCATACACAGCATCACCTTCCTTCACGCGTTGACGAACGTTGCCTCGGTACAAAAGAACGGCTTCCAAAGCGCCCTTAACACCTTCAACGTAGGAAACAGTTGGCGTGCCATAGTCAGACTCGCTTCCCAGTGCAGTAGCCGAACGACGTGCTGCAGTACCGCGAGCAGCCAACTCATTGGTTTGCTGTTGTACTTTGTTCTCTAACTCTACGGCCTTGAGCTGTGCTTCAAGAACAGCAGTACGGTCTGCGAGTTGCTGCAGTTCTTCCGCTGTTGTTGTTTGTGAGAAGCTGGTCGAACTCAGCATGGAAAAAACGATGGTCAGAGTGAGTTTGCTTTTATGGTTTCGCATATTGGATGCCCTTCAATTGATAATTAATGAGCCCGCCTTTGAGCTTGCCTTCAACTTTTGTAATACGGAATCCTGGTGCGTCAAGAGCGTCTACTGTCGAATGTGGAGAAAGCTGTGACTCGGCCACGACATCGAATGACGTCCAGGACATTTGCTGTGCTTGTGGCGGCGTATTCGGTTGAGGGCTTTGGGGAGCATCAGACTTGGTTGGCAACCAAACTGCAATCCCATACCTCAGTTTCGCATCGCGAAATGCTTCGGTGCGCGTTTCAACTGTCTGGAGAATCTCGCCCGTTTTAACCGTGGGTGCTGGCATCTGCACTCTGGAAGTGACAGTCGCTGAGGCTCCATCGGAACTCAACACAGCATTTGGATACATCGCCTTCAAGTGACTTACAAGTGCACTGCCACCGGCTCGCTCCCACTTAATGGTCAGGAGACGGTTTTCGCAAACAAATCCGCCCATACTCCAGTTGCCGGCAGTAACTCCGACTCGGCGCAGAGCACTATTGCAGGACGACATAAACAAGGATGCGCGAGGCAAGTCTTGCCATGGTTCCCTTAAAAGATTCTTCTGTCGAGCTGCATCCTCAGCCGCGGCCTGTTGAGCTGCAATTTGGGCTTTGAGTTTGGCGGCTTCTGCCTTCTTCCAATGGTCTAGACCCACATATCCAACTGTTGCAAGAACCGCGATCAGGACCGTAGTGATGATCGCGCTCTTTATGGACACGTTAACTGGCTTCAGTCTCCATGATGTCGGAATCTTGATCTTCGAATTCTTTTTCGGAAGGAACGACATCAGATCCCGGCTTGTCGCCTTATTGACCTTCCAGTGCTCTGGCGCAATCAACAAGTCCCAACCAGAAACAGACAAGTCAGAGAGATACCTTGTCCGGATCTGATCTTCATTTCCAACTTGGTCACCATCAGCAAGAATAAATCCATCGCGAATCAGAACGTAGAGGTAGGCCGGTTCGCCGCTCGCATTTGAATCTGGAACTTCTACAGCCACCAGTGCATTTGTTGGCTCCGACTCTTCATCTAGGCATTGCGCAATCGCTAAGGCGATTGGTATCTGCCCAGCCTTCGCTCCATCTTCTGACTTTGCGAAGCCCACCATGGATTTGTTGGACTTGCGGTAGACATAGAGATCTGCAGCCAAATCGATCGAAAGTGGCTTCAGTTCCCGCTTGAAGTTGTCAGGCACCAATGGATGCCATGTCAGCCCAGCAACGACCGAAATTGGTCGCTTACCGTTTTCTAGGTCAAAGACGCGCATGGTCTTAAATCGAAACGGTAGGTTGCAAGAGAATGACAAGCATGGTGCGCTTGCCACTGGAGTCACGCGTACCGAAGAGCGTATTCTTTGCTTCACCAACACCGTTGGACACGGCAGATAACTTGTCCTGGTCAAAGCCAGCCATTACCAAAGTATCACCGGACATCATCCGCACGCGTTGAATGAAGTTCGATGTTGAAATATCAGGTGACTGAATGCTCGATCCACCAGAGGTAATAGTGGCCAACTGTAAAAGCGACGACAAATTGACTGAGGACTGAATCAAAATCTCTTTTCCGTCAATGATGTGGGGAATCAGCACCATGGAAAAACCAGTTTGTACCTGCCCGGGTGTCAACGATGTGGTTGTCCCAGCATTGGCGGCCTGAGTTGTAGAGCTGGAAGCCAGATAGGAAATCTGACGGCCAACGTTGACTGGGGCGGGCTGATTATTCAAAGTAACCAGCGTTGCAGAGGTCAGCTCGGACACTCGACCTTGAGTTGACAGGGCCGAAATGATCGCACCGGATGCAGCACCCCAGTTATTAGCGCTAGGAGTCGATGTCTGAACAACGAACTGAGCAGCACTAGCAGCCACGGGCAAAGCGGACGCTATCTTGAACGCAACGTTAGTGGTCAAATTGTTGTAGACAGCATTCCAGTTGATGCCATAGTTGTCACCATCATTGACTTCAACAGACAAGACACGCACGTTTACAGACACTTGTCGTCCTAGTGCTGCATTTTGTTCACGGACAAACGAAGCAACTTGTTCCAATACACGCGGCGTATCAGTGACAGTCACTGTCCCTGTGCTTGGGGACACTGCAACCTTACCTGTATTGGGTGTAAGGAGTTGCTTTATTCCCGCATCGATGCCGGCCCATACCGACATACCGGAAAACGTCACTCCTGTAGTATTTGATGAAGAGCCGCTTGATGTAGATAAGCTTGTGTTACCCGAGCTGGAGCCATTAGAGTTGGAAACCGATCCAACAATGCTCGTCAGCTGGGTATCACCAGGCAGTGCTTTGATACGGAACGTACGAGAATCTGTCAGCAGGAAGCGGATGTTGCGTCCTTCCAGCTTCGTGTAGATGCCGTAGTTGGCAGCAACCATATCCAAGAACCCAGCCACGCGTCCCGAATACACGACGGTGAAGGGCTTTCCAGCGATACCAGTTTGAATCTGGGTTTGCTGTTGCCCAGGCATAGCGATTGCCATAGGCGCAGCTGCCATGGGCGCAGCCGGTTGTCCAGTCTGGGCCTGAGTGGCCATCATCAGTTCAGGGTTCAGGAACACTGGAGCATTGGTGACAGAGGACAACCATCCGGCGATTTCATTCAGATTTTGAAAACTACGATTTGTCTCAATTTCCAGACCCATAATGGCGCGTTGTTCGGCTGTGTAGTCTTGACGTTCCATCTTTCGCATTGGCACAAAGCTGCCATCCAAGAACGAAACTGGTGATGGTTCAGAGACTACGGGACGTGCCAACTCACGTTCGGCCAGCTCGCGTTTATCTCCGACCTTGGATTCGACTTTGTCGAGAGCTGTTGTGGAGCAACCAGCAAGTACGGAAGTGATTGTGAGAGCCAGAATTGTCTTTTTCATAAATTAGAACTCCGTGATACGCACGATGTTGTTGCCCTTGTAAAACGTCGCTTTAAGGCGGATTCCACTCAGATTGGCTGATTCGATGATGGTGGTAACTGCCTTCACAAAATCGCTGCTTACGGCGACCTTCTGCTCGACGTTGAAATCTGCTGCCTCCCAAATCAACTGCCATCCACTTGCGGATCCCAACTGTTGCAACTGGGTGGAAATGGCCTTACCTGCAGCCAGAGATGTGAACGGGTTTGCACCAATAACATCCTCAACAGCACCAGCGTTCTTGACGGGAATTTCGCCCACGGCAGGTTTGACGTTGATTTCTGAAACGTAAGGGGTGTCAACAGTCTTGACCCCGTTCTGCGCAGCTGCTGACAGCGCCGCACTCATACTCACTGCGAGCAGTGAAAGTTTCATCGCTTGTTTAATCACTTTGTCCCCCCGGTAAAACGAACCACACGATTGCTGTAAACGGTTGCCTGGATGTCGTAGCCTTTGCGCTGCAAGGCAGTCACCACTTTGTCCAGTGCTTCTTTCATGGATGCAGCCGCAATGACTGCATCGCCTGTCACTGATGCATCCGCACTAGGTGCAGCGTCCCAAACAACTTGGTAGTTGGTGGCACTTGCCCATCTCCGAATGGTTCCTGAGATGGTCTTGTCTAAGGCTTTGAAGTCGAACCCTGCTGGAGGGACTTCCAAATTCGCTGGCGGCTGAGTGACTACTGGATTTGTCGCTGCAGTGTCAGTACGGCCGTCAGCACCTCTACGCAGAATTGCGCTGGCTTGCTCGCGAGTCAGTACACCGGATCGAATCAGGTTATCCAGGTTCGACTGGACGTATGCCGTCTTCTCAGATTTGGAATCGTTAGGACGCGAAATTGCAGTTGGGACAACCCGTTGAATTAGGATGTCACTTGGCCACAACTTATTCTTTGGTGTGCCCATGACACCGATCTTCACAGTGATGTTTTGAGCGCTGACTCCCATTTTTACAAGAGCATCCCGGAGATTTATTGCCCGGGCCTTCTCCAGCCCTTCCTTTTCGCTAGAGTCATCACGGCCAATGATGGTTATCGTTGTTGCACCTTTAGCCTCTGATGTCATACTGCTGAGTGCTTTCTTGGCTTGGGGCCCTAACGCGGCAGTGCCTGCAACGAAGTAGACCTGACGCTCGGAAACTTCTGTTTCACTTTCCTTCCAAGATACGCGATCACCCTTTGCTGGTGTGGCATAAGAATTAGCTTCCAATGCATCACCAGAAGTCATCGCCAGCGTAGGGCCCAAGGAGGCAAGCAACTTGACGTTGGGGTTTGCCGGATAGCCATCACCTGTATAAGCTATACGCATTCCATCGCGATTTACAGCATCAATTTTTGGAGTGTCTTCTCGTCCAGTACCACCGTACACAACCTGGGCTTGGGCCCGACCCAGTTGGAGCGTAAAACGACCAGATGTTTCTTGGACACGAATGTATGGCCCCTCAAAGAAAGGAACCATCAAGTTCACTTTGCCGTCTTTGTTGTTGAAGATTGCTGGAATCGCCTCTCCAGCTCGGAACTGAAAGTAGGTGTTTTTGCCGTCGTCAAAAACTTGAACGGGCGTTGCACGCTGTTCGCCGCTTGTAAAGTACGTGAAGTCGTACTGCCCAACGCGTTGAGTTGCCGAACCAATAGCAGATGGTGTTACCCCAATAACGAGTGCGCAGACGGCACTCACAACTGATAGTTTTGCGATTTTCATTTTGTGCTCCAGTTGTATGGACCTGAAAATTCCATGTCCTTTTTGACTTCAACATTGATGCGCGTTCCCTGGTCGACGGTGATGGTCGGAGGGATAGAACGATTGCGATCAAGAATGGTTTTGCTCACGTCCACCAAAACTTGACCCGCAGGGGACACGGATGTAGTTGTTCCAGCCAAACCGTTGGTGGTCGTTTGGGGTGTTACACGATCCGTGAGCCAAGCTGTGAAGAAGCTGGCACTGAACATCTTGAAAAAATGGTTGTTCACATCACCCAAAATGCCAGATGCACCAGCAAGATCAGATCCTTGGGCACCAGGTAGATCAAAGCTATGCCCATTTGGCATGATCAGTCTGTTGAATGCAAAGAGGACACGCTCTTGGCCTGGTTTGACCTCAGAGTTGTATCGTCCGGCAAGGACCGAGCCCTTTGGAATCAGGAGTGCGCCATTGCCTAAGCTGTCGTAAATGTTTGTCACGACATAGGCAGTAATCTCGCCAGGCAAATCGGAATTAATCTGACGTCCAAGGACCGCTGGAATGACCTTACCTTGATGGAGGGTGTACGGCGAGCTTGTAGGGTATGACTTGATGGTCTCGGCGTTTCTTTGTCCGGCACCGGATGCATACTCATTGACCCAACCCACGTTGCCATTTCCGCCGCCTGGGGTGCGACCAGAGCCCCCCCCTTGTGCCGTGCGAAGATTCCCGAGCATTCGATCCATCGAAGTCTGAATGGAAGCGCTTGGTGCTTGTGTAGCTGCCCCAGAGACAAGATCAGGGAGCGAAGATAGGGCACGCTGCACAGTATTACCCGCAGGTAATCCAGACAGTAACACGGCAGTTTGAGCGCCTTGGGCAATTGCTGAAGACCCACCACTTTCATCAAAGGCGAGCGACTTTGCGCCACGTACCTGTGCTTCAATCTCAAAATCGTCAGCACCTCCCCGGCCATTGCCTGTGACAGAACCACTACGCGAGGAAGGAGTCCCTTTTGACAAAGCCTTGTCGTAAAACGCACCGTCTTGATTGTCACGACGCACACCGGGTGGGAGCGGACTTTGACCAACGCCGGCGGCCGTCACGATGGGCTGCACACCGGCGGGGTTCGTCTGTTGCGTAGCTGGTGTGCCTGGTTGAGCAGACTGTGCTGGTTTGACTATTCCCTTTTTCCGATCTTCTTCGTCAGCAGCTTGCTTAGCCTTCTTCAACTCTTCATCAATTGCGACTTTGGAGCCAGAGTCTTGTGTCGCGTCCGACGACTTCGATTCTGGGGGTGCGACAGGAGTAGGTGTAGGCGCACCAGAGTCGAGTAGAAGTGCGCTCACAAATGCACTCCCAACTACCACTGCAGCGATAGCACCCAGCGTCGATTTTTTGATTGGAATACCGGGCTTGGTCGGTTCCGGGTCAATAATTGACTTATCAGAAACGCTCATTTGTTACCGCCCCCGCGCAAGAACCCCATAAAGCCGCTGGTGGGCTGCACTTTGGTGACGCGAACTTCGGTTTTGCCTAGCTTTAGTACGGCCGTTTCAAGCAGTCGCTGTGCGACCATGTAACTTCCATCTACGGTGTAATTCACCAGCGAGTAATCTTGCGCCTCGATTACGGAGAAAAGCGCTGGTAGTTCCTGGACATCCTGTGGCATGCGCAGGTAGGTAAACTTGCCATCATCAAAAACTTGTGTTGGTTTAAACGCGGCCTCACCATCGATCGTGTAATTGAAATGCAGCGAATCGGGCTTCAATGTGGAGGCGCTTCCACCGCCCTGATTCACAGGTGGAAGATTGAATGCCGGCTGAAGAGGACGAATTCCACCGGTTGTAACTGGGTCAGGCAATGATCCAGGCATCGGAACATTCGCCTTGGTCTCAAGGAGTGCATCTTGCTCAAGAACCAGACTGGACGAGTACATCCAGGACACCCGCTGATACCACTTCTTTCCGTCGGCAGTCGAACGAAGCACGAACTGGTATGTGCGCTTATCGGTGATTACCGTCATTGAGGTTTCAATCCCCTCGAACTTCGGTTTGATGAAGAGGTTTTTGCGGTTCTTTGTCGGAGTCAACTCCCACTGAGCCGTATCACCCGAAGCCACTGACTGGAGCATTTCATCTGCAGCAAACTGCAAATGGGTGACCGCCTTCGGCTTTGCCAACACAAGGAAGGTGTTGTCTTCGTCATAGGTGAATTGCACGAGGCGAGTGTCACCAGTCAATGGTGTTGCGATCAGTTCACCATGGGCTATCCCCATGAAACCTGCCAAGGAGATTGCGGAAACTAACGCTAAATGCCGAATGTTCATCAGTTGGCCCTTTCTTCGGCTTCGTTGAAAAAGTTCACATACAAACCGAGCGGATTGGCCAGCAAAGCAGCCTCCTCACGCGGTGAATCAAGTTGATAGTGGAGCGTCAACCGGTAGCGTTTGAGTTTGCTGTCCTCCACACTCTGATTGCCTGTGCGTTCCAGCGTTTTCAGAAAAATGAATGCGACACCAGTTTGACTTGCATCCACTGACGAAACTTTGACCTCGCGGACCAGGCCGGCTTCACGTTGTAGGCGTGCGAAGACTTGTTCACGGGCTCGAAATTCGGAGAACTGCGCGATGGCCTTGCCGCGTGAACGGACGTTCGCGTACTTGAACAAGTCATTTGTACGCAGAGGGTCGATCGTGTAGACGGCCTCAGCCCAACGTGCCAGTTCGGCCTTAACAACAGCGATGTTTGGGGAAATCTTCTGCACCTCGATTGGCTTATTCACCAACCCAGATCCAGCATTGACCTCAATCACGTAAGGAATGACTTCCTTCAAAGGGGTCAGGACCATGACTGCCCCGACTGCCGTTATCGCAAGTAGAAGAGAGACCACAGAAATGACAAAGAATCGTCCGGAATTAACCATGGACGACCCGTATATTTCTGCAAATTTGTTTGCCCCATCCTCATAAACAGAGGTTGGAGTGTTGGGTTGATGACGAAGGTCACTGTTACCCTTGGCCTTTGGCTGTTTGGCTGTTTTCCTTGAAAAGAATCCCATCAGTATTTCCTACAGTAGTGAAGGAATCGTAGATGTCAGATTCTTTTTTTGTCCCCGAACAACAAACAGAAAACCGTGCATTGCTCGAATGGACCAAAAGAATTTGAGGCATGAAATCCCCAGGACCTTTGGAGCTGGTGGCAACAACAAGACAAAGGTGCATGCTGGCGATACAATCCATGCACTTTGCGTTTAATCGCAATTTGCTGACAACTGTCAGCCTTATCAACCCGACCGGGGAACAGCGTTCCCCTTCGGGCGACTCTGTGAACTGGTTTTTCTATTGGAGAATCCACATGAGCAGAATCAACACAATTCATCAAATTAACGAGTTGGGCCGCATGGTCGCCAAAATGGCCATGGGAAGTTTTGGCTTGTTTTGCCTGGGTTTGCTTCTACTTTATGTGGGGCTACCAACAGGAGGTAAATGGGTAACCCTAACGGGTACCACAGGCATGATCTTGGCAGCCTTGTGTTTCCGAAGTCTGCTTAAACTGCAAGACCGTGTTATTCGTAACTTTGTCTTAACCTACCGCAATGGAGACCGCTTGATGGGCTTCATGGCCAGGTCAGCATAAAAATAGCCACCCAAGGGTGGCTATTTTTTTGGTCAAAAATCACCGGGGTGAAGACCGTAACCGCGGGATCGTACATTGGGACTCTGGCGACGATAAGTCAAGTAACAAAAGATCCACAAAACAATTTCAGCCGCGATTGTGGCCATGCCCAGTGGGACATTGACTACGCCGAGGAACCAGAGCGCAAGCGACACGGCATTCACTACTGTGCATGCCCCGAACAAACTGGCTGGGAACATACAAGCAGAAGGCGTAAGAGGCTTGGCGATGAATTCAATGAAGATCATCGGTCCAACCACAAAACTCAACCAATACAGCTGCGTTTTCCAATCCATTAGGTCCGAATCAGCAGAGCCAATGAAAACGAGAGGAAGGCCAGTTAACGCTGTCATGAACAGAAATGTCATGTAGGTCGAGAACCCATCCTTCATTTCCTCATACGCTGGGGAGCCAATGGCAATGCGCATGTGCAATTTCGCCAGATGCCATCCCAGCGTGCTCAACGATTTAACCAACCCCGACATATTGAGCCCCTTTCTCAGCGCAAGCGAATTTTCATCATGGGACGCTCTTCAATGGAGCCGATCTTCCATGCGTAGGTGCCGAACAGCCCGAAGAAGGTAGGCGTGGACGTAGCGTTACTGGATACAACCTCCGCATTTTTTGGCAGCGTGACTTCCAACTTGCCATCGATTTGCAAACCAAGTTTCTGGAGTTCTGCTTTGTCAGCAGGCTTCAACCCCACCGATGTAATGTTGATCAAGCCTTCTTTGTCAGTGAAGACGTGAAAGGCATCCAAAACGTTCGCAGACTGACCTGGTTTGCGAGCACCACCGATGACAAAGTCATATCGGCCGTTGCCGGTGTAAGTTGCTTTCTGAACGTCGGGTGACTTGCTCAACTTTTCGGTCTGCAATTGGAGGTCGTGCTCTTGCTTGGAGCTTAGGCCAGACTTGGATTTCTGCATTTCCAGGAGCGCTGGAACAAAGGCGGTCAGACCGCGATACTGGTAGCTGTAACCACCATCACTGGCCATCTTCACGGAAGCGGTGAACTTTTCAGGGATGAAGCACCCTGTCAGTGCGATAGTTGCAACAGTAGTAGCGATAAGAGCGGTAGTTCGTTTCATTTTCAAATGACTTAGTTGTTTCGGTACTTCAAATTACCATAGGCTATTCCCCTGTCAAGAGGCTACACAGGCTTTTCGAAGTGCTATCACCTGATCCTAACGGAGCTGATGAATGAACGGTCCATCGCGCCCCTTTCGTTCAATTATGGGGTCTGTTTTTCAAGGGCAGAGTCAGATGCCTTGACTTACAGCAACGGTACTTTTGGTGCATCAGTACCTGGATATCTTTCAGTTGATCGAACAACACCTGTAGGTGGTTCACCCTCATATGCAGAAGGTATACCTTTCCACTTAATGTCCTTCTCTTTCCAACAAGTTGCACGTTCCTTCAAGTCTCTATGCAAAAAGTCGCAGTACCGTTCTTCCCGGCCGCGGTTAAACATGTTTTCAAATAACTGAGCTTTCTTTGCAGCTGCGATCTGCTTATCGGCTTCACTTTCGAAGCATCCCGTCATCAATAAAGTTGCACCAAGGACGACACTCAATAATGATGCTCTCACAAAATTCATTTTTAGTCTTTCAAAAAAAAGTTAAAACACAAGAGTAAAAACTGACTTTCCAATTCGATATAGGCTCAAGCCGAACCCAATTAGTGCAACTGTAATAAGCACAGGATGTTCGTAGGCATACTTTACAACTGCCAACTCAGCTGCCAGCCATGGATGTGCGTTTTTGATTTTGGTGATTTCTGCATTCAGTATGGGAATCGGCCAATCTTCGCTTTCATTTGCCATCGCCAACTCCAGCCTGTCAATACGTTCACGTGGCTGTAGGCTTGCTTGCGCTTGTATCCACTCGGTGAGTTCCGAAATTGCTGTTTGATCGACGACACCTGGTTGTTGATCGTAATGATCAATGTTGTTGTTGCTCTGAGAATATTCACCTGCGATAGAACTATCCATCGCACCCCAAGCCCTTGCAAGTGCTGTTCGCTGTTTCTCAGGCATTGCCAAAATCTGCCCAAGAATCGCTAACACTTCAGCAGAAGTAGATGTAATTTTTGCTTCCACTGTGGATTCAGTCACACTCATGAGTCTCTTCCAATAAAAGGGCCGATTAAAGTTTTCGTTCAGTCAAAGGCAAGCAAGGATGGTTCTTTTGTCTGACTTTTTGATGCGGTTTTCGCAGAGACCTTGTTGGGCGCGCACGCCGCCATAGATACCGGTCTGGCCTTTGGCCCATTCACTACACCCCACTTCAGAAGGACATTCCAGACAAGTCCCGTGTACCGCTCGTTGTAGCACTTGGTCGCAGAGTGATATGCCCCAACAGCAAACCATGTGTTCCCATACGCAACGACTTGTTTCCGCAGATGCCATGCGGCAACGTAGCTCGAAATGCACCCATCCATAAGCTCACGTCGACCAATGCCATACTTGCCAAGCTCTTTGAAATGCATCGAGTTAATTTGTGCGATACCAACATCAACCGTCCCGTTGTTGTTCTTATTCAAAGCATTAGGGTTAAAACTGGACTCGACTTGAATAATTGCCCGAAGAATCCAAGGGCTAACCGAGTGGTAGGTCGCGGCCTGGGTAACGCAGTCATCCGGTTGCCGAGGCCCTACAGCTACAGCAGCCTCACCGGATGCCTGCGCCAGTGCAGTCATATGGACTCCAAAGGCCGCAAAAAAGCCTACCACCGCAGCAGCAAGCTGTCGATTCAAACTCAATTTCAGCAAGCGGCCCCCAAAACCATCTTTGCTCCAATCTTGATGTCTGTCGCAGTCAATTCCAGTCGCTGGTTACCAACAGATTTGGAAATTGCACGGTTGACCGCGTACTGAAGCACGGCTTCCAAATTCGCGATGCTTTCGTCACCGACCAGTTCAGCCACATCTTGGGCGCTGAAAGCTGGCGACAGAGCAATATTGCGGGTCTGCAGCCATTTGCCGACATGCGAGGCCAGTTGGCTTTCGTCTGGACGTACAAACTCAACCTTCTCTGTAAACCGACCACCACGCAGTAGCGCTTGGTCAATCTGATCAGGGTGATTGGTAGCAGCAATCCACACCACGTCGCGCACACGGTCATTCACGCCATCCATGATCGTCAGCAACTTGTTTGTAGCTTCTGTATTGTTTGAATACTCACGCGAACGGATCAGGTCGTCAGCTTCATCAATGAAGACGATGCAAGGACGCAATTCCTTGGCCTGGGCAAACAGCTTATCCAATTCTTTCGGATTGCGTGCCAAGTCAGTGCCCGTAGCGATGAGAAATGCCCAGTCGACTTCTTTCGCGAGTGCCTTGCAAGCGGCCGTCTTACCGGTACCGGGAGGGCCATAGAAGAGCACGCCAGTAGGCAGGGTGCCTCCAAGGCGTTCCACACGTTGTGGATCAAGCAAACGGCTCGACAGCATGCCAAGAGCTTCCTTGGTGACCTCAGGCAAGATCAAGTCCGACATAGGCTTGACGTTCTCCGGTGTCGAACCACGACGGCCTTGGATTCGGCGCAGTGCAGCCATGAAGTCTTCGTACTCCAGCTTTGTCTTTACTGTCCCGGTTTCTTTCAACTCACTGATGTAAGACGGCAATTCTTCTGTTACTGCCAAGATGCGCTTCACAGAGAAGCCGTTCCAGCGGTTGGCCACGTTCTGAATGGTCTCGGGGTCAACCGATACTTTCTTGACATTTCGCTCCAAACCAGAGGTCAGTAGACCAACCCGTGCTTCCTCGTCAGGGGGTGTGATTTCGACCTTGAAGTCAAATCGACCTTCCCGTACCGCAGCACCGTCCAAGCGATCAATGTAGTTGGTAGCCGCCATCACCACAACCTTGTGCTTGCGGATATCAACCAACAGAGTCAGCAGAGAGTTGACGACATCGGTGTCTTCCTTGGTCTGCGTAGATGAACTCGAGCGATCAGGGATGAAGCTGTCGATTTCATCAATAAAGAAGACGCAGGGCTGTGAACGAATGGCCTGGTCAAACGCAGCCTTGATCTTCTCTGTGCGCTCCCCCACCCAACGACTTGCAACGTCGCTGTGGGTAAGTTTGAGAATAGGTAGCTTCAATTCGCCAGCTAGGGCTTCAGCAAAGATTGTTTTACCATTACCTGGTTCACCGTGCAAGAGAATCCCATTCCGACTCGCAGTAGCCTTCGAGGCAGTAATGGCGCGGGCAGCATCCAACAGACGACGTTTGATTTCTTTGTTACCCAAGATATCAACAAAGGTAATCAGTGACTTCTCTTTCCTTGCAACAACCATGGCCTCTTTTTTTCCATCAACATGGTTGATTGACATGCGCATTTTGGTTGAAACTTCAAATCCGTAATACCAACTAATAGCATCAATCAACCAACCTGTAAATGCCAAACCAAGAAAAATATTAATTAGCCAGTAATTTGTTGCAGGAGCTTTGTCTGCCAAAGCTCCCCAAAGAATGAAAAACGCTCCAAACGCCATTGATGTTGCTGGGACAAATACTCCAAAGCAATCACTTCCAAGATTGCCTTTACCATTCGTAGCACCTTCTCTCTTTACAATCTTCTTTGCTTCAATAAATCGAAACAAATGCAGTGCAAGAATATATGCGCTGACATAAATAAGTATCTTTGATTCCGGTGCAATTCCACCAAGTACTTTGAATGTATATGGCTCTTTGCTCTGTGGCCATGTAACAAGAAGAGCCACGGCAAGCAAAACTGAGCCTACAGTTGCAAGCAAGCCAAAAACCAGTCTTACAAAAGTGTCTGTGAGTTGGTTGATAAAATGTTTAACTTGTTTCATTGAGAACTCCATGAATATCACTGGTTCCAAATTATCACGGAGTCCACCTCTGTCAAGAGCCCTTCATACGTAAGTTTAACTACCTCTGATCCCTGCGTTCCATGTTGCGCAACGCGGTCTGCACCTCCCTTTCTTGAGCATTTGCACGAATGTAGGCATTCTGAGTGCGCTGGCTTCCGAAATGCTTTCCACTGTTACTAAAACCCTCCACAGCATGCTCAGCACCCTTTCTAGCAGCACGCTTCTCACCATATGCTTTGTCGTATGCCCAGCGCCCACCGTGAGCTGCTGCGGAACCGGCAGCACCGGCCGCTCCTTGTCCAGCCCTAGCACCAATGGTTTGTGTAACTCCTCGCATGCTGCTAAAACCAGCCCCACCAGCGCTTCCGGCCAAGAGACCCGAGGCAATACTTGGTACCTGCGCCATAAGAAGTGAACACAATATTGCAACAAGAAACAAGGATGAAAACAGAACAATATCGCCCGAGTATGAATCAACCGTCCCCGCCGCAGCTTCTTGCTGGACTCTATGCGCAATGATATTAATTGAATCCATTAACCCACCTGTCATACTTAGCATGAAAGCACCAACAAGCTTCAGCATGCCGGCCCCTAGCAGATATCTCAGCCAAGAGTCGAATAACCATGCTGTTGGTTTGAAGATCAAGAATGGAACCATTACTGGAGCCAATGCAATAACCAATTTAATTGACATCATTGCCATAACTGCAGTAGCCAAATAAATACACATAGCCACAACAATTATCAATGAGGCAATTATTTTCATTAATCCAGCAAAAATTGCAATGGGGACGTTTTTCAACATGCCTGCTATATTCAAACCAGATGCCTCATTATTCCGTGGAATTTCAGCAATTGATGTGATGGTATTAAATGTAGTTGCTACCGCAGATTCAGTTACATTTTTGACACTGGATGTGTCAACTGAAGTGCCTCCTGCTGCCTTGGTGATTGCCCCAGCAATCTTGTCTAAAGTTTTTGATATCTGCTCACCTGCGCTACCTGGACCAGGTACAGTAAATGCCGTGACCACACCCGCTGTAATCAGAATAGGAATCCACTCCCCAAGCAGCTCCCCAATTCCCTTGCCCGCCACCATTGTCTTGAGGCCTGTCCAAAAGAGACCGATTGCAAGCCCAACTCCCAAAATGATGTCACGTGCACCAAGAAGCGCGGTCGAGTCTGACAAGCTGTTTAGCTTTGTATCGATTCCTTCAGCGATCATCCTGAATACATCAAGGGCATCAAAGCCAAGCTTCGTTGGAGCAGGTGGTGCGTTAGGCTCTACCGAATTTGCACTCATACAATCTGGACCTGCTCCGACCTCTTGGCAAAATTGATTATCAAGATTACCTTGCGCTTTCCCCATAAGACTGGTTGCAAGGAAGCTAAACACAATAACCGTAAAAATCAACTTCCTTGATTGAACAGTCGAAACAGCATTCGCAACTATGCGCCCCACAAAACCAACAATGCATCCAATTAAATTCGCAAAAACGGTACGGCCGTTTATTGGGTTTATTGACTCTATCAATGCATTCTCCATATTCAGTTATTTTGAATTCGTTTGACAAAATCAAGCTGGCGTTTTCGAAGTGCTGCCTCATAATCTGTTCGATTTTTCTCAATACGGTTTGTATTCTCGGCATCAATATTTCGATCAACATTGTTATTGCGATTTGCTGCATTGCTTTCAACCAACAACTCGATCATTTTGGTGTTTTGAAACGCAATCTTGTTCATCGTCCGGTGCATGTTCTGAATGGATTCATTCATGCCCTCACTTTTTGGGATGTCAGCTTCAGCCTGACGCAGCTGTTCAATGTCGGCATTGACCTCCTGCATGATTTGCTCATCACGTTTGGCACGTTCAATTGCAGTGGCATTCCGTGCCTCGCGCATCTTGGCTTCCGCGTCAAGTTGTTCCTTCAGAGTTCTTCCAGCAACTTTGGCTGTGGAGTACCGCAAGTTCCAGGCATCCAGCTGGGTCGACATACTGCCGTTTGTTTTTAACAATTGATTTCTGTAATTTGCCAACTGTTGATACGAGGTATTAAGGCTGTTGAGCTGCGCATTCAACTTCATAGGGTCTATGCCCACTGTATTTATCAGTTGATTGCGGTACTGCTCAATCTGAACCATGTACTCGTTGACCGTTGTAACTGCCGTTTGAGCACCGTCAACACCCATTTTTATCAACTCGGAGTTGTTCATGAATTGGGTTATTTCGGTTGCCCCTCCTGTACCTGCGACTGAACCTGCCAAGGCTGCAGGGGACACCGAAATTGCCCCGATGGCAATTGAAAATACGATCAACTTAGACTTGAACATGGAGCACCTCTTTTACAAAATTGAGTTCCCAATCAGGACCACCTTTGGCCGCTGCCGCAAGCACAGCAGAGCGCATTGACGGTTGCGTAGTTGCCTCATTGATTGCAATTACCAAAGGAGGCATTTGCGTTGTGATCAGACGTGTGACCGAGGGTTTGATGATCAGATAGTCCCGCTTTGGGATAGCCCTTGCGAGCAGATCGAGCTGGTTATCGTTTATGCCAAAAACCTCTTTGTACAAGTCGGCCTGCTGGTGAACAGAGTTTTTAACGGCCGGTAGAAGAATCTGAGTGGGGATGTTGGTGACAATGCCTTCGAGATTCTCCAAGCGAGCAATTTCACCCAATGACTGCGTAGCAAACACGATAAATGCGCGTTTGCTACGCAAAACACGAAGCCACTCCTCAAATTTTGACACGAAGGCTGGGTTAGCCAACATGTACCAAGCCTCTTCGATGTAGATCATGGTCGGTGTTGAGCCATCTAACCGCCGATCAATGTTGTAGAAGGCGTAGTCCATGAATGGGCTGGCGAGTTGAGGGGATTTCAAAATTCCCTCAACCTCCATACCGACGATTTGAGTCAGCTGAAAGTGGTCTTCATCATTGTCGAAGAATGTCGCATAGGGGCCGCTTACCCCCTCTTCATCGTCAGTACGATCGACGTAGGGAGCAAGCTTGGCTGCAAGATCTTGATCAGCGCCGGCGATCAACGCATACAGAGCAGAAAGACGCCAAGTAGATGGAGGTGAGCGACGCAGCCCCTGGATAGCTGTATAGATGACCTGACTCTCCGGCGCTGATATGGTATTGCCACCAGCGCCAATCAGTACTTCCACCCATTGCCGCAGTTTCATGTCATCGTCTGCCAGGAGCATGGTCTTGACGGGATTCATCCCAATCGTCTTGCCGCGCATCCCACCCATGTCAATGTGCTTTCCTCCGAGAAGAACCATAGCAACCATCAATGAGTACTTCATGTCGAAGATGAAAGTCTGACCGGGGTTGTACTTTTGAAACATCGATATCAGGAACGTCATCAACGACGTTTTACCAGCGCCAGTTCCCCCAATGACCGCAGTGTGGCCAACGTCGGTCTCATGATTGTTAAAGTCGTATGTGACACCGTAAGGAGTCAGGAAACGCGCCAATGCAGGTACGTCATGGCCAATCAGGCGTGAAAAAAGAGGGTGTGTAGGCTCACCCTTAGATATTGTCCGAATGGGGGCCAAATCGGCAAGGTTTGCGGTGGATGCTAGTTTCCAACGCAGGATTGCATTGGCATTACCGGGCATAGTGGCCAGCAACGCAGACATCAGGCCTTGCCGTTCGCGGAGGATGGCAAATCCGTTCGCTCGGAGGTTGCTGGCCATCAGCTCAGCAGCTGTCTCGGCTTCCTTCTGGGTAGTACCGAGAGCGAGAATTGTCATGTTGTAATAGCCGTAGCTCACATCAGAGGCTGTGAGTTCGATCAACGCGTCTTGTGCGTCCTGTGCCAAGTGCAGATTACCCGTGTTCACCTTCTCGGATTCGGAATCTGTCATGCGCTCGAACACACGGGTTAGAACCGACTTCACCTCTGATCGGTAGAACATTTCAGCGTCCTGGATGGCTTTCTCTGCCACGGTGCGATCGATAAATCGATAGCACTGGACCAGCACGTATTCGCAGTCCACAGCCATCAAAGAATCCATGTAGCCGCTGTATGCTTCCTGCGGCGTACCAGTGGTTGAAAGTGCAGCCACATAGGCGCTTTTCGTCGGGCCTTTGAACTCGAATTGATCTTGACGGCGAATGAGCGTATCAGAAGCAAGCGCTGTGTTGAGATATGCACCCCCTTTCGGCAGGCGTACTGGCCCGGGCGGTGATGCCAAATTTGCACGAGAGTACAAGTCTCCAAGGAACTCATCACCTTCAAGACGCTTGAAGCCAAGATTCATTTCAACAATGCCGGAGAACGCACCTAGCAACTTCTCAAATTCGGTGGTCATGTCTGCCAGTTGGCCACGTACTTTTGCGATTGCGCCCTTATCGGAAAGGCGACGTTTAATCAGTCCACCAAGTGCGGGGAGAACCTTGCCGTCGTTCTCCTCCAATTCAGCACGCAACGCTTCAAAGAATGCCTCACTTGAGTTTGGGAAATTGAACCCGAGGTAGATGCGCTGGGTCAGACGCGCATTGCGTTGACGCGAAATTGACTGCTCCCATTGCCCATCAATTGCACGGGCAATAGGGCTGGAGAAGTCACCTTTCGGGTAGCCTGAGACGAATCGGCGCTCCTGGACAGTCCACATGGTGATCCGATCAGTCAGTGTCCGCAGTGCTGTTTGAAGTTGATCAATTTTCTGATCGGATTCAAAATCCTGTCGTCCTTCAACGTCAGAGCCCTCGAATGTATAACCAGCGAGTAGTGAACCATCTTGGCAGATCACCAGTCCGGGAGCAATCTGAGCGAACCATGGTAGGAGCTCAGCAAAAGAACGAGCCGCTTTGCGCGGTTTGTTGAACAGGTCTTCAAATGCAATCATATTCAGCCAATCAGAGCGGTATATCTTTGCCCCAGCCCTTTGGACGAGACTTGTAGTCACTTGCACGAGGGGTGGTGTCATAAACGTGCTCTTCGTTGAGGTACTTGAAGAACACTTCGATGAACTGTCCGTCGCGTTTTGTCAACCACCTGGCGAGCAAGTACAAAATGACGATGATTGGTACTCCCCAAAAGCTACGAGCGACCAGGCAAAAGGAGCTCGCGAAAACCAAACCCCCAAAGCTTGCTTTTTCAATCCCCATGATCAACCGCGACCGCTGTAGCGATTGATGAAAAGGTGATGAACGAGATGCCATTTGAAATTAGGCCAAGCAAGATTGCATTGAGGGCATTGCCTGGAAGTATGACGAATTGGCAAGCACACCTCCTAAGCCAATGATGATGCCGAAGACAACGCAGACAGAAATGATGCGACTCCAGTCCATTTTTGAAATCATGCCGATCACAAGGGTGGCAACGACCACGACTACGAAGATCAGGATCGCCAGTGGGCCCTTCATCCACTTGACCACCGAACAACCAAACTGGGTGATGAATGGAATGTCAAACGATTGCGCCATTGCCTCCATCGGCATCACCGCAAGCAAGGCTGCTACCAACGTAGCAGTCATCAGGGTTTTGAAATTTTGATCCTGAAATTTGGACTTGCGCATTGCGTTGAATTTGTTCTTGACGGTTTCGATCATGAGAGCTCTCCTAGGGTTAAAAAAGGGTAAGAAACAAAGGTTTGGTGAATCAGAATTGTTCAAGGACGTATTCGCCCTTCGCGCGGTCGTAGTCGTGTACACGACAGACTTCAGAAACTTTGCGTATGGGGCCATCCCGTTTAATGAAGAAAAGCCACTGAACGCTGTCGGCGATGGCAACTTTCAAGGCTTCGTGTGGGATGCCCATATTTGCCATCAGTAGAAGGTTTTCCAATCGTCCCAATCCACGGGCAGCGCTGTTTGCATGAATCGTTGCCGCTGAACCTGGATGACCCGTGTTGGCCGCATCCATCCAGTCATAGGCCTCAGGGCCACGCAACTCACCAACGATGACACGCTTAGGCGCATACCGCATGGCGGTTCGAACTGCTTTTCGAGGCGTTATTCCTTGTTCATCGTCGCACTCCACCAAGACCTTGTTTGGGGAAACAATTTGCAATTCGTGAACCGTCTCGATGACAAAGAGGCGGTCTTCAGGCGGGACCATGCTCAATGCCGTGTTCATCATTGTTGTTTTGCCTGAGCCTGTACCCCCAACGATCAAAAAGTTTTCTTTGTTAAGGATGGCCTGCTTGAGCAGGTCGGCATACTCTTGAGAGATCACGCCACTGGTGATGTACTCTTCGATGCTGAATACGCGTGATGCGTGTCGGCGGATACACATCGTGGGCCCATTGACTGCCACGGGCGGGAGAATTGCTTCAACCCGGAATCCTGGTAGGCGTGCCGACAAGACACGCTGTTTGTTTTTTTCGCCAACTTCTTTCTCCATAAGCCCGGCAATGAGGCTTATCGCAGTCCTGATATTGGAGGCACCTAGCTTCACCTTCAATTTGTGTGTTTTACCTTGCTTCTCAATGAAAACGTCGTCGGGCCCGTTAATCATGATTTCGCTGATTTCAACGTCCTCAAAGTAGCTCCGCAACACAGCCAGTGTGTCCATGAGCTGAGCCAACACACGCTGGGTGTGGCCAAGACGAGCGACCTCCTGGGTTTTTGCGATTTGTATGGACTCTTCGTTATGCATGCTTGGGATTTTCAAAGCGCTGTTCAATTTTTTTGCCCAAGCAATGGCGCTTAAACGATGCAAAAAGCCATTGACGCACGGCCAATGGCACAAAGGTATGGATCAGCGCCCGAACAATGGCTGCATGTTGGATACCAGCAAGGACAAAGGCAATGCCACGATCAACGCCCAAAGAGGAGCAAGTAGGGGCGACAGACTGAAAGGAATGACCAGATACACCAATGGCAATGCGAGCAATGGAATTACAAACATTCCAGCAACAGTAAAGGTAGCTGGACGAATGGCACCAAATTCAGCTCGCTTTATGCGTCGTTGCATGAAGCCATCAAAAACAGATGCGCCTAGCATGGGAGCCAAGACAATAAGCCAAATCAAGACAATTGCTAGACGCATCGCGACCACGAATGACTGCAAGATCAGCCCTTGCAGATAGCTGTTATAGACAGATGACATCAACTCGCCACCGGGTCCCGCGACCCTCTTTGACAAAGCTTGTTCTTCCTTGGTGTGCTGCGCGGATTTCGCTGTTTGAGCAACCATCCCAAGAGGGGTATCTTGGAACGCCCCATTGGCAAAGCTGACTACAAAATCTCCAACCCTTGGCCCAAGTGCTTTTCGGGTTTGTTGAACTTCATCAATAACAAATGCTTCCATACTGGTACCGCTTCTCATCAGTGGCGCGATGAAAAACCCCAGAAATACGACAGCTAACCAAAATCCAAGATGTTGACTGTTCTTCATTGCCTATCCTCGCGGCGCGTACATTTCCAAGTAGCCTGCATCTACTGGATCAGTGATACTTGCAATCAAGTGTGTTCGAAGACCAGTTGTCACTTCCTCGGTAGGCTCATCTTCCGCAAGCACGGCTTCGATGTGATCGATGGCGTTTCTCTTTACCCACGTACTCAAGGGTTCAGAGAAGTACTTCCAAACAATTTGATCACCCTGTTTGGTATAACCATGCACCTTGATACGAGCGACATTGCGCACGCAACTTGCAAGCCAGTACAGATAGATACCGACGACCCTACCTTGGTAACTCTCGCCACGTTGAATGGCAAGGTCTACCTTTGTGACAGCCTTTTCAATGGCTCCGCCCCAAAGAGATCTTCCATCTGGGGCTGGCCAAAGAGGTGTCAAAAAGCCACCCAACTTCTCTGTCGCAAGGCGAAGGTTTGGCTGGTGCATCCAGATTGAGTGTGCCAAGTTCTCATATGGCTTGTTTCTGATTATTTCATTCAGCCATGCATGAGGAGCCCTCGGTGTGATTTCATTTATAGCCCAGACAACAGAACCATCCTGGATAATTGCCTTGTTGCGTCGCACGCTGCTGCCGATATTAATTACTTGAGTCATTTGCGCGTAGCCTCTTTGTCCTGAACAATGACAGGAATGCGGCCCTTGATTAGTTCGCCACGATTGAAGAACCCGATGTAATGCAAGTCTTGCAATTGAGGCAACAAGCTCCTTGGGAATATCTCTACGGTCTTTTCTGACACAGATTCGCTTTGATTGGCACTGAACTCCAGCCCAACGTCTTCTGTTTTTGAACCCATCCCAGAGGATTGACTTTTGACAATGATCGAGGTCTCTCCAAGCTTGTCGATGATCAAGTCCATCGTGTCGGGATCTTGTGTTGCTCCGACAATGAGATTGTTCATGTTGCCAATAAACGTGCGGGCACGTGCTGTGTTCCCGCCGAATTTGTCTACCAGATCTGAGAATGTCTGACCCATCGCCCAAATAAAAAAACCAGCGCCCCGGCCTTTATTTGCTTGTTGAATCATGGGCTCACATGCTGCATCCCGCCATTCGTCAACCACCACGTGAACACGTCGAGGTTGAGAACCGTCATCTTTTGATAAGCCATGGTTGTAAATTTCTGCTGCAACTGATGACAGCTCAGCAAGCGCCATGGTAGACATTGCCTTACCTACGGATTCATCAGCGAGGGTGTCGGTACCCATGTAAAAGATGTGATTACCTTCAACAATTCGCTTGCCGTCCATGATGGGACGAGGATCGTTGATATCTTCGTAGTCGGGTGACAGCAATCCACGCAAATCGTCTGTTGTCAACTTGGTCAACAGTGGGGTGATACTGACAATCATCTTGCCGAACCATTCCTTGTTGGCTTCCAAGATCGCAACCAAGCCCCGTATCTCTTCAGGCTTTGCAGGCAACCCTGTTAACGTTGCCTCATCCTGGCTCTCTGGAACCTCGGACATGAAGACCTTGATCATCGCGTTCAATTCCGGGGAGTTGGTCTCCACAGCATTCTTATTTACCTGTCGCTTCCCTCCGGCAGAGTTCGCAGCATTGATCTCCTTTTCGATGGATTCAAGCAACTGCGGACAATCATCCTTGAAGAATTTTCTCAGAACTTGGTCAGTGAGCTTTTCAACCGAAACCCGCGACTCCATTGCTGTCTTGAGGTTGTAAAGACTCACACGACGGCCAATGTATTTCATGCCGTTGGTAATCCGGTGCACAGCC
Source organism: Sideroxydans sp. (assembly GCA_036170995.1). Taxonomy (GTDB): domain Bacteria; phylum Pseudomonadota; class Gammaproteobacteria; order Burkholderiales; family Gallionellaceae; genus Sideroxyarcus. Next base: position 31,968 of record JAVHQF010000147.1, on the reverse strand, counting down.
ATCCAGCAAAATTCTTTGAAATTGTCACTTTCCTGTGAACCCAACACCATGGTGATTCGGGATGCGACTTGGGACACTTGATCCCAGTTCTTGACCAAGTCCAATCTGACAGATTCGGATGCAAACGCAGGATGAAGCATCAAAAAGCGTTCTGGATGTCCGGCCAAAGTTGCCGCCTGTCTGCATATCTCGCGCAGATCGCGATCCCCTTTGGGGTCAATAACGATGACGCAGTCGCCACGAAGTGCGAGTTGAAAGATGATCAATGCAGCCAATCGCGTTTTGATAGCGCCGGTGGTGGCGATGATTGCGCAGTGCCCCTTCAAAGATTCAATAGGCAACAGGACATCACTTTCCTTCATGTCCAGCCCATGCACCCATGGAAGACCTTTGGCTTTGCGCGGGTCGTTCTTCTTGCCCATCCACTGAAGCCACCATTGGGGTGGATATACCTCATCAAGATCGCGCTTGAGAACTTCATAAGCCCGTTGGGTGTGACGAGGTTCCCATCGATATCCCCAACCCAGCCAAAGATTCTCACCCAGCTTTGGCATCGCCTTCTGAAGATCGGTGGTTTTCATAATGACCACTTCCTTGCCAGACAGAGAAAGCTTGTATTTGAGAAGACGTTGAGCGCCAAACATGCGCCATGCTGCCATTGTCACAGCCAGTATTGCAGAGGCAAGTAACGTACCCCGAGGGGCATTAACCAGGACTGCGCAGATCAGCATCCAGACCGCTGCAATTCCCCAGCCCACTGCTGCACGAGCCTCGAATGCAGGGCGTAACAATTGTTCAAATCTTTTTTCAGCCATCACAGTCCCAGTTTCTTGCAGCCATATCGTGAAATGACGATCGCTTCCTTAGCCTTTGAACCCTCTGGAATAGCTACTTTCTGTACTTTCAGTCCTGGACGGTCTGGAGGTGCATATATCAAACCAGCAGAGGCCATTTCATTCGCCCAATCAGGAATGCTTCGCATCAGTGTTCCCAAAAATTCCATTGCAATGGCTGCGCCGTTATCTGTCATCCGCATGGATGTACTTTGCTCACCGCGCTCACGCCAGGCCTTTATGACCTTGCCCAGTAGTTCAATGGTCAACGTTGTTTTGATTTCCTTTCGAATTTCGTCAGGAACCAAATCACTGAACTTAACTTCAACTGCTTCCTTGATCTTGCCGGTCAATTCCTGAGAACGTGCAGGCGCAGCCATTTGCAATGCAGGTTCAGTATCAGCTGCAACTGGTAGAGTCTGACTCGTAGAAGTGGTATCGGCATGCTGACTAACTTCGCCTTTACATTCGACTTCGCTGCCGCCGAAAGGATTTAGGCTGATTTCTCCGGTATCAAGATTCACAGACGCATCCTTGGGGAATGTTTCTACTGACTCTTGTTGTAGCGTGGCCTTATTTTTTGGCGGGGTCACATTTGCCTGTTTTTCACCAGCTCTACCCTCGGCCTTTGCCAAAGGATCACGCTGTAGCACACCACTCAAAGTCTTTGGCGATTTATGCTGGTAATCCGATGCATCGTAAGTTTCAATTACAGTTGTCGGTTTCTTAAGTTTGTACGCCTGATGAACTTCACCGCTCTTGTCCACGACTTCCGTCATCCCCATATCGTTACCATGCGAAATTTCAAACACGCCGTCTTGCTTGAGTAATTCTGCCAAAGTACCTACCGCCGACGGCCAGCCATCACGTCCCTCACGGGCACCTTGCTTTACGATTTCTTCACCTGCTTCGGGCCAAATCAAATAGACACCGGTGTTGTCGACGATCAGCGGACCATCATTCGGAACCCACTTGCCATCGTTTACGAGGGATCGCATTGCGCCAACAAGGTACGGTGTCAAATGAGTGCCAACTGTCAACCGACCATAAGCTTGTGGGCGGCGCGACTCCTCACGTTCCTGTACCTTTTTCCACATCGTCCCGATCACATCCTGCGCGATTCGAGATGTCGTCTCGCCGCCCCCCACAAGCTCGAACAAAGTCCGAGTTAGATCTGGAGACCCTTCCTCCAACCAGCCAAGGTTTTCGGCCCCAACAATTTTGTGAAGGATTGATGCTGTATAAGGGGTTGGCCCAAGCAATTTCTTGGAATCCAATTTGGACTCATCAGACCAATTAACGTAGACGCGTGGAATGTCGTTGTTATGAGCCCATTCAGAAATGTCGTATTGGTGCTTTGGCCAGGACTCTCCGCCTTTTGAAGAAACGACCATTCGAATCAGCGGAATGCCGATGGGGTACAGCAAACCGGACAAGAAGCAGATGTACCTCCAACGAGGCTCCAGTTTGTGACGTACTTCAACCGTTGCAGCCCCAGTGAAAATGCGGCCATCAGATGCCTGAAAGCACAGAAACGCCATTTCCAAGGAGGCACGCAACAATCCTCCCTCGCCTGAGAACAACGAAGAAGAAGAACCAGGTAATGCGTTAATCAGACTTGTCAAATTTCTGATTGGCATCAAATACCGAACGTCGAACTTTGTCTCATCAGCAGCCGCATGCAGACGAATTCGTGAAATTAAACTCTCATTGCCAGCAATCAAGTCCTCAACTTTCCGCAATGGAAGTCCTTGATCGTCTGGCGGGTAGATGTTTTGCACCGCGGTTGACGGATCGGAGCTAGCTGTCACCCCTTTTTGGGGCTTGGTAGATGACACCGTCAAGCTTGGTTTGTTCCGAAATATTAAAGAGGATAGCCATTTCATTCCCATGCCAGAATTGTCCTAACTCAACTCTTTGATGGCACTCACTCAACGTACGTTTTTTGGTGTGTTGGATGGTTTTTGGCTTTTAAAAAAATGCGTCTAAAAGATTCGTTTTCGTCAGTGCTCTAGGCTGCACCCCAAAAAAAAGCCCCCATTTTGGAGGCATATGTGCGCAAGGATCAATTGAGACCCTATATCCATCCATTAGCCGACGGCTGAGAATCGATTAGATTTGTTAATTTTGTCGGCCAGTCGGTCTTCCAGCTTTTGTCGAGATGCCTTCACGTCATGCTGGTGCACAGCGCAAACTGGGCATGAATGGCGCACGTATGAACCAACAGGCCAGACATAGGTGCTGCTGCAATCTTTGCACGTATGGATAGGGACTTCGTGGTTTTTAATGCCTTCGATCATGACGATATAGGTCTCGAAGCTGATGCATGCATCTTCTTTGCGCTCGTACATGTCCGCTATGTAGCGCAAGTATGTTTCCATGCGTTTGTCAAGGGCGACGCCTAAATTGGTGTCGAATTTTGCAAGGGAACCTGGACCGTTTGCCCCGAAATGCAGGCCTAACAGGTATGCTGCATCGTACTTTTCGACCATTTTGTGCAGAAAACCCTTGGCGGTATAGGTTTGGCCACTTCCCCTGGGACGTTGAACATCGACACCCATTTCTGCCAGCCGCTTGTCAATTGCTGCCTTGATTCTCTGTGGCCGCATGTCGATGCCGGTCAAATTCTTGATCAGCTGCGTCCTCTGGGTCAGGCGAATGAGCACATCGAACCGTTCCTCCCAGCGGGGATCATCAAACAAATTGATTCGTGACTTCGATGAAGCTGCATTACCTGATACTTTTGAAGCATCTTTTTTCTTTTCCAGGCGCATAATTTCGACAACCTCCATATTCACTTGATAATTTTGGGTGACAGACCTACATCGCCCGTTTCCTGCGCACAGTGCCAGCCAGGACTGTCCGTTCGCGAAACGTCATATGTGATGTAGATGCGATAACGAAATACTCGTCTGCCACAGTCGGCAACAAAAGCACAGCTGGATCTGTGGCGATGGCATGTAGTTCACGCGGGCTGTGTCGACTGATCAGGCTGGCTTGGGCGGGCTGCAGGTCGTACAACATGACTGCCTGTGTATGTGACGTCCTGAGACCGTCTAGACGTGAAATAAGCGCCATAAACACCTCTTCAATGGCTTCCGCCTGAAAGGCATTCTTTGGTTCGTGGGTCTCAAACACATCGTTCTGTGCGACCATGGGTGTACGAATAGAAAACAGTGGTAGCCCACATTCTGCAAGCTCGAACACTTCTTCCTTGGACAGTACAGACAGGACTTCAAGCAGCGTTCGCTGACCAGGGAACCACTGCTGGCAGATGCGGTTGTCGTTTGCCAAATCAGATGCCACAAAATACCAACGACGCAAAAGTGCGGATCTGTTTTCGTCACGGATGCTTCTGTCTACAGTGGGTAGGTACATGCGCGTCGCTGAATGCAGCGTTGGTTTAATTATGGTTTTCATAAGTTTTTGCTTATATACATGAGAATTCTGTTTACATACTTTACATTCAGAAACGTGTTTTATTACACTAAAACCCGAATAAATTAGCTCATCAATGCTATTTATCCAACGCAAAACAGACTAAATTAGACAAAATAGCACAACAAAAGATCAATGGGCCTTGGTTCTGAGTTTTCAAAACACACCATATCAATGGCACTCTCACAACTACTCAAAAAACGTTTCACTAGTCGGCTTAACACCGCACTTGATGCACTTAGTGCTCCTGCCATAGCTTTAGATCGAGCTCGTTTTTTCGGAGCGGCTATTGAACAGGATGCCGACTATGCATCTGCAATGCTCAATGGGTTTCTCATGCCAGACTGGGACACTTTAGTAGTCATTTGCGCTGTTACAGGTCGTCTCCCCGGGTTTTTTCTGGATGAAACGATTGCTCAATATCCCCCGGAAACTCGTCTTGTCAAGCCCCTCGGAACAGGCGAAAACATAGTCATTCGCATCCCAACTGCAGATTCAAAAGAAATGCTCACGGCACCAGACAATGTGTGGAGTTACATAGTGGCCAAGCGGTTCATGGGGTTTGGTGTATCAGATGGTGACTTTATTGTTAACTGGACACAAGCGAATGATGCCGTCGCGGCCATTCCAAACTGGCTCTATCTCATGTGGTCTGACCGCAAGTTCGAAATCGTGAAGTGCATTGAGGTCTACCAAGGGCGATCGACCTTTACCAAAAGGTCCGAGGAAAAGGGAAAGGAAATGTCAATGATCCTTCCGTTGGGCTCCGACGGAAACTGCCTGGCTCCAGACTACATTAAGACTGTCGGTATTGATCATCTGGGTGTCATTGCCATGACAATCAGGCCTTCAGAGGTCATGGCGCGTCTTTGACACCTTCGCTGGCCTAAAGGCGTGATGATTACCGCTACCAATTTAGGTAAAAAAGTCCAAAAAAACCCCTTGCCTCGGTTTGACCGTTGGGAAGGGGTTTTTCTTTAACGACAGCACATCAAGCAACAGCCCGAGCACTCCAGTAGTCAGCGATGTCATCACCAACTTTCGCAGACTTGATGATCAGAGTCCTCAACCCCCATTGACGGGCGCGATCTGCAAGCTTTTGCGCATAGACGCTACCTGGCCGCCTCCACTTCGTGGAACCGTCAGGATTGCGACCAAAAGCCTTGAGCTCATCTGAGTCTTCGAAAATCACCAGTTTTCGAATTTGTCCACGTAGTTCCGGTGGTAGCTCAAACTCTGACATGGCTGGACCATTCAGACATGGCCAGACTGGAATGTCACGTAGCATTGCCGAAGCGCAACCTGTTTCAAACCCTTCACATACACCGAGCACGTCTCCATATGGTTCCAACATTCTCACTGCGAATGAGTTAACTCCAACGCCAAGATCGGTCTTCTTAACCAGTGGCACATCCGCCTTGGCACCTTGCAGTGTCAGGTATGTTTTGTGCAACTGAGCGAGCGAACCGTCAGGTGCTTGTGCATACGCCAACATCGCCGGAAATCGGCCAAGCAGCACTGGCTTGTCATGACCTTCCGACGGAGGTGACCAATAGGGCAATGCCGGGTGGAATCTGATATTGGCAGGTACAAAATCCAGCCCCTTAACGCGGGCGTTCAAGTACAAGTCAACCGGATCACCGGTAGTCACTTCATAGCCCTCGTCCCAAGTCTTCAGCATTCGTGTTCGATTGCGAAGAACGGTTTCGGGTGTCATGGAACCATCCATAGCAAGGCGTTGCTCCCTCGGTATCGGTTTTACATTCGGATTCGCTCCGAAGAAATCCCGTACGTCGTCAGCTGCCTCACGAAATGTTTGATAGCCCATGTGCTTCATGAGCATGTTGAAGCCAGTTGCGTATTTGCCTTCAGTACATGCACTGCAGACCCACACGCCGCCGTACTTCTTTTGCGTCCAACGATACCGGTCTTTGCCGCCACCATCAGGGCAAAATGGACAGGGTCCATTTTTTTGATTGAAGTAACTTGCTGACATCCCTCGTGCTTGAAGGATTTCCGGCCAGCGGCCGAATGCTAGATCTTCCGCTTTGTCGTTCATAGTCCCTCCAAAAAAAAGGGACCGACTACCCCAATTGGAGCAGATGGCCCCATTGGGTTAAAGATAAAGGCAACCATTAATGGTCGCGAAATTCGCATAGATGCGAAAACCGTTTCATTGTCCAGCATTTCGTGTACTCCGTCCAGTGGTTTGACCAAAAGTTGTCGAGGTTGAAAAATAGGTTTTGGCTTTTTGCGCATGCCTTCGATGATGAAAGACTGCATAAAAAGCCCCCTCACGCTTTCGCGAGAAGGGACTCAGATCAAGCTGCCAGCTTCAGGGCAAGGTTGCCTCGAAACAGCTTTTCAAATGCATCTGGCAGTTCAGACACTTCGTTGATGCAAACCGAGAAAGGTGTCAGCCCCTCGATTGCCTGGCCGTATTTACCGATGCCGATGCCTACGAACTCAACGCCCATTTCTTCCGCTTTTTCAATCTCAGCCAGCGCCGCAACTGTGTCGTTGGGGATGCCATCAGTTACCAAAAATGCGAACCGCTTCTTCACTCTCTGTGCAAGCAGCCTCGGTATTGCTTCATGAAGGGCTTCTGCGAGAGGCGTGCCACCTTCCGCATCCACCTCACTCACTCGATTAACCACCTGGCGTGCAGATTGACCGAAGGACTGTAGGGTCACAGTGCTGTTAATGTCGCCTTCAAACCCCGGAAACATTTCAATCGAAGTTTTCACTTTCGAGATGCGCTCCAACGCCTGAGTGCAAGCAAGGGCCGCCTTGGCTGCTTCAACAATGCACTTCTGCATTGAACCTGATCGATCCAAGAAGACCATTACAGCTGCATCAATCCCACCTGTGCTTGTGGTCACTCGAAATACATTGGTATCACCCATTGCACTCAGTCGCCACACCCTGTTGGATGCAACCAGCCCCCCTGCAGGTGCTAGCTTCACATTGCGCCGCCGTTTGTCTTGTAGCTCTTTCGTGAAGATTCGAACCAACCGACTCACAGCACCGTTGAGGTTTGTCTTGACATCCAGAACCTTTCCAACACCGGAAGCGTTGCCGCCGCCTGCGCTTGATGAAGAAGACGGCGCATCGTCATCGTTTCCACCCTGTTCGGATGAAACTTCTAACGCAGCCTCAATCATCTCAAGTGCTTTTTCGAGCGACTCACCATCGTTCGATGCCTGCTCCAAAGCAGACGCAATCAACTTGGTCATGTTGTCAGTGGCTGTTGTTGCTTCAACAGTCTGATCCGACTCATCTACATCAGGCTTGCCAAACTTATGCTCGTAAGCAATTTCCAGCAGAGCACCTAAGCCGCCACCGTTGGCAACGCTCAGATCAAGCTGATTTGACTGACCTGAATCACCATCGGAATTTTCAGCTTTTTTTGCGTTGGGAGTGCTATCAACCACATCGCTCTCTTGGTTATGAGCGTCTTGCGGAGAGTTTTCATCACCACCTGCGTCCATTGAACCGGTCTGCGGCTGGCCACCATCACCATCACCATCACCTGCAGGGTCAGGGTCGATTGGTGCGTTCTGACTGGCTTCACCTTGGCCGGCTACACCATCACCGCTTGGCGATGGTTCATCTTTATTGGAATCACCGTTTACTTCAGACTGACTTTGGTCAGGTTGCTCTTCTCTTCCATCGGAATCACCTTCGATATCGGTCGTCGAATCATTCTCAGAGTTGCTTTTCTCTTGTGAATAGCTATCTGAGTTTTCAGATGTTTCCGGTTGATGCGATTGCTCGCCCTTTTCGGATTCACTTGTTTGAGGCGCATCTGAATCTGGTGTGCTTTCAGACTCACCTCGATCGCTTTGACCAATCTCACTTTGATCCTGTTGATCCTGCGCATCTGTCGGTTGCTGATCTTGCTGATCTTGTTGTTCCGGTTCTTCTGGTTGAAGAGATTGCCAAAGATACTGGGCTAATGCCACGGTCTCTGCCGTACTCTTGCAAGCCGTCAATTGATCAATCGCTTGATCTACGGCCGATACGCCAGAAACACCTAAGAGCTGATCGCCCTTAGCAACCAAACCATCAGCGCCTGACTTCATGGCTTCATGAGGCACAAGCCTCCGATACCCCTTGATGAGTACATTGGCTGTAACCAAATCTGCGCTATGCGAAGGATTGCCCGAATCGAGAGCAGCATCAGCAATTCGAATGGAATGCTCAAGTCCACGATTCAGAATCAATCCAGCACCAGGAAAAGATTTAACCTGCTCTCGTTCGATTCGCGGATCTTCGAGTGCGTTCATTAGTGCCATGACGTTACCGTCAAGGCCTTCTAACGCTGTAAAGTCCGTGTGCTTTTCGTGGCCCGCTTCATGTACGGCCTGGCGGGTCAGAAGTGCAATTTCTTCAGCATCTCCAGTTTTTGGGCGAGGCAATTCAATTACGCCATCCACCCTGCATGCTGCAGATCGCCCCCATTCAACTGTGCTTTTTTTGCCCAGAATGAGAGACATTAATCCTGCGATCACCCGTTGGGCATTCGCAATTTTTCCCACATTACTCATGTGACCTCCAGTATTCCCCACAACACCTGGGCGTTGTGGGGATTGGGTTAGTTGTTTAGAACAACGCGACAAACGACGGTTGCTCTTCAATAACATCTGCCTGGCCGGACAACTCTCCTGAGTTTTCTTGCAGGTGATGCTCAGCGGGGATCTGAAAGAACCCGCTATCAATTGCCGAAGCAGTATCTGTTGCCGTGGCAACTTCAACAGGCGTGGCGGCTTGCTCTGCGAATGCAGGTGCTGTAGTGCGTACACCCAGCAGGTTTTCGAAGGCATCTGCAGAGGACTCTGCTTCAAAAGCCATCTGCGCCAGCGAGATTGCCTTATGAGGATTGGACAAGGCCTGTGCCAGGGTCCAAATGTGCATCAGATGCACGCCTTCAATTGGCCCCTCATCGGGCAACAGACCAAGCACGTGATCGATCATGTCAGCCATGGGCTCACATGTTGGATCAAGAAACGCGAAGCTTGTGAACTTCTCACCGATGCGCTTTAGGGGCCGCAACGTCTTCCATGTCACTTTTTCACGTTTTTGCACCACACCACCGGGAGTTGTCCCAGTGAGGTACTTTGTGATCAGAATTTCCGCTTCCTTCGCAGCATCCGAAAACAACTCGCCTTTGAGGCCAGTCATTTGCTTTGCGTACATCTGGTTTGCGTCACTGAACTCATCCGAACTGGGCGCACTTACGCGGCACAGATGGAATCCAAACGACATTTTCCCAGCCGCCTGTTCGGGCGATGGAATGTCATGGATCAAATTGCCCCACTCAGTGTTCTCAGGTTGGTTACGCCAGTCTTCAATTGCCTGGTCAAAGCGCTTGAAGAATGTGTCCCGTTTGTCATTGAACTTGCTCTGAATCAGCGCAAGACTTTTGAACACGCTGTCCAGCTTCGCCTCCGGAATGCCGACAGTCCCAAGTAGGGGCAGTCCATTGAGCGCGAGAAGCTTTTCGGCTTCGCGCTTCATTGCATTGAAGGGTGCAAGATCGTCCGTATCGCAGATCTTGATCGAGCCAAGAGTTGCCAAAGTCGCAGGGGGAAGGTTTTCGAATTCACTGTTCTTCGCGATCAGCTGCTCTTTCTTGAGCCGCTTAAGTCCAGACCAGAGGTGTACTTCCAGAGTCACGCAAACAAGCCCATCGGCTGATTTTTGCTTGATCGCTTCATTGACGGTAGTCGTCATTGGGTTCTCCAAAAAGGAAAAGCGAGAACCCAATACCCCTACGGGAATTGAATTCCCGCTTGGGTTGAAATTGGCGTGCATTGCACACGCGAGTCCTCAGTATGAGGAAGCAATTTGATTCTACAGACTAATTTAGCTCCAGACAAGCATGTCGGTAAAGGCCAACAAAAAACCCCACGTGCGCCAATGAAGGTGCGACGTGAGGCTAGTTAGTTTTCTATTGGATGTATCGCTAACGCAAAGCCTCGACAGTAGGCGCATCAAGCACCCCGTTCACGACGAGACCATGTGACTTTTGAAACAATTTCAGTTTTGCAATCGATTTTTTTCCAAGCACGCCATCTGGGACACCAACCTGATAGCCCAGTTGATTCAACCGAGCTTGAGCTTGAGCTGGACTCATTTCAGGATTTTCCGTCGCCTGCGCCACACGCTCTACCGTCGGCGTTGTTGGCTGAGTGTCTGGGGTAGCTTTTACGTCTTGATCAATCGGTATTCCAGGTTGATCGCACTGTACTGCCCCGTAATAGACTGAACAGTGATAAAGTTTTCCGGAATATTTGACTTGGTAAGAAGTTGAAAGAGCCCCCTTCTCTACCGAAGTCACCTTGATCTTCTCACGAGTTGTATCAAAATAACTTGCTGATTTATCAAGCAAAGATGCTTCATCAACTTGCAAATTCATCGCGCCAGATAGCATTGGGGCACAACCGGTGATGAAGACAGTTCCTGCGATAAGTGTAGCCAACTGCACTAAAGATTTTTTGTTCATATGGATTTCCAAAAGTTTGTTGATGTGAAATACAAGTCCTAAAAACACCGGTTCAATTTCTTTGGTGTTGTGTAAATTTATACTTGAATTTTCATATCCAGCAAGACCATTTTAGGAATCTTGCGAATTTATTTTCCTGCTATCGAAAGTGTGGATAGCACCTCCCCATCACCGGTCAGAGCATGGTGTCCACCGTGTGGAAATATTCTTTGGCGCTGACTACAGCCAAAACTTTTGGCTTTCGGCCGCCAAAAGCCTGCAAAAAGCAAAAAAAACCCTGCATGCACTTGGCACGCAGGGTTTTCAAAATAATTGAGGTGCAAGATCAGCCGCAAGAACCACTGAAACCACAGTGATCACAGACCTCACATCCATCGCGCTTGTGAAGGGACATCGTTTTACACGCTGGACATTGACGACCAGTTGCTTTTACATCCAACACCTCGGCCGTAGACGGGCGCGTTTCTGCCTTGAACAATTGAGCTTGTTGCCCAATCAAACCAAGCGCTTGCATACGTGCCAGCAACACCGCCGCGACATAGGCTACCGTTGATGGGTAGTTCTGCTGCTTAACGTCACCAGGCACTTGCGCGAGGAAGTCGCCGCGAACTTCACCAAAATTGGTCAGCTTGCTCAACTTCGTAGCAACCCATGCAGGGTCGCTCACACGCATGTCGATGCTCAATACCTTCATAAGCCCATCCAGGACCTTTGGATAGGCACCAGACAGCCAGACACTGTACGGACGGACTTGGCCATTGGGAAGAACCAATTCCTTCGTGTGAAGTAAAAAGTCATCACCTGTAACCGGGTTGTTGATGTCCACGTGCCAGCCCAGTGCGCCGTTCGGGCCTGTCTTAGGCTCACGTTTCGAAAACAAGGCATCCATCATTGTTGATGGGCCAGAGTTCTCTAACGCGCCAATTTCAGTCAACCGGTGCTTAACCAAGCTGGCGAAGCCTGCAGCAAGACTAGGCATCATGACAACCTTCCCGTTTGCAGGGTCAGTCATCTCAAAGCCATCGTCACCCACAGTGTTGAGCAATGATTCCAGCTTCATGGACAGCCATGCTCCATCATCCGTTCGCATATCAACGCTCAAGGACTTTGCGATCGCTGCCAGCCCTCGCGGCTGTTCAGCGCCAGCAACAAAAACCTCCAATGGGTGCATGCGTCCGTTTTTGTAGTGATTTACGACCACTGCAAAGCTACCTTGTGGATGCTTCACACGATAGGTAATACCCTCCGGATTTACATCCGGGCGATTAGGCCACCGCATAACGTCATTGATGTTGTGAACATCTTTGAGCACGACGCGACGATCTGGATCATCTTGGCGCAGATCCTGCACGGTTGGAGGCGTTACCGCCTTTTTGTCTGATTCGTCAACAGACACAAGAACCGCACCAATCATGTCATTGGGCCTGTAGGTCGTAATGCCCTTCAATCCCATTTTCCATGCGTCCATGTAGACCTTCTGGAAATCTTCAAACGGATAGTCCGTAGGGACATTCACCGTCTTACTGATTGCACTGTCAATGTACGGAGCAACCGCACCGAGAACTCTCAAGTGGTCTGCTACTGACATTTGCATGGCCGTCACAAACACGTCTGCCGTTGCTTCCTCGCCATTGGCCAACTTGAATTGACGGTAGGCAAAGTCATCGAGTTCAAACGCTTGGCGCGAACCATCAGCCATGATCTTGTTGCGCTGCTGACGCAGGCTAAAGATGGGCTCAATGCCAGAACTTGCGTTATCCCCAAAGGCCATCGAAATGGTCCCTGTCGGGGCAATTGACAATAGGTGCGAATTGCGGATGCCATGCTTGCGAATGGCATCTTTGATCTTTATCGGCAAACGCGAGGCAAATGTCCCCTCCTCCAGATACTTCTCAGCATCAAAGAATGGGAACGCACCCAGTGTTTTCGCCAGATTGACCGAAGCAATGTAGGCCTCATCACGAAGCACTTCCGTCACATGTTGCGCGAACTCGGCACCCTCTTGAGAGTCGTATCGAATTCCAACCATCGCCATTGCATCGCCCAGGCCCAGATAGCCCAGACCAATTCGGCGCTTGTTGGCCGCTTCACTGGCTTGCTGCGCCAGCGGCCAGCGGGTTTTGTCCAAGACCTTATTCAACATTTCGACAGCTTTCGCGACAACCTTTGCCATCCCATTAAAGTCAAATGACGCTGATGAGGTGAACGCTCCCTTGACGAAGCGGGTAAGGTTGATAGATCCCAAGCAACAGCAGCCATACGCAGGAAGCACTTGCTCGCCACAAGGATTCGTAGCCTTGATTACTTCGCAGTAGCGAAGGTTGTCATCGGTATTGATGTGATCGATGAATAACACGCCAGGTTCTGCACCATCGTATGTGTTGCGCATGATCTTTTCCCAGATGTAACGGGCCTTCACTTTTTGATAAACAAACCGTTTTTTACCGTCTGCACACACTTTTACTTTGGAGGTATTGGCGGGCTCAGCATCGTGAACAAGATCAAAATCACCATCATTCACAACAGCGTTCATGAACTCATCGGTTACCGCAACACTGATATTGAAGTTCGACAAGGTTGCAAACGCTGAACGCACAGACCAACCGAATCCTTGATTCTTTCGGACTAAATTCATCAGTGTGTCAGCGTCACCTTGTACCAAGCCCATCTGCGTGAAGTCAGGTGACTTTTTGGCATCAATGAACTGTTCAATATCAGGATGATCAACGCGCATAACGCCCATCTGAGCGCCCCGGCGAGCACCGGCTGACTCCACTGTCTGGCACATACGGTCAAAGACACGCATGTAGGAAACAGGCCCAGAGGCCTTGGAGTCAGTACCCTTAACCAGAGCGCCCAAAGGGCGAATAGATGAAAAGTCATATCCAACACCGCCACCGCGACGCATCGTTTCCGCTGCCTCGCGCAAGGCATCCATGATGCCAGGTTGTCCATCTGGATTATTTCCAGACATGCTATCGCCAACAGGCTGCACGAAGCAGTTGATCATGGTGCTTACACGTTCCATACCGGCAGCTGAGTTAACACGCCCACCAGGGATGAACCCTGAGGCCTGAGCACTGAGAAAACGCTCCATCTGGACCGGATCATCAGCAAGTGCTGCAGCTACACGTTTTTGGATTTCTTGCACACTGGTTTCACTAGGTGCGGCGTACTTTTCGAGAAGCACGTCATTACACAGTTTTTGTAGCGTTTGAGGCGCTGCCAAATTGCTGTCATTGGTTTTCATAAAAGGAACTCTCCATTTGCAAATGTGGGTCTCCACGAGACCCGCCAATGCACACCCCAGAAGGGATGCACATTGGCTGGCCCCTTCGAGGGATCTGTTGAGTTCTTCAACAGTGGAGAAGATATGCCGCCCTTGAGAGAGTGTGGAAACTCTTCTTGGGACTGGTTAAGGCTGGATTTGCAAAAGGATGACCCCTTTGCCACGGAATTCCAGCTCCGTGTACTGCTCTACGAGCAAGATATTGAATAGAACAATCGTCCTTCTGAAATTCTTCTCGCAAAGGAGATTTCAGAAGGAGACTTTTGGTGCGCCCTTCATTGAAGAAGGTGCTTTAAGAGCCTTGGCTCGCAGGACTAGGTGAAGGCTGGGTTCGCTGGAAATCAGCACGGACTACCAGCTCCGTATGAATACTAAGAAAAAAGCCGGAAGGCGATTTTTTTCTTAACGCTCATATTTTGTCAAAAAATTCAGTTGATTGCAAGGTGCAGGCCCGGACTTTAGTCCGAGCCTTACCGAATGTCATTGCAACAGTGTGGGTTCCCACTGCAACGGATGGAAGTCCGCCGCAGAAACGTGCCACGCGTGTGATGGAGTTCTTCCATCCACGAGAAGCCCTGTTTTAGGACTGAATCTCACTTTGTGAACACCCATGCTTTCGTCGCGTTTTTGAATCACGACCATCATGGAATCCTCACCTGTTGTTTGTTGGAATTGCTGAACCTTTTGGACCAGCCGCTCACTCATACTTTGCATGGAATACTCCGATATGGAGCACTCCCCAACCGGAGAGTGCCCCGGTTGGGTTGAAGAAAGTCTTGTTAAGGCAGAAAGCCTGGTTCGTCATTGTCTTGACCGAACCCAGAATGTGCGTAGTCCTCAGCATCGTCACCGTGGCGTACAGAGTTGCCTTGCGGGCTTTGCTGCCAACCTCGGTTTTGATTACCTGCACTCAGCCTTTGGGCCGGCCGTTGGCCAGGCATTTGCCCAGCATTCTGGCCTTGTGGTGCCCGTTGTCCGTATCCCGCGCCACCTTGGTGAGTCTGCCCTTGAGAACGTTCGCCGGTGTAGGGCTTGCGTCCACGAGAGAACCAAGACAAACGATATTTCACGTAGTTCCTGGTAGGCCCATCAGCTGGCGTGTATGTTTGCGTTTCTTGCGTACCAGTTGCAGAGATTTCTTGTCCCTTAACGGTCGTAGAGCAGAACTCTTCGGCCATTTCACCGTAGCAAAAAAACGTAACCGCTTCCGTAATTTCCTGGCCTTTGTAAAAACGCGAGTCAAGCAGCCGAAATTCACACACTTGGTGACCACCCGAAATCATTTTCAATTCCGGCTGAGCTGCCAAACGGCCTGTTGCAGTAATCGAGATCATTTATTCGCTCCGTCCAAACGGTCGACACGATACACGTTTTTCGATCCCTCATCACCACTGGGCAAGGTGACTGGCACTTTACCCATAGGCGTGATTGCAACTCGCTCTCCGAGTCTTACATTGAACCGTTGAAGCTCACGCTCCAACTCGGCTCCACGCAGCGGAACGTCCACTCCATTGTCCAATTTGAGCAAGGCTTCAAACGTTTCGTATGGTGCTCGTCCCTCCGGTGTGAAGCGACGAGAGCCAGCTTGAACCAGCTTTCCTTCGAACGTAACCCCCTTGGTAGGCTTGGGCACATACGAATTTCGCGGCTGCACTGGTTGATCTTGCAAGGCCTGGGCCTTGGGTGCTGACACAGGTTTTTGATCAACATGTTTTTGATCGCTTTGCTGACGCTTAGCAGCATCCTTTTCCTGTTTAGGCTGAGCAACCTTCTCGATACGTTCAGCCGGTTTGACCTTTGCTTTTGACACCCGCATGTTGCCGATGGTGTTGATCAGGGTTTGCGCCATTTCCACGGTTTCGTCCTTGATCTCTTCCAGGCCTTTTGCAGGATTAAAAGTCACTTCACCAAGTGAATGATGTCGTCCCTGCATCAACATACGAAGACGCTGTTCAGTAACAATCATTTCGCGTTTTATCAGCTTCTGTTGGTAGTAAACACGCAAATTCAAGATGGCGACAGGTGGATCCAGGCGGATTGACACGATTCTGTCTGCTGCAATGAATTCCTCACCTTGTAGTGCCGTTTTCAACACTGCGCTAGGTTCAAATTCACGGCTTGCAGGAATATGCGCCTTCGCAGCACTGATGTTGCCCAACGTTTCAGCGTCAGCTTTCCGTTTGGGCCCAATCAAGTCGAGCAAGTTACTTGCTTTACTTGTTACCCAAGCGATGCAGAGAAACAGGAGCCGCAATACTGCGATAGTTCCCATTCCAAGCATCACCATGGCCTTCACCCATACAGGGCGAACCAGATTTTTGTTATTTTTCATTGATAACCTCTTAAAAGGCAACAAATGAAGCGCTCGTAAACCACGAATCGCCATCACTCGTTTGTGTTTCATTTTGCACGTCACTGCGCGTTAGCGCGTCACGCAACGACCAACCGAGCTGCTCTAAGGCAGTACGAATGTCGTTTTTGGAAGTGAAGAAACTAGCAAGCCAGTCTTCCCATTCCTTCGGCACGTTTTTTGGAGCTTGCAAAGGGATGCCTTCGACACCCGCTGCTAACAAACGTTTGTTCTCGATCGCCCAGTCAGCCAGCACCAGAGCAATTGCCGGATGCGTTGCTGGAGCCACGATGTACTGAGTTGCGCTTTGAACTTCTTTCACCCAACTTGATATCTCATTCGGGCGTGCATCAGTTTTCTCAACAAGCTCTTCCCATTGCTGGGAAAGAGCATGCAGATCGTCCGAATTGCTAACCGTTGTGAAAAGAACAAGTCCACCCTGTACTGTGAGTTCAGGATGTAGTTCAACGAAGCTCCCTCGCATTTTTCCATCAAGGTCTTGGACAACCTTGAGGTACTTAGCTCGGGGAGTTTTCGTGTATCCCATGCGAAGTCGCTTGCTGATTTCACTTGCGAATTGATATGAAGGCAACTCCGCTTCGACGAATGACTGATCATTGACCACGACTGTATGAACAGTCTGGTCTTTGATTGCCACACCCCATGCACCCTTCGTTTGGTGCTGGTAGACCTCATAGAGCAAACTCATGGAGATACCTGGTTGAGGTCTTCATCGAACCCTGCTGCCAGAGTGATGTATTCATTGACCGCGTTAGCCATCACTTCTGGCATCTTCAGCGCATGTCGCATCGCGTGATGCAAGCCACTTTGCTTTTGTGCTTTCAACACCGGCATATACATGGCGGACAGCTTTGCCCAACGCAGCACAGCACGTGTCGAAAATGGCTTTTCAATCGCATCTTCACCACTACGGAACGCTACGCGCACCTTGTTGGCTACCTCGACTGTCAGCCGCGCAATGTTTTTTGCAACGTCACTATTCACACCGCCCGGGAGCAATGTGCGCAGAACCAATGCCTCTTCATGCTCAGGCTTCAGAAAGTCGACTTCCATGTAGAAGAACCGATCTTCGTTCGCCACATCCAGGACATTGCGACCGGTTACCGCGGCCTTACTGTCAATGCTGTTTTGTGTTGCAAAGAATCGCGTTGTAGGCGCGGGTGAAATGACTTCACCTGTTTCAGGTATCGTCCATGAATAGCCTTCCAGCACCATGTTCAAGGCAGAGGCCTGTCCAGGTTCCAGAATGTTGTACTCATCAAGAAGAACCGATGTCCCCAAGCGGCATGCCTTGGTAACCGGCCCGTCATGCCAGCGGAGTTTCCCGTCTTCTGTCGGTAGCATCTGCCCAAACATCTGATAGTTCTGAGTGTCAGGACTGCATGCCACTGTTTCAAGTGGCACATTCAATTTGGCGTGCCACTGTTTGATGAATGAGGTTTTCCCTGCTGATGGGTCGCCTTCAAGTAGCATGGCTTTGAAGCCACCAATCCAAAACATCGTTAGATCACGCAGTCGCTCGATCTCGAAGACGTAGTGTGGATCGATCTTGGGGACTCCTGGAAGACCCGGCTTCAACCCCTGAATCTCCGCTTTTTCCGGAGCTTCTGGAATATTGAATGTTGATCGTATTGGATACTTTGTCGGCTCTAATACGTTGCTCTGTGTTTCGTTCATGCTCTACCTCTTTAAAGAGTGTTTCCAAATCCAAGTGCTTGAGAATCGGTACTAAGCCTTCTCGAATCCGCTCTGGGTCGTACCCCGAAAGGCGACAACACAGTTCGAATGCAAATGGAACTTCGGATGGTTTAATGACATCCCAAACTGGTTCTTCTCCCTCAACTGTTTTGGCGTAGGCCAATGCATGTGGGTCGAATATCCAACTGAGAATTTTTTTCTTTTCCTTGCCATTTCCGCGTGCATTGAGAAGTCGTAGTGAATACATCACCATCTCTTCGTGCAATTGGTCTATGGCTGCATCGCTCCAAATCTTTGCCTGTTCATCGGTTAATGACTCAGGTTCTTCCTCACCGTATTCGATGTAGGGGTCAAAGGTGGTGCTTAGCTCTACGTCCTCGACTGGACCAAGCGGCATATCAAGCAAGCTTGCGCTTAAGTTGTCGATCACGCGAGTACGCTTTGGGTTTTGTGAAACCGCAAAGTACTTCGCTTGATTCTTTAGCCGCCTCTCCAAGCGTTTGGCGTATGCCAGTTTCATAGCCTCTTCTTCCTGAGGCTGAAACATAGGTAGGAAAAGTTGTTCAGGTGCAGCGCTACTAAGCTCCGACCTGCTCATGGCAGACCTCTAAGGGACTGCGCAGAATGACAGTTTTCATCTCATGTCTTCCTTGTCAGTGAACCGACAAAGGAGCACCCCTGCAGGGATGACTCCCTGCCGGGTTGATGAATTGATGGGTTACCCCACCTTGGTGTGTGCGAACAAGTGGTTCGCGCTTTTCGATTTGCATCGAGAAGTGCTTACAAGACTGAGTGTGATCAATCTTGTAAGCACTTCTGACGGTTGAATGTTTGGATGCTCTAACGAGCTTATGGAAGTTTATGCAATAAAAAGGAGGAAGACCCGAAGGTCTTCCACTTTTTACTTGGCCGCTTCCAAGATCTGTTCGATCTGGGCGTGGCGGTCAACGATCTTTTGCTTGGCGACGGTACCCGTGCGGGCACCAGCGACAGCAACAACTGCGTAGATAGCTACAACAGCAACGATGGCTTTGAGGAATGTGCTCATGAGATTTCTTTCAAAAAATCGCGAGCACATCTACCCAAAGGGCAATAGTGCCCGTCTGGGTTGATAAAAGTGAAGATCTTATTCAGAACTTCTTAGTAAACAAAGTAACGAAGAAACCAACAGTGGACATAACCATTGCCAGAACACCAAACATGAATGGAGGATGTGCAAGCGGGTTAATTCCATTGGCATCAATCAGTACTGCCAAGGTTGTAGAGCAAATTACCGAAGCAATCAAGCAAAAACCGAAGAAAAGCAAATCACGCATGACAAACTCCAAAAATGAAGGCACGTCATGTCCCAAAGGGCATAAAGTGCCCAATAGGGATGGTAAAAAAATGAATTCCCCGAAGGTACATCATCCAATGGATAAGGCTCATACAAGATGAGCAACCATGCATTGCTGCATGATCTTTTCCGACATCGTCGAGAAAGACATCACAAGTCGGCGACAACTTGTCATGTATTTCACGTCATGGGGAGAATCATGGACGGGGTGCTATGCACCCCCCAAGAGAAGCCAACTTCTTAGCTTCTTCAATTTCTTTGTACCATTTAAGGCTGTCAGTTACCGTCGTAACTGACGTTTTCGGATCGGAATGTGTGAGTGTCCCATCTGCACTGATCGCTGGTTTGCAGCTTTCGGTGTTAATTATGCACAGTTTTTTTGGTCAGAGTCAACAGATCATGGACAAAATCACAATCTGTGACTTTGTTGGGGCTCTGGCTTGGGCTTTGGCTAGTTTTTGGTGCGTTGAGCAGGCAAACAATCACTTGAAGTACTCTAAATTCATGCTCGCACCTATTTACTATTTTGGAGAGTTCCCCAATGTCAACACCTGATAGCAATGCCCAAACTTTTGTCGACCTCCTGCCTACCAAACAACGATTGGCAGTGGTGTCTGTGTTCGGCGATAAATTCGCAAAACAGTTCATGGGGCCGATCGCCTTTATCGACGATGCGAAGCTCAGCTCACCCACGGCCATCAACTTTTTCCGCCGCGACTTTCAGTTCATCTCGAAGGTTTTGAATTATGAGTATCAGTACCGTTCATGGAATGGCTTTGATCAGGAATTGCTGAATCGCTACGGCGAGATGATCACCAAAAAGCTCGATAGCATCAGCACGCTGATTACCAATTGGAACAACCGTTTCGGCAAGCTCATGGAATCAAACGGCTTAAAAATGGAAAGTGCGGTGTACTCCAACGCAATTGAAACAACAGTTCCCATCATTTCCGGACATGCCCGGTCTTACTTCCTCATCCTGAAGGAGCTAGACCGCTTGAATCTGGTTGCCGGTGCTGCGAACTTGATGGGCGTGATCAATTCAACCCAACGGGCAGAAGCCGAATTTATGTGCAAAAAAGCTGTACGTGCGTTTGGTGCAGCGCTCCGCAATGAAGTGGTCCGCCTGTATCGTGAAGCTGACCGCCTCATTAAGGAACAACATGGCCAAGTCGATTCCAGCAAGGCTGAGACAGTTGCAGCGCAAGGTAAGGAACTTGATGCGTTCGGTGCGTCAATGAGTCAAGATGGTGCCACCGACAGCAGTTTGAACTTGGGCACCACAGATCCTGGCCAGATCATCGATGATGCCGCAGCAGCTACAGCTGCGGCGAGCAAGGCCGCATCTGGCAAACCCCGTGCGAAGAAGGCCGAGGTTGTAGCAACACCAGAAACCCTCTCTGCAGATTGATATGACCATCCATCAAGGCCGCCATAGCGCGGCCTTTTTTATCCCTCTTAGCCGTAAAACTCCGGCATTCATGCCGGAGATATAAGGCAATTGAGCCTATGGCTATCACACCTAACCAACAAGAAGCGATTGACCACGATGGGAATTTGATGATCGTGGCCGGTCCGGGTTCAGGCAAGACGACTACTTCCGTAGCCAAGGCCAGAAGGATTCTGAGAGACCCACGTCGTAGCCTCATCATGGTCACTTTCACCAAGGAGGGTGCAGAGGAAATGCGCAAAAGGGTCGATAAAGCTCAAACGGCAGCCGGACAACCTCCATTCGCAAAGCATCGCCTTCGAGTTGGGACCTTCCACAGCATCGCACTTCAACATCTCTTCGAACATCGGCCGCATGAAAAGGTTCTTGGACCAGCACAGCAAGGGATATTGCTGACCGAGGCGTTGAATCCATTCAAAAGTGACTTGGATCTCGTCAAGGAAATTCGGCAAGAGTTTGAGTCATACATGTATGCGATTGATCGCGAAGCTCATGCGCTCAGTGGACCAGGCGAGCAGGTTGTCAGGCGCTACATGGAACGCCTAAAGGCCAGTCGGGCCACCGATCTCTATACGGTGATGCGTGACTGCGCCCTCTTCGTTGACAACGGCACTATTCCGCCTTTGCGGTATACAGATATGCTGGTCGACGAAGGGCAGGATACCGATGAACTCCAGAAGGTGTGGATTTTTGCTCACGCTCGTGCCGGGATCAATGTGACCATCGTTGGCGATGACGACCAATCGATTTATGAGTGGCGTCACGCGCTTGGCTACAGTGGTATGAAGTCCTTTATGGACACCTTCGGCGCAAAGCGGATAGAACTTGGTGACAATTTCCGGTCACGCGAGGAAATCCTCACACACGCCGTGATGCTCGTAGAGCACAATCAGAACCGTCTTCGAAAGCACCTGGTTGCACAACGCGGTCCAGGAGGTGGGATTGCTTGCTATCACACAGCATCGTCCGAGACTCAATGCAATGAGCTTGCAGAATTGATCAGCCTAACCCCTGATCAACACAAGAATGTTGCCGTGCTTGCGCGGAAGAACCGCTCACTGAATGATCTTGAAATGTCACTTACTGAACGGGGGGTTTCGTACATTCGACTTGGTAAGTCAATTTGGGACGATATGTGGGTTGCGACTTACTTGAGTCTGCTCCAGTCGCTTGTGGATGCATCTCCAGTTGGTGTCTATGGATGTCTAAGCACCATCGGCCTGGACGACTCCGTAAAGACTGAACTATTGCACTCCATGCGCGGCAGTGCAGATGAATTCTTGGAGGCACGCATACCGGACCTCAATAGTGCTACACCGACGGATGTTGCCCTGATCAAGGAGTTTGCGAGTGCGTGCAAATATTGGCGGGATCAGCTGCGTTCTCAATCTGGAGGCAGCGTCGACGAGGTGGTACTGGATGCTGGTGAATGGCTTGCGTCGAAACAGCGATCGCGCTACACCAAAGAGATCATCAAACGCGCTGCCTCAATACTTGGCAAGCTCAGTGGCACGATTTCGAGCAGATTGAATTTCATCGCACGAAACAAAAAGAGCACTGGATCTGCGCCAGTGACACTGATGACAATGCATGCATCCAAGGGCATGGAGTTTGAAACAGTGCATGTCATTGACGCAGGTAAGCCAGAAGACGGTTCTGATTTGGTCAACACTGAAGCTGAACGACGGTTGATGTATGTGGCATGGACACGGGCGAAGAATCGTTGCTTTGTCTGGTACAGCGGTGAGCCACACCCAACGATCCGCGAGGGCCAGCTGCAGGTGTTTCACCAGTTCGACAAGCTGCTCGAAAAAGTGAAGTCGTAACTTTTTACGGGCGAAAAAAAAGCCACCGCAAGGTGGCTTTTTTCTTTTTAAGCTGAAACGGTTTGTTGGGCCTTTGCAGCACGTTTTGTTTTCACACTTTCGCGCTCAATCCGATGCCTCCGACCATCTCGAACAACGCCAAAGCGCTTCCAGACATCCGGGTCCACTTTCATGGGCATGACCATCATTCCTTCCAGGTTAACGAAAGCTCCATGGCTCTCAATCGACCCTTTGGTGAACAACTGCCAAAGTATGTTCCCTGCAAAATCCGCGATCGTCGGATTTATAAACAAGGACTGTTTTTCCAAGGCCTCAGCCAAAGAACACGACGGTGTGTCGTCTTTGGTTTCTTGCGCTGGATCAATCATGTCCGGGTAGAGCTCAGCGACATGAGGCAATCTCAGCTTGTCCTCGCTAACCCTGGCTCGGCTACTAACCTCACCCAGGATAACTTGGCCATCAGATTTCTTGTTGCCCATGTCTAACCAGTAGCGAATACCAGATCTGGCATCTTCAAGGCCACGCAAAATACCTAGCCTCGCAGCGCGATTGTCAACGGCACCAATGACGATGTCGAAGTCGTACAAACTAGAACGCGTGTCAAGCCTTCCAATGTTGCTCTCCCACACCACGTTCTCAAGAGCCATGTTCGCACGTGTCACCAGAACGTCAGCCTTGAAACTCCCTACATCTCCAGGGTAAAAGTTTTGACGACCAATGTTCGCGTGTGAGACCACATCAGGATCAACAACTTTGACTCTCAGCCCATGCGGGTGACCCAGGGCGATCATCGCCTTGTGCAGGTTCACCAACTTGACCATCATTTGACTGCCTGTTCCACCGGCACCGACCAAGAGTACCTTGACTGGTTTCGTGAGCAGGTCAGCGTGAAGCGTGTGCTTCATTTGCATAGAACCTCCAGTTGTCCGTGAGATGCCAAATCGGCATCCCATGTTTTGCCCAGCATGTTCAACCGAAGCACCGAAGAAATTTCCCTCGTATCGAGGTTTCCAATCACTCCAGAAAACTTCATTGAGCCAGCATCGTCGTGATCATCCTCGTTCGAGAAAAATGCTTCGAAAGTGCCGTGGCTGTGTAGATCCAACACCAGGAACTCATCTTCACGTAGTTGAACCTCTCGGTAATCAACATGCGCGACAGTAGCTGCGGTGTTTTCACGTAGTTCGTAGCGCCAACTCTGATCCTTCGAATTCCAGATCACAGCTGCCGCCATTTCGTTAGGCATTGCTGCCTTTGCATCCTGAACAAACTTGTTTCGGATGTGAGCCGGTATTGCTCCACACTTCACACTGATGGACTCATCAATTGCCCCATAAGGCAGCGAGAAATCCGTATGGCTGATTTTGTGCACCACAGTGATCCATGGCAATGACACTTCTCGCCAAAGACCGTCACATGCCACGATGTAGCGTGTACCGCTCTTGACTGCGGGTTGAATGCTCCCTTCACGTGGCATGATCAGTGTTGGAAACATGCTTTGGATAGTTTCATCCATCGTCATCAAAACTCTCCAACTGCTCGCATCGAGTTCACGCGTGTCCTGAAGTCAGGTTCCAGCAGATCTGCAACCTTCAGATTGATATCCACCAGAACAGCTTCTGGGAATTTCTTGGTCGGCTTTTTCACCATTCGATTCCAAAACTCAGCTGGCTTTACACCCTTTGTCAGGCGATCAGTTTCAGCAAAGTTCGGATGCGTGAAGTGCGAATCAAACAAGAATCGCTCCCATGCCTTCGGATTCCCCTTTTGGGTGTCGTCCGGCCTGGTTGCATTTCCCACACAAACCTCACCTTTGGCCCAAACATTGAAGAATGGTGCCTGGCAAAGCCTGGTTGTCTTCTCAGGCATCTGGCTTCCGCGAAACGCGTATACGAACAAATCTCGGCCATCTGACATCCACACCATTCCAGGTACAGGGCAAAGACCTTGACCTGTAAACGTTGTAGCGCCAAACAAGTCTGATTTCTTGAAGAACATGGCCCGAGTCATTGGCGGTGTCCACCAAATCATCTTTCCCATACCCTTGGCGAGGATGCTGTGATCCTGCCATTCGATTTGAGGCCGTTGCGTAGGAGCCAAGACCTTGACCATCGATAGATAGTCCGCTTCTGTCATTGGTCGGCCAGCGCCGATCACAGGTTTTCCGTCGATGTCGTGCACGTGGTGCACTGTGGCGATCGCAGAGGCTCCAGCATTGGAGTAACTGTTTACCACCTGCGAATACAGCATCACTGCCGCACCCAATACATACCGATTGTCCTGTACGGACACTTCAGCTATTTCCATTTTGATTTTCCTTTTGATCTGTGAAATGCGAGAGCAAATTGCCCAGTGCATTCCATTGATGAAAGTAAGCACGCATCAATCGTGCAAATTTTTCAAATTCATCAGACTTTGCGTCTGTGGCTACCTTAAATCGGCAAAGACATTCAACTGCTGTCCCGCAGTTGTATGCATCTTCTTCATGGTGTTGAACCAATTCAAATAGCATGTCTGCACAGTTCCATGCAATGAAACATGCAGCTCCGATTGGCTCACAATCATCCTGGTCGTATGAGTTGTCCCAGCAGTATTCACCATTGGTGGTGCTGTACAACCGGTCCAAGGCAATTGCATCCAGAACACACTGACGCAAGGGTTCTGGCAAATCAGTTTTCTTGAGTAATGACGCAACCTGTTTTGATTTCAGTCGCTTTAGTATGGGTTTGCCATCTGGACTCGCCCATCCCAAAAGATGCGCATGCCCGTCAACGGAATCCAGCACTGCCGACGGCAGAAATCCGTAGTCATTCTTTGCCTGTTCGATGAGTTCTGCCATCTCGTCCGGCGAAGGTTCATCCTCACCTTCTTGAGCACGCATTTCTTTTATGAACTCTTCATCAGACTCAGCGCCACAAAAGTAGCTGTACGCGTGATAGCTCGTCGCAGCGGGGCTATACAGACTGATACCGTTTCCATTGGATCGCTCGATCACATTGACTACGTACCAGCCTAAACCTGCCACCTTCGCCTCAAGGGCATCGATGATGGGCTTGAGTCTTAGCAATTTCAGATCGGACAAAGCCTTCATGAAGAATTCGATTCCAGCCGAGTCTACAAACAGAGCAGGTTGGCCTCGAAGCGTCGCGCGGGCATTGGGCCCAATTTGCTTATTTAGCCAGCCTTGAAGCTGATCTTTGACAATCATCTCCACCGTTGTAAATGGTCCACCTGGCAATGCCATACCAAGCTTTTCCGCAGCGAGAGAAAACTTTGCCAGAGATTGTTGTGCAATGAATTCACCACCTATGACAAGTGGGACTTCAGAGCTAACTTGGGGTAGAACGAATGTCCCATGCGCTTTAGGCAGGGGGCGCTCTAACGCTTTTGATTTCATGGGTATCCCTTAAAAAAAAGGGAACCCATCCCGTACGGGAGATGGGCTCCCGTGTGGGTAAAAGTATTGCATGCACTGATTTGACACAGACACGCGAAAGGCAAAGGCCTAGCGCTGATGATTTTCCAACAAAAAATCACTTTTTGCAACTCATTCCAAGCGGTTGATTGATATTTTTTGACTGGAGATTTTGAAGAACTTCTCTGCAATCGCGTCGTAACACGTTCGACATACGGGCGGCTGGCATAAGCAAGATGCCAAGATGATTTATGGCCCAACCCAAACGCAAAAAAGCCCAGCTGCACATGGCGGCTGGGCTCTCTAAGAGGTATCTGGCTAAACGATTCGTAATGGCTATGCCATGGCCAAGTCGTCAAACAAGGTTTGTTGTTCCGTAGGAGTCGAGGTAATCTGAGGCTCCCAAACCAAAACACTCAAACTGGTTATGCCGTAAAGCAAGTGGTTCTGATTGTTTGAAGCACTACGCAAGTCCGATAGGTTCACAACGAAGTCCGTCTTACTTTTACCCAGAGCCACGGTCGCGTCCTGGATCAGTTTGCGAAGATACTTTTCGCTTGGGTCTAATCCATCCATGGTAACGAAGACTTTCGTCTCATCACCTGCCTTTTGTGCGGTCTTCACAGCTTCGCGAAAAGCTTTGATTGACTTTCGATAAGTACCTGGATAGGTCATTTCAGTCGCTGCGTACTGTTCGATGAAATGGGCTGTCACCGAATAGCGCTCACCCGCCATGCGAAATTTCCCATCGCTGCATTGCATTGCAACTCTGTCTTCATAGATTGAAAACATTGGCGCGAAGGTTGGCTTGTATGTGGTGTTTTTCGAAGGCACGTACCCCAGGTCTTTTCTGATTGGGTTGTACGTGATAAATGAGGAAGTTGGACGATCAATAAACCGCCATGGTCCCAATTCATTTCGATGCTTGACGTAGATAGCGCGAAGGACTTCAAGATCGTCATATAGACTCACCTTTAAGCCCTGTGCACTCAACGCCGCAGCCTGTTCCACAAATCCCTCGTCTTCGAGCCCTTTCAGGACTTTTTCACGGAGGCTTTCAGGAATGGGCGCAGAGAAGTTTGTGCCAATGGCAAGAGTATTCTTGAAGTCCGGCATTTCTATCGGCGATGCCAACTCACGCAACCAACCGGAAATGTAGCCCTCCGGCGTAATGCAGCCACCTCTCCCTTGCAGACAACCGCCTTCGCAAGAAGATGCCATTGCAAAGATTCTTGAAATTACATCTTCGATGTAACCAATACCAACACAAGACCATTGTGGCGTATGTGGATAGCAGTTTTTTTCATACGTCTCTTCAAAAAGGACGTATCCCGTTTTGCCATTGCTGGCAATAAATGCGCCGACTTTTTTGCCGACCGTTACTGTTGAACCCATGCTAAGTTTTCCAAAAAAGGAGACCAGCCCCGTGGGGGTTGATCCCACTAGGGTTAAGGGCGACTGAAGATTTCAGCCTGTTTAGGCGTGCAATTACACGCAATCTGAAAAGTACAAAATGCTTTAGGCTTTCATACTCATCATGGATTCCAAATGAAGCTGCGTGAATTTGATTTGGAATCCACCCGGCTAAGCCGGGGGATTTGTTAGCAGTGATAAGAATGCTCAGTAGAAATGTTTGTTCATTCCCACATCGAACATCTTTACTGCAAAGACGAAATTGCCCACTGAGGTACAGATGCGAACTTCAGACGAATGCTGATTCCGGGTGCGCGACATCGAAAGCGTCTTCAAATTTTTCCGTCAAGCCCCAGATTTCGAGCTCATTGAAGCCGCATTGGATACGGCGGCCGGTGTCTTCGAAAAAGCCAAGACCCATCAGAGCCTCTCGCAGATGCGAGTTCTCTTCGTAGGTTTTGACAATCACCTCCCATGGCTTGCAATCGTTCGGCCTGTAGTTCTTGGTCAAAGTGATGTAGGGCTCCCACATCATCTCATCGCCTTTTCCATCGGTCACCCAAATGTGCAACGCGAGCGGTGAACCCACGTATGCATACCGACTTGCTTCAAAAGCAAAGTTTTCATTGGTATCCATGATCCCTTTGGCAGTGAACTTGCCAAAGATCCGTTGTTCGAATGGCCGCTCCGCACCGTGACTCGCCATGAGTGCCATTTCGAAATTGGTTTTCTTCAAAATCATTTTGAACTCCGTGAAATTTGCCCACAGAGCATCCCATCCGGGATTGCTCCCGGTAGGGCGTAAGTTGATATTCCCCAGTTGGGGGTTTGTGATTCAGTGATGCGCCAGGGTTGGCACATTCACATTTTTCGACCGCTCAATTGCTGTAATGCAGTCTTTCGCCAAGGTTATGAGCACCTTTTTGCGCCACGCAACATACAGACTTGATGCACGCTGATAGCGTCTCTCAACAGCCTCTTGACCACCTATGTCATAGAGGGACTGCCGTGCTGAACTATCAGATCGGTAAGTACTGTTTCCCCAAATCCTGAGGAACCTGGTGAACTCGCGCTGGCTGACTGCACCTTCACTGCACAGGTGTCGTGCCTGATTCAATGTGCAACTGCTCCGGACAAGCTGAGCGATTCCATGCTTGCTGAAAGGGAGGCTCTTGTAATCAAGGGTAGTCCACTTCCGTCAATGCAGATGCGTTCAAACAATCGCCACTGCAGTGCAAAGCATTCTTCATGTGATCTCCGAAAGGAGAGAACCACATGCCCCTCCGGGACATGAGTTCCCGTTGGGTATGGTCGCTATGGACCGTGAGGTGATGGCCATCTCAAGGATGGCGAATTTGGCCAGAGCCAAGTACATGAAAAGTTTAACAAAATCAGATCGAAAAGGCAAAAAAAAGCCCACCGCCAATTGGCGATGGGTTCTTTCTTGTTGACTTTTAGCCCCAGAAGCCAAATGCCTGACTCGGCATTTGAAGTGGGCGGCCAACGCTTTTCGACTTGGCGATTGACATCAGGTGACCGTAGAACGAGCCCATGCTGGTGATCAGACCTGCATCAAGTTGCACCGTCGCCATGCCAGATGACTCACCACGCGCAATTGCTTGCAAGTGAATCCGCGCCGGCAATGGCTGTGCGCCGCGGCCCTTAGCACCCGCTGCACGCCGGAACGTGTAGGTGGCAACGTCGCCCTTCGTAACAGGTCCTTCAACAACTGCTGTTGTCAGTTCCATGTATTGAGGTACATAAAACTCACGCACCGCATCTGGCTGCAAAGCAGGATTTGGGTCTACGAGCTTGATGCCGTTGTAGGTGAATACGCGTTCGATTTTTACTTCTTTCATCGCATTCTCCTTAGAACAAGCTCTCAACTGCTGCAACCTGTGCAACTGACGAATCAGCTGCTTGTGCTGCTTCAGGCTCATCACCAGAAGTAACAGTTTCAAGGTTGTCATCATCGTCATCTTCCAGGAAGCCCGCATTGGTATTGCGAGATTTCTGAGGCTTTGTGCCGTTCGTAGTA
The DNA here is from genome assembly GCA_036170995.1 of Sideroxydans sp. Lineage (GTDB taxonomy): Bacteria > Pseudomonadota > Gammaproteobacteria > Burkholderiales > Gallionellaceae > Sideroxyarcus. The sequence goes on along the minus strand of JAVHQF010000147.1, from coordinate 2,353 downwards.
GTTGCAGCGGAGCGCGCAGGCGTTGAGGCCTTTGCTGTCTGCAGCTTCTTCGTAGTTTCACGAGCTTCTTCTTGAGCCTTATCCATCACAGCTACCGTCACAGCGATTTGATCGTTGATGTTGACAGCTGCACCGACATAGGTATCAAGGAATCCGGGAATCTTCGCATCGAGCTCTTCAGGTGTTGCCTGAAACGCTCGCGGAGGGATGGAGATGCCAGTCTTGCCAGCATCAACCTCAGGAAGAATTTCCAGTTGCATGTTTGCGCCGACTTGACGCAACGTAATGTGAACCACAGCGCCCGCTTGAACCAGGGGGGCCAATTTTGTAAACAGTGACATATTTTTTCTCTAAGGAAAGCGAATGCACTGCCCCAACGGGCGAATGCACCCGCAGGGGTTAATTGACGATCAGTCCAGGTTGGTTATTTACCAGCGCATGAGCGCGGGAATTTTGCCAACATAGTCGTAACCTTCAACGGCGAGGATTGCCTTGATGTATTCAGCCTTTCCTCCAACTTTCAGCTTGGAATATTCTTTTCCAATTGCCTTGTCCAGGCCAAGTTCAATGCACACGGCATCAACTTCAGTCTTGGTCAGCAAGTCAAAGAAGGCCTCGTTGACTTTCCAGTGCTGCTCAATCTTGATGTCCAAAGCGGTCATCATTTCGGCGATTGCTTTGATGCTCAGATCGGTTCCGACAAACGCAGGTATCTGTTGCAGCGCGTCGCCAAGTCCTTTCTGATCCAGTTGCAGCAGTGTTCCCAGCAACTCACCGGCTTGCAGCGACGACAAGTCATCCTTGCCAATCACCTTGCCTACGGCTTTGGTCGAATCACTGTGCGTCAGATTTCGCGGACTGTGCAAGCACAGTGCGATCAGCAACGCCCGGCTCTGTGGAACTGGAAGTCGCAATGCAGCACGTTGAAAGATCTTGCGCCATACCGATTCGCGGTATTCCTTAACAGCGTTACGCGGTTCAGAACTTGCCGCCTTGGCTGGTGCTTTTGGCTCTTTTTTGCCGCCAGATACCTTGGTTGCTTGGGTATCGCCCTTCGCATCCACAGTTTCTTGTTTTGTTGCAGTTTCCGTGGTTTTTTCTGCAGCTTCTGCCTGTTGTTCTGCTTTGATGCGTGTCGCCACTTTCTCTGCATTGCAGGTTGAGTTGAAACACACATCCTTGAACGGCATGCCCATTTTGTCAGGAGCCGCAGAAATGCAAGCACCAAAGTCGCCGCATGTACGGCAAGCCAGAGCCTGTTCTTCACCAACTCCTTTTGGACCAGATGCACGCAGCGGCACTAATGTCATGTTGTCACCTGGTCGGACGATGCGCACCACTTGGTAGTCACCAGTCAGTGCACTGCGCCGGGCTTCCAGTTCGTCTTCCGTCTTCTTCTCGTAGCAGCCGCGGTTTGTACAACGGGTGCCCTCAAAGGACGTTTCAAACATGGCTTGCTGTTTACCGGTGTTGTAGTGGCAACTACCGCACTGTGCTTTATCGAAAATCGCTGCGTCCAGGTTGAGCAGAATTTGTTCTGCCATGGCCTTGAGTTCTGCGACTGTCGGTATTTTTGGTCGGGCGAGCATCTTTTCGAGCACACCATCCTGCACTTCTTTGATGAGTGCAGCCAGGATTTCAACGTGACCCAGAAGGATCTTCTCGTCGATGTATGCATCACGAACTTTCTCGGTCGCATTCATGATACCCAACCTGGAGTTCAGGACTTGCTGAGACCAACCGAGGCGCTTGGCAGTCTCTTCACGATCGCCATTTAGCAGTCCAAGCATGCGAGTAGCAGCTTCTGCATCTTCAATGGCCGTAGTGTCTTCACGAACCTTGTTTTCACTCACCATGGCTGCCATAGCCTCAGCGTCAGTCATGACGCGAACTACGGCCGGAATGGTTGCCTCATCGCCAAATGCCAGTTCAACTGCTCTCGCACGACGATTTCCGGCAATGACTTGGTACGACCCGTTCAGTTCACGAACCAGGATGTGTTGAAGCACACCTTGTCGCTTGATGTCGTCTACCAACTCGGCCATTTTTGCTTCATTGAATCGACGGCGGTAATTAAATCCTCCGGCAATTTGCCGAATGGGAATCAAGATAGGGGTTTGGTTTGTATCCATTGGGTTTTGCTTTACAAAAGAAAAGCGGGAACCCAATTTCCCCATGGGGAATCAAGTTCCCGCATGGGTGGTGTTTAGTCGCGCATTGCACGCGAGAGTCCTCAAACTAGAGGAAGCGTTGCCATCATATCAAAGAATTACTTTGAATTGCAATGAGTAGGGCTCACTTTAACAGGATGCGCGGAAATCCTCTCCGTTCAGGGGGAGGATGAATAGCGCGG
>JAVHQF010000146.1:0-2870 GCA_036170995.1 Sideroxydans sp. | reverse complement strand
ATGTTTTGTAGCACAAAGTTGCCCAACGTCATATTAGGAACGAGGGCGATGCAACCAGTCGCTGTCCCGTTCGCAGTTTGGAACTGTACCTCTTTGCAGTTGCGAATGCCGGCCTGTCGTGCGAGGTCGCTGGAGATGGAGGTGACTGAAGCGCCCGTGTCCACCATGAAGGTGACGGGGGTGTTGGCGATAGAGCCGGGAACGTAGAAATGCCCGTTCGCTTGGCGTTGCACTTCCATACTGCCGTCGCCCGAGAACGTCGGCGCAGGGGGCTGCGCTTCGGCGGTAATCGTTTTGATGAACAGTTGGAAATCGCCCACATCCGCCCCTGATGATTGCATCGCGAGTTGTATTGGCTTATCCATCTGCACTGTCAGAGGTTTGTCGAACTTCATCAGATGGCCGTCGGAGAATCCGCTACGCGGGTCGCACCATGTGTTACCCGTGCTAAATAGCATGTCGTATTGCCCTGCGGGGAGATGCAGCGTGGTTGTCTGTCTGGCATGGACCAAGATAGATAACGCGGGAATGACCGTTTTGGGTTCGGCAAGGATCATTAGGAGAGGGTAGGCGTGATCGTTCTTCAGTGTGACCTCAGTATCGTTCAGCCCGTCTGCGCGCAGGCCAGCGGTGAAGATGTTGATGCTGCCATTGACGGGCAGTGACGCTTCACATGGGTGCGGGATTGCGCTTGATTCGGCGGCTAGGTATTGGATTTTTGTGGCACGCATGTCCGAGGTTTTTTGCTGGGTGGTACGTTGTGCTAACCAAAAGCCAGTCATTACAGCGAGGGTGAGTATAAGTAAGTTGCGCAGACTATGATGCTTAGTCGTCGCTTCGTCTCTGCTGGGGGTAGCCTCTGCATAGGGTTTAGAAACGCTAGCATTGGCTAGAACGCTTGCGATGGTCTGCTCAATGATAGAGGAAAGTCTTTGTAGGAATTCACTTTGGTCGTGCGCGCACCATACTCCATTCTTGAGCTCGTACTCTGTACCACCAGCACGCGAGGCAAGCCAAACTTTGTTCGAGTGCGTATCGAGATTGATGACGATGCGTTGTCCATCGGTGAATCCTAAGCGTAGTGCATTGCCATTTCGATCTGCACTGATGTCCGCGCCACACTCACGTACCATAGCTTCGATGCGCTCAAATAAGGTGTTAGCCAAGTCGGGCTGAGTGTTTTCCGTCATATAATCCGCAGCGCTAAAACTTCAAGAAAGATTGTAAGACATGCGTACCGTCTGCATTATGTTGCTGTTGCTTGTCGCCTTGCAAGGCTGTGGGCGCAAAGGCCCGTTGTTCTTGCCGTCACCCGCAGCCCACCTTCATCCATCAGTCCAAATAGAGTTAGCCTAGGAAATCTATGACCCCCTACTTCAAATATCAGCAAGGGCAACTGTGCGTCGAAGATGCTACGTTGACTGACATCGCGGAGCGTTTTGGTACGCCGTGTTATGTCTATTCGCGTGCCGCTTTGATGGATGGTTATCGTCAATTCTCAGAAGCGTTCAAAAGTCGTGAGCATCTCATCTGCTATGCGGTTAAAGCCAATTCGAGTCTAGCTATCCTCAACTTGTTTGCAAAACTCGGTGCTGGCTTCGACATCGTTTCAGGGGGCGAACTGCAACGCGTGTTGACGGCGGGGGGGGCGGCGAACAAGGTGGTGTTCTCGGGCGTGGGTAAATCCGAAGCGGAGATGAAGGCTGCGCTGGAGGCGGGGATACTTTGCTTCAACGTTGAATCCGCACCTGAGCTAGATAGATTGAACGCGGTCGCGGGAAGTGTGGGCAAGATTGCGCCAATCAGCCTGCGGGTTAATCCAGACGTAGATGCCAAAACCCATCCTTATATCTCCACTGGTCTGAAGCAAAATAAATTCGGTGTCGCCTATACCGAAGCCTTGGCTATCTATCGAAAAGCGGCGGGCATGGCGCACATCAAAATCACCGGCATGGATTGCCATATTGGCTCGCAACTCACCGAGACCAGTCCTTTTATCGCTGCAGCAGAGAAGGTGTTGGCGTTGGTCGATCAATTGGCAGCAGAAGGTATCGTCTTGGAGCATCTCGATCTAGGGGGCGGCTTGGGAATACGCTATGACGACGAGACACCGCCGAGTATTGCCGAGTATGCGCAGGCGTTGCTGGCTGCGCTACAGGGGCGCGCCGAGAAAATCATCGTCGAACCAGGGCGGGTACTAGTTGGCAATGCTGGAGTGTTGCTGACGCGCATCGAATATCTAAAACACGGGGAAGAGAAAAATTTCGCCATCGTCGATGCGGCGATGAACGACCTGATGCGCCCAGCACTTTATGAGGCGTATCACGCCATTCTGCCAGTGTTGAAAAAGTCAGTGAAAAGTCTTGCCATTGATATTGTCGGGCCGATCTGCGAGACAGGCGATTTTATTGGTCGAGGCCGTGAAATGGCCGTAGAACAAGGCGATGTGCTGGCTGTGATGTCTGCGGGCGCATACGGAATGAGCATGAGTTCGAACTACAACACGCGTCCGCGAGCAGTCGAGGTGATGGTCGATCGGGCGCAGATACACATCATCCGCGAGCGGGAAGAAGTGACGCAATTGTTTGCGGTTGAAAAAATCCCGTCGTGATTATTTGCACAAAGATGCACAAACCTGTTGCGTAAAAAAAATATTCGCGCATAGAATGCAAGCACCGTGCATGTTGGGAGATTTCAAAAGTCGAAAGACGCATCGGGAGTGCAGTGGTTGCACGAAGAAAAGAAGTACCTGGTTAGTCCATCAAACTTTAATAAGGAATGAAAATGGCAACTGCAGATACCAAAGCAAAAAAGAGCACCACAGCTAAGAAACCAGCCGCTAAAAAAGTAGCCGCCAAGAAACCGGCAGC
>JAVHQF010000145.1:0-2883 GCA_036170995.1 Sideroxydans sp. | reverse complement strand
TTCAACGAATACGCCAAGCGCATGCCGCGTGAGGCTACCATCACCCTCATCGAGATCAAACCTGAAGCGCGCAACAGCGCCAAGACTGCGGCGCAAATCATGGAAGCCGAGGCAGTGCGTATCCGCGCTGCCCTGCCCTCTGGTGCTTTCTGCATCGCACTCGATGAACACGGTGCGACGCCTACCACCAAGCAGCTCACCCAGCAGATGAAGGATTGGATGCAGCAAGGGTGTGATGTCGCTTTTGTGATTGGCGGCGCGGATGGCTTGCACGAATCTATCAAACATCAAGCACAACACCTGATGGCGCTGTCCGCCTTCACCCTGCCGCACGGCATGGTGCGCGTGATATTGGCGGAGCAGTTGTATCGGGCACATAGCTTGATGCACAATCACCCCTATCATCGTGAGTGAATCTTTATGGTTATCAATCAACCTCGCATCTACCTCGCTTCGCAAAGTCCACGTCGGCGCGAATTGCTCAAACAGATAGGCATCCACTTCGATCCGTTGCTTTTGCGCAATGACCCACGCCGAGTTGTTGATGTGGACGAAGTCGCTTTAGAGGACGAACAGCCAGAAGTGTACGTCGAGCGGGTATGCCGAGAAAAAGCGGCAGCCGCTGTGCAAGCTGTCTCCTTGCGCAACTTGAGACCTGTTCCCATCCTCACTGCCGATACCATCGTTACCCTAGACGCTGCCATCCTCGGCAAACCAAGTGATGAGCGTCATGCGGCTGAGATGTTGCGCAGCTTGTCTGGCAGACAGCATCAGGTGCTAACTGCCGTGGCGGTCGTTCTGGGTGACCATATCGAATGCTGTGTATCCAAAACCATCATCACTTTCGCCAAGCTGAGTGAAAGTACCATCCATCGCTATTTGCAAACAGGGGAAGCACTCGGCAAAGCGGGTTCCTATGGCATCCAAGGTCATGCAGGGGCTTTCGTGGAACGGCTAGAAGGCAGTTATAGCGGCGTGGTCGGCCTGCCCTTGTTCGAGACGGTAGCATTACTCAAATTATTCGGTGTCGCCACAGCATGAACGAAGAGATACTCATTAACGTCACCCCGCAGGAGACGCGCGTCGCCGTGATGCAACAGGGAGTGGTGCAAGAGTTGCACATCGAACGCGGCAGCCAGCGCGGCTTAGTCAGCAACGTCTATGTGGGCAAGGTGAAGCGCGTCTTACCCGGGATGCAATCCGCTTTCATTGACATCGGCTTGGAGCGGTCCGCCTTCTTGCACGTGGCGGACATCTGGGAGAACCGCATCAACGGCGATGCGGCCAAGCCTATCGAGAAGGTCTTGTTCGAAGGACAGAGCGTGCTGGTGCAAGTCATCAAGGATCCCATCGGTACCAAAGGTGCGCGCCTCTCCACTCAATTGAGTTTTGCTGGACGCTTGCTGGTCTATCTGCCGCAAGAATCGCACATCGGTATTTCACAGCGCATCGAGAGCGAGGAAGAACGTGAGGTGCTGCGCGTCAAGTTGGCACAAGCCTTACCTGCTGACTATAAGGGCGGTTACATCATCCGCACCATGGCCGAGGGAGCAACCGATGAGGAACTGCGTGCCGACATCACCTACCTGAACAAACTGTGGATCAATCTACAGCAGCAATCGCAACGGCTAGGCGCTCCGTCTTTACTCTACAAGGAGCTCGACATCAGCCTGCGTGTTCTGCGCGACTTTGTACATGCAAATACCCAGCGCATCTTGGTAGATTCACGTGACACCTACACGCGCATGAAGGCGTTTGCCAGTGATTACATCAGCACAGCTGTCAGTAAAGTGGATCACTACATTGGTAGTCGTCCGCTGTTTGACCTGTATGGTGTCGAAGAGGAGATTGAACATGCGTTGTCCAAACGCGTCGATCTTAAATCGGGTGGCTATCTCATCATCGACCAGACCGAAGCCCTCACCACGGTGGACGTGAACACGGGAGGATTCGTGGGCGGGCGCAATCTGGACGACACCATATTCAAGACCAACCTTGAAGCGGCGCAAGTCATTGCGCGCCAATTACGCTTGCGCAATCTGGGTGGCATCATCATCTGCGATTTTATCGACATGGACACGCTGGAGCACCGCGATGCCGTATTGGAAGAGTTCAAGAAAATGCTGGCGCAGGATCGCACCCGCGTCACAGTGAATGGTTTCTCTGCCTTGGGACTGGTCGAAATGACGCGCAAACGCACCCGTGAAAGTTTGGCGCATGTGCTGTGTGAACCTTGCCCTACCTGCCAAGGGCGCGGACAGGTAAAAACTGCGCAAAGCGTGTGCTATCAAATTTTGCGGGAAATCGTGCGCGAAGCTCGCCAATTCAATGCTCGCGAGTTCCGCATCCTAGCCTCGCAGCAGGTCATTGACTTGTTCCTAGATGAAGAGTCCCCTGCACTCGCCCAACTTTCCGACTTCATCGACAAACCTGTCTCTTTGCAAGTTGAGACGCTCTACAGCCAGGAACAATACGATGTCATCTTAATGTAAGGATGGCGCTTTTGATGGCGTAATGACTATCGTCAATAACCAAGTCGCTGCTGCGCTGGAAGAATGTGCCGAAGCTGTACAAGGTCACTGGCTTGTCATCGGTGCGGTCTATGATTTTGGTTCATCCAGGTTTTGCGTGGGTCAAGGCCAGATTAGTAAGTGGATCGAAAAATTTAGTTATGTCACCCAGTGCTGCCCCACCCTAAGCCCTCCCCCAGTGGGATAACCAGCCACTTGCCAGCTTGCTGGCTTAGTGGATTGGCTAGCAGTTTCAGCAGAGGGACTAAACCCAAAGCATCGCCGCTCTCGCTCCCTCTCCCACCAGGGGAGGGATTAGGGTGGGGGAACACTCTCTATTGTCCAGCCCGCAAGCAAGTAAGTAGCGGGTTCT
>JAVHQF010000144.1:1854-2897 GCA_036170995.1 Sideroxydans sp. | reverse complement strand
TCGTACGGCATTGCCAATCTTTTTAGTTGGATCTTTGTAGTCGTAGGTCTCAACCCATATAGATAGATAGGCGGTATGAGGCGAGTCATTCACAGCTTTGAATAAGATAGCGGGGGCTTTCCATGAGGTTGTACTCGTCCCACCAGTCCCGTTTGTTACAGAAACGTACGAGGAATACTTGGTTGTGGAGGTTTCTTCAATGGTGATGTTGACACCGCAGGCCGTTATTCCGAGTGCGGCTTTTTGTACTTCTTTGCTCAAAGCATCTTGGAATAGAAGTAGTGCACCAGCGTTATCTCCAAGTTCGAACTTTTCCTTTCCTTGGAGATATATTCTTTCAGCAAGTGTGTTTAACGCACGCTGCTCTTTAAGCGCAACTGCTTTGGCTAACCATTTTTCAGCTTCCACCAAGTTGTTTGCATCGAGAAAGTGAAGGTAAATATTGAAATGAGCGCGAGGATCATTTTGGTTGGCAGCTTTCATAAGCCACTCTAAGGATAGATTGGTATCCTTATCAACGCCGTCACCTCGGTTGTAGCAACGGCCTATGTTGTATTGAGCTTTAACATCCCCAGCCTCTGCGAGAGGTAACCAGAGGCGGAATGCTTCGTACCAGTCGGTTGGGAGCCGCTCACCAATAAAATACAAACGCTTGTCACGAATGGCTTGATCAATTTCTTTGTTTGACATGAATTGAGTTTCCTAATGAATTAGTGTGATGGTAATGATTGATTTATAGGGTCATCGTCGGGAGGTGGGGGGCCATCAATGATTGCCCTTAGCATTTCTTCATATTTTTCAACTAGCCACTTAACTTCTTCGATGTTTTCAAGACGCACCACTTTGAGGACTGCTAGATGGTTAAGGAATGCGGCAATCGCGTAGGCTTTTGCCTCGCTATAAGGGCCGTGCAAGCGCCCCTGCGAATTGCAGACGTAGAAGTCGTCACTTTTGTTGGGGTCGCTTTTTACAACTAACTTCTCCATCGTGCACCTCTTCAAATTAGAAAACGGTACGAACTTTAGTCGGAGGGGGGGGGGGGG
>JAVHQF010000144.1:0-1844 GCA_036170995.1 Sideroxydans sp. | reverse complement strand
CCCCCCCCCCCCCCCCCGTCAAGCTCAGCGGTGTGATTGAATCAAAGTTTCTATGTTTGTCGAGGATAGGATTCTGCGTGGCATCGCTGCTTTCATTTCCGCTATCATGCGCCCATGACATTCCAAGCCATCATCGCCGCGCCTTTTGGCAAGCTCGCCATCCGTTGTTCGGATGAGGATCTGTTGGGTGTCGAATTCGTCTCTTCCCGTATGAAGTTGTTAGCTCCGGCCAGCCCGATGGCGTGGGAGATATGCGATCAGTTGTCCGCGTATTTTGCCGATGCGGGTTTCGAGTTCGACTTGCCATTTACGTTGGACGGTACGCATCACCAGTGTCTTGTGTGGCAGGCGATGCTAGACATTCCACGTGGTAAGACGTTGACCTATGGCGAGCTGGCGAAGCAGATCGATTCCAGTGCGCGTGCGGTGGGGCAAGCGTGTGGCGGTAATCCGATACCGATTGTCATTCCGTGCCATCGAGTGGTGAGCGCGTCAGGTCTGGGCGGTTTCATGCATCATGCCGAGGGTGATGTGCTCGATATCAAGCGGTGGTTGTTGGCACATGAATCCTAAATCGTCATTCCTGCAAGTCAGCGCAATTCAAGCTACGTTCAGAACCCTCTCCCCTCGGGAGAAGGGCTTCCCCAGAATATTCCGGACAACAGCACACGTATGCGGGAATGACGGAACGTTATGAACGACGCTGAGTTATTGGACGAGTTCAGCGACGCGTTGTGGTTAGAGGATGGTTTGTCGCGCAACACGTTGGAAAGTTACCGACGTGATCTGAATAAATTCTCTGTTTGGCTGGATGCGCAACGCGGTTGCGGTATCGCTGCGACAACACATGCCGACATCCAAGGTTTTTTGGCGCATCTGGTTGTAGGGCAAAAATTCAAGGCCACTTCGACCTCGCGCGCCATCTCTAGCCTCAAACGTTTGTTTCGTTATCTGCTACGTCAGAACAAAATTTCTGCCGATCCTACCTTGCAGATCGCCACACCCAAGTTGCCGCGCAGTCTGCCCAAGAGTTTGACCGAAGAAGATGTCGAATTGTTGTTGAACGCTCCTGATGTGCAAACGCCACTGGGGATGCGTGACCGCACCATGCTGGAAGTTTTGTACGCCAGCGGTTTGCGCGTGTCGGAGTTGGTCACTTTGAAAGTGGCGCAGGTGAGCTTGGACATGGGTGTGACACGGGTGATGGGTAAGGGTAGCAAAGAGCGCCTCGTGCCATTGGGGGAAGAGGCGTTGGATTGGGTGAAGCGTTACTTGGCCGATGTGCGCCCCGTGTTGTTGGATGGCAAGCTGACGGATGATTTGTTTGTCACGCAGCGTGGCGAAGGCATGACGCGCCAGATGTTCTGGTATCTCATCAAGAAACACGCGAATGCGGGAGGACTGCATAAACCCTTGTCGCCACACACTCTGCGCCACGCTTTTGCCACGCACTTGCTTAATCATGGCGCCGATCTGCGGGTGGTGCAGATGTTGTTGGGCCATTCGGACATTTCGACCACGCAGATATACACGCATGTGGCACGCGAAAGATTGAAGAAACTTCACCAGATGCACCATCCCCGAGGATAGTGGTGGAGGTGATCAGGATCGAACTGACGACCTTCTGATTGCGAACCAGACGCTCTCCCAACTGAGCTACACCCCCACAGACGAGTGGCATCGTAAATAGAAATGCAGGATTTTGGAAGGGGGCGAATTTAATACGCTTCCTACCCCGCATGCTAAACTTCAGCATGAAGCTGGCTAGACAGTCGCTGCGTCCGCAAGGACGGAGAGGAAAGTCCGGGCTCCACAGAGCAAGATGCCGGTTAACGACCGGACGC
>JAVHQF010000143.1:1471-2909 GCA_036170995.1 Sideroxydans sp. | reverse complement strand
TAATTACTGCTCGTCCGGAAATAACGACCATTCGTCGCGAACCAATTGATCGGTAAAAGCGTGGGAGATACATTAAATTCATGAACATTAGCAGACCATCAGAACAACTTCAATCACGACGAGCCAAAGGGTTTACGTTGATAGAACTGATGGTGGTGGTAGCAATAGTTGCCATTGTTGCCGCCATTGCTACGCCCTCTTGGAACAACATGATCGTTTCAAATCGCATTCGGGCTGCGGTCAATGACTGGATCTTGTCAGCCAACTTTGCGCGCTCTGAAGCGCAAAAAAGAAATCGACAAGTTATTCTTTGCCCAAGCAGCAACGGCACCAGTTGTACTTCGACAGATTTCGAATCTGGCTGGATAGTTACAACGGATACGGTTGATACCGGTACAAAACTGCAAGATACCTTACCCAAGCAGCGTTTAACGATGGTTCCAAGTGCGTCAAATAAGAGAAATTTGACGTTTTTGCCTAATGGATCTCTGAGCGGTGGCTTCACGGGTGTTCGTATTACTGTGCGCGATGACCCACCACTAGACGACTCATTGTCACGCTATATCTGCGTCGCACGAACAGGCCGTATCCGGGTCTACACAGATGCGCAATACATGGATCTGCCAAGTCATGCATGTGATTGATAAGCCAATGCCCAACAATAACTTTAACCACAGGCACTATTGCCGCAATCAACAAGGCTCCACCTTGATTGAAGTGTTAGTCACGATGCTGATCGTCGCACTCGGCTTGCTAGGCGCTGGAGGTTTGCAGTTGGCAACAACACGCTACCAGCAAACTGCTTACATGCGTGATCAAGCCAGCGCACAGGCTCAATTTATTGCCGAAAAAATACGCGCTAATAGCAATGCTCTAGCAGCTTACCTTACCGACGGCGATTCTTACGACACCGCAACAATCAGTGCGCTAGACACTGATCCAAAGTGCGGAATGGGAACAACCTCCACTTGCACTGCCGCCCAATCCGCTTTGAAGGACTTGCATGATTGGCGCCGATCTCTAGAAGCAATGCCAGGTGGACGGGGGTCAATCCACAGTGTCACAGACGGTAGCGTGACCGATCCATTGGCCAGGCAAGTGATTGTGATGTGGCGGGAAAAACAACAAAACGAAGTAGGCACCACTTCCAACCCCACCCCAAGCGCCGTTACGGACACAAACTGCCCTACACCCAGAGTTGCTGGCGTGCGATGTTTTATAACGGTCATCACACCATGAAGCCTAAATTTAACCCAAGGGTGTCAACGCACCAACGTGGGGTCACGCTCATCGAGCTGATGATTAGCATCACCATTGGCTTGGTCATATTGCTTGCTATTGGGCTGGCGTATGTCAACAGTACCAATCTTGCGCGGCAGCGCGAAAATCAATCAGAGTTAAACGACCCCGCACGGATAGTGATGCGTATGCTGCAACA
>JAVHQF010000143.1:0-1371 GCA_036170995.1 Sideroxydans sp. | reverse complement strand
CCTCTTTAGCCTGCGGTACTGCAAGTGCAACCCAGCAATCACTGCAAATTGCCTACCAAGCAAATATTGGTGCGACTACAACGGCATTTCCAAGCCTGTTGGCGGCAAGTTCCGCAGAAGCCACCGCTGCGGGTGCGGGTCGTGACTGCAATCAACAAAATCTGGTCGGTACAGATTCAGGCGTAACGCCTGCGCGTGAGGCCAAATTTGTGATCAACCGCTATTACATTGCAGCGAGCCCTGCGGATGGTATCAATGAGCTTTACTGTGCTGGTTCAGGCAACGCCACGGCCCAACCTTTAGCCCGGAGCGTTGAAGAGTTTGTGTTGCGCTACCAAACTGCAGCCCCTGGTGCGAATCCGACGGGCGGCTATGATGAATGGCAGGCAGCGCCCAATGCACAACAGCAATATGCATCTGCCGCCACGGTCGCAGCGTCAGCGCTTGGCTGGGCCAATGTGACAGCCGTTGAAATTTGTATGGTGTCTGCGACCGCCGTCACCGGTGGCGCTGCGGCGGCAGGTACGGCAGACTTGCAACCCACACGCCCTACGTGCGAACGCGAAACTTCTGGCACCAACATAGGCAACTTCAAGGCTAACGTTGCTAGGGCCACAGGCGACACACGCTTATGGAAACGTTTTACCGCTGTAACGACTGTTCGAAATGCAATCTTCGCCTCACCTTTCTGACCCATTCACTAGGCGAGCTGCGCAACAGCGTGGCTTTGTGCTGGTGACTGCCCTCATTTTCTTGATGGTCTTGTCGGTGCTCGCAGTCATGGCCGCGCGCGGCTCATTGTTTGAAGAGCGATTTTCCGCCAACGACCGCGACTTGTCAGTGGCACGCGAAAATGCCGAATTAGCGCTGCGTGATGCCGAGCGAGACATTCTGGGTCTGCGTTTTAACAGTCAGCCAACTGCGCTTGTTTTTTGCGCGCCCGCTGCTTGTGCCACGGTTCGCCCGGCTGGCACCCGGCCCGCCAACAATAGCCAGGCACCGGGTGGCGATTACACCTTCTGGGTTGACTCCAATGACGGCAGACTCGACGACGTTGCACGTCTTGATGGCGGCGTCGGGCTGGGCATCGCGTCACAAGGCGTTTATATGGCCGGCTCAGCAGCGGCTTGCGGCAAACCCGTGTGGAGCGGGGCTGATTGGCAAGACGGCATCACGCGCGAGTGTGATGGCACGATCACGACAGCGGTACCAACCATACCTTATGGCACATTTACCGATGCGCCATTTTCTCAACAAGGCGTTCCGTCACCCCGCTACCTCATTGAAATGTTCAAGGCAGGCGAGCTGAATATCAGTAACAGCAGCAATAAACTTTTTTTCAGAATTACGGCTGTCGGCTTTGGCCGCATC
>JAVHQF010000142.1:0-2947 GCA_036170995.1 Sideroxydans sp. | reverse complement strand
AGGGCTGGGGTGAGGGAACACTCTCTATTGTCCAGCCCGCAAGCGAGTAAGTAGCGGGTTCTGCTTGTAATGACGCATCCCCTATCTCGCTTCAGTCTCCCACGCAAAACCTGGATAAACCTATTTTTTATCTGGATTCCTGCTTTGCGAGCATCCGCTACGCGGATTGCTTACCCCACTGCGCCGGAATGACGGAGTGAGAATTAATCAGCACTTCCCTGATGTTTCCTTGCCTGTTGTTGCTGCATCTGTGCCACATAACGTTGCAACATTTTAGCGGTCTCCCCACTCGGTTTGACGAACACGCAACCTGCGCGACGGATCACATCGCCATTTCGAGCGGTTACTTCAAAGGTGTTCTTTACTTCGATGGTAGCGCCGATAGTGCCGATATCGGGGAGGTCGATTTCGCAATGCTGATATTGGATACCTGGCGTCAGTTCGATGCCGTCTTCTTTGCACACCAGTGCCACACCGCCGATGCTGATGTCCATCACAGTCACTTTTTGTTGAATGTGCGCCTGTTCTGGTTGGGGACGGATGACGCAGGTGAGCGCGTCTGGCTCACGGGTTAACAAGCGGTAGAAATCGCGGCGTTGCAGGCGCAACAGTTTTCTCGGAAGCGGCACAAAGAATGTGGCTGAATTTTCGTAGATGGCTTGGGAAGTTTCGCTAGACACCCACTGCACCTTGGCGTGGTTGTGCGTGCTGACAAAGACGATACGATTACTGCGCTCGATGTGGCGATTATCTAACGGGTTGGGGGCGGCATCCACCCACACACCCGTTTCATCAGCCGCCAACAACAGCGTGAGTACCATGCTGTTGGCGTCGTTGTAATAAAGCGCCACGCGATTGCGCTGGGCGACGATGTCGCGCAGGACTGACAGAATCTCTTTGGAATCGTGCAAGATGAAGTCATTCTCTTCATCGTTGGCGAACACTTCGATCTTGAGGGGGACTTCTTTGCTGCGCATGATGCCACCTATGGGGGATTGGTCTTATTTTGATTTTAGCGGGGGCAGGGCTGGGTTCGTACGCGGAATAGCAGGTATTTCTCCGCGTTCCAAACGGTATAACCAAGCCAATAGTTCGGCGACAGCCAGATAGAGTTGGGGCGGAATGTGCTGATCTAGTTCCACTTGCATCAACATGCCCACTAGCGCTTCCGATTCGTGTACATACACGCCATGTTCTTTGGCGCGCTCGATGATGGCTTGCGCAATCAAGCCGCGCCCGCTGGCGACCACTTTGGGTGCGGCGTCGCCACTCTGGTAGGCAAGTGCAACAGCCATTTGGCGGGTATGAGGTGGGTTCATCAGGAGACTCCCTCCATCTGTTCAATACGCGTTTGCAACACGGGGATGTCGCGTTCATTCAATGCGGAGACGAGTTGCGAACTAGCACGACCCAAAAGCGTGCGCGTCTTTTCGTCGCGCGCATTGAGCATCAAGTTCACCGCGCCGCCATTGAGGCTCAAGCGAGCTGACAAGCTGCCCAGATGCGGTAATTCAAGATGTATCTCGGTGACCCATTGGCCTGCGGGTTCAGCTGCGGTGCGCTGGCGTGGTGATTCTTCACGCACTTCCCAGCGCATCGCTTGCCCTTCCCATGCCGCGCCTTGCCATAGCACTTGCCGGTTCTCCAAGGTGTGCAGTTGCTGTTGCACCAGATTCTGTAGGTGTTCGGGAATCGTGTTGAGTGGAGGGGGTGCCCCCATTTTTGCCGCTTCGTTGGGCATGGCTGTATTTTGTTGGGGCAATTGATTCTGTGGTTCTTGCATCAGTTGCGGTGTGCTGCGCATCCCTGCGATCCACTGTGCTTGATGCGACTCGTAAAACAATCCGCTGTGACTTAAGGCATTGTGCAATTGGTCCGCCAGCAGTGTGGTATCGGGGGAGGTGGATTGGCTGGCGATAAATAAAGGCGTGCGTTGCAACGATTTCACATAGGGCTGTTCCAGCGGTTGTTGCGTCATGGAAGACAACATGCGTGAGGCAGAGCTAAGTTGCTCGGAGGTGGAGACAGGATTGTTGGTGGAGGAGAGTGAGAACGCCAAACGGGGTTGCAGCGAGGTGACTTGCAACGAGATGAGGTCGCCACTGCGCACGAAAGTGGGTAACTGAAGTTGCACGACGTGGTCTGCGATGCGAACTTGGTATTGTCCTGGCGCGGTCTGCGCTTGTACCGTTCCTTGGACTTGTTGTCCGATCTCAAGTTTAAGACCTGCTTTGGGATTGGCTTTGTCGGTCGCCGCTGCGATCAGCGGCTTGTCATTGAGTGCGAGTTTGCTGAGCGCTGCGGCGAGTGGATTGACAGACATGGCGCATCTTCGTGTTGCTCACCCTTGAGCAAAATAGGCATTTTTAACGCGTTGCTCACTGCGTGCGCTTTGCATGATGCGTTCCAGTTGGCGCATCCAAGGTTCGGTGAGTTCGCGAATCGCTTTGTCGTCCGCCAACATCTTGCGGATCAGATTAGCTTTCTGTTTGCGTGCGGATTCGTCGGTTGGCACGACATCGCGCGGTTTGATGAGCTCGATTTCTTGGGAGCACCGTTTCTCAAGCTCGATTAAATCATCCCATTCTCCTGCGGCGGCGGCGATACGCATCTGCTCGGTAATGTTGGAGAGGCGTTCGTAGTCTTCGATAATCATGTTCATTACTTACATCCTTCCGTAGACCAAGGCGGGTTGTTTGTTTTGAGTGGGGGCTGGTTGTAGTGGTGCTGTTGTTGATGTTGCAATCACAGGTTGACGTATCGCATCCCAAGCCCCTTTTATTTCATTGAGCAGACGAGATACTTCATCCAAGATTTCGACATCGTTGTTCACATTGGCGAGCGACAAACGGGCAATCATGTAGCTATACAATTGATCCAGACTTTGAGCAAGTTCGCCTCCCACTTTCTTATCCAAGCTAGCTTGCAAACCCTCACCAATGATAAG
>JAVHQF010000141.1:0-2949 GCA_036170995.1 Sideroxydans sp. | reverse complement strand
GTGGCAGTGCTCGGCGCGGCCGCGGTTATGCCGCATATCAAGTCTGGCAGACTGCTGGCCTTGGCAGTGAGCACGCATAGCCGATCCCCTATGCTTCCCGACACGCCAACCCTGGCTGAGAGTGGTGCAGGTGACCTTGATGTGCCTCAATGGTCAGCCTTGTTTGCCATTGAGGGAACTCCAGCCGCTGTGATTGCCCGCCTGCGGCGCAGCGTCGAGGAATCTTTGGCCGAACCCGCCATCAAACAGCGCTTCTTGAACGCCTCGATGGAGATCATCGCGACGTCACCGGAAGTGTTTCAAAAACGGATGATCCAGGATCGTGAGCGCTGGGCAAGGCTCATCAAGGATCGCCAGATTTCTCTAGAGTAGCTATGAAGGCCGAAAAGCGTCACAACATTATCCTCGTCCTGGCCGACAACTTGGGCTGGGGCGAGCTTGGCTGCTACGGTGGCGGAGCCCTCAGGGGCGCGCCGACGCCGCGGATCGACGACCTGGCGCTTCAAGGCATGCGCTTTCAGAATTTCAATGTCGAAAGTGATTGCGTGCCAACACGCTCCGCCTTGATGACCGGACGGCACCCGATCCGCACGGGTGCCGTTCAATCAGTCCCGGCAGGGCACCCCCAAGGAATCCACCCCTGGGAACGGACACTCCCGCAAATTTTGAAGGAAACCGGCTATGCAACGGGCATGTTTGGCAAGTGGCACCTTGGCGACCGGGATGGTCGTTTCCCGAACCAGCGGGGCTTCGATGAGTGGTACGGAATTCCGCGTACTACCAACGAAACCATGTTCACGAACTCGCCTGGTTTTGATTCATCCGTGGTCGATGTGCCCTATGTCATGGAGGGTTTTGCCGGAAAGCCCGTGCAAAACGTCGCAATTTACGATCTTGAGAAGCGCCGATTGATCGACAGCGAGTTGACCGAGAAAGCCATTGACTTCATGCGTCGGCAAACGGTCAATGATCAGCCGTTCTTTGCCTACATTCCACTCACCCATTTGCATTTCCCGACCTTGCCCCATCCGGACTTTGCCGGACGAAGTGGAGTCGGCAACTTTGCCGACTCCATGATGGAGATGGATCACCGCGTCGGCGAGTTACTGGATGCCGTCGATGAACTGGGTATTCGGGAAGAAACACTTTTCATCTTTGCAAGTGATAACGGCCCGGAGTTCCGCAAGCCGTGGCGCGGCACAGCCGGACCGTGGACTGGGACATACCACACTGCCATGGAGGGCGGCCTGCGTGTGCCGTTGATCGTTCGCTGGCCCGGTAGGGTGACGCCCGCTCGAGTGAGTGACGACATCATTCACGTCACCGATCTGTTCTCTACCGTCATTTGCGCCGCTGGCGGACAGCTGCCCACTGATAGGCCCATTGACGGTGTCAATCAATTGAATTGGTGGACAGGTAACGCCGAGAAGTCTGGCAGGGAGGGGTTCCTTTTCTACATCAAGAACGAGCTCAGAGCTGTCAAGTGGCGGCATTGGAAGCTGCACCTGGTCTTCGAAAAAGAACCCAACGAGGGAACTCGACATCTGGAAACGCCATGGCTCTTCAACGTCAAACGTGATCCGAAAGAGGAGACCGATGTCGCCATGGAGGATGGCTGGGTGCGCGGCCCCATGCGGAAATTAATTCGGGACTTCGAGCAGTCGCTGCGTGAACATAAACCCATTCCACCGGGCGCAAGCGACGACTATGAAGTGTCGCCCAAAGCCACGCCATCATGACTTGCAATGCTATGGCTGGAATGCGTATCGAGGGTTGACCCACGGTACAACACTGTGAATCTGCACCCCCAAGGCTAAGACACGCCCACCTCGTCGAGACTCCCGCAAACCAAAACCATTACCTCACCCGACGTTCAATGACGAAACCAGGGCAACGTCTTATCTAAACCGGAAGTAGGCCAACGCCTCATCAAATTGCCGATCGCTGCCGGGCATTGAGTGGCAACACATCGGCTCCTCACGGCTTCCATCCTGACTATGTACCTGGGCCGCTGGCGTGACAGGTTCATCCACGATAGCCCATGCTCATCCCTATTAACCCTGAAATCATGGACCCACCATTACTACTTCCTGCGCTGGAGTCAGGGCACGCGTACCGCTTCCACACCATGGTCAAGCCCAGCGGTGCGCAATGCAACCTGGAATGTAGCTACTGCTATTACCTGCACAAGGAAGACCTGCTGGCACAACCAAATTTGACACGTATGAGCGAGTTGATGCTGGAAACGCATGTCCGCCAGTACATCGCAGCGCAGACAAGTAACGAGGTAGTGTTTTCTTGGCAAGGGGGTGAGCCCACGCTTATGGGGCTGGCGTTTTTCGAGCAGGTGATCGCGCTACAGGCCAAGTACCGCAAGCCGGGGCAACGCATTGAAAACAACTTGCAGACCAATGGGATACTGCTTGACGAGAAATGGTGTGGCTTTCTCAGGCAGCACAGCTTTCTCGTCGGCCTCTCAATTGACGGTCCAGAGGAATTGCACGACACCTACCGCGTCAACAAGAGCGGCGGTCCAACCTTTCACCGCGTAATGCATAGCGTGGAACTGTTGCATCGATTCAAGATTCCTTTTAGTGCGCTGTGCGTGGTTAACCGTGTAAATGCACGCAAGCCAAACGATACGTATCGCTTCTTACGCGACAAGGTGCGTCCGCGCATCATTCAGTTCATACCTGGGCTGGAGCCGGTTGATTTCCATACGGTGGCACCGGGCTACTGGGAGACCGAAAATTTGCCGTTACTCAACTCGCCACGTGCCAAGCCGGGAGCCGCTGATTCGGTCGTGACACCGTGGTCGCTTGACTCCGATGACTGGGGCTATTTCTTGACGCGCGTCTGGGATGAGTGGATGCGGCGCGACTACGGTGCCGTGTTCGTCGATCAGTTCGAGAATGTGATTTCGCAGATGTTTGGGCGCGGTGCACAAAA
>JAVHQF010000140.1:0-2961 GCA_036170995.1 Sideroxydans sp. | reverse complement strand
CGCCATTGGCCTCTGGCCCTTTGCAATAGAAAAGCTCAGGCTGCTTGGCTTGGTCGTCGCCGGAGCTTGAGGTATGGGTCAGTGGCTCAAAAATAGGCTGCCCTGAGGTGGCGAGCAGGGTGGCGGCTGTCTCGTATATCTCGTGGCAATCCGCTTGCAGTGGGGCGGGTGTGTAGGGCTGGGAGCCGGTGTTGCCGTTTTCCAGGCTGTAGCGCCCGGCCTTGGTGGCCTCTGCAATGGCAAACCATTCCAGGAACAGCGCATGCGTTTGCGTCATGCTGTTGGTCAGCGAAATCACGACCAGAGCTCGGTTCCAGAAGTCTTTGTTCTGGTTGTGCTGCACCAAGCGGGTTCCCACGCTACCAGACTGACCAATGTAGGCGCGTGGCAAGCCAGCTTCAGACAATTCGCCTAGCAAAAAGTACACGCCTACTTGTTGCGCTTCGGGCATCTTGAGGAAGTCCGCCAACTGGCTGCGCGGCACTTCGATCACGCGAACAATGCGTGTCGTGATTTCGGCCACCCGCATGCCGCGTGGGTCACCAGTTGGGAGGTAGATTTGGATGGTTTGGGGGCGGGACATTGCAGACGACTATGGACATGCAGGGATTAATTGAAGTGGCTAGCTAAAAGCAACCCCAGCGTGGGAGGCGATCTTTTTTGCTAAGTCTTGGAAATCGTCGTAGCAGTTGCGCACTGCCTCAATGTGGGCACCAATTGCGCCGTCTGCCGACTTTAGAAAAAATATTGGCTTGCGAACTTCCATGGCCATTGGCATGAGACTACGGTAGTGCTTCAAAAGAGAAAGACACCGTGGGTCAGTCGCTATAGTTGGAGGCGAAGCGTCTGCTTCGTCCAATACTGAGATCTTGTAAGTGCTAGGTATCCGATCCATCCAACGTTTGTAGGCTTTGACGGGACGATTGTCCAAACTGCCGTGCTGCATCACGACATAGCCCACTGGACTCATGGTGCCTTTGGGCATGGAAAGCCCCTGAGGCGATTTTTTTGTCAAATCAGACCAGACGACCCTCCAATCTCTCAAGGTTGGTCCCAAATTTTTCATTCCCTGAATTGAAAAAAGATCAGGAGCAAGAGGTAGACAGACTTGATCAGAAGCGATCAACGCGGATCGATTAATAGCGCCCAAATTTGGACCAACGTCAATCAATGCGATATCCGCTTTGAAATCCTGATTTGATTGAATTAGCCTGTGAAAAGCGGTCATTGTTCTGAATGCGGATTCATCTTTGTTGTGACACTTAGGCCAAGCTTCCGATAGTTTGTCCTCAAATCGGGATAGCCCCAAATCACCGGGTAGCAATCCAAGATTCTTATTGATTTGTTCAATGTGTGGAGTGTTGATATCTCCAGTGCCGCGCAATATCGGGTTGATTGCGCCGTATATCGTGTCCGGGTGATCCCCATCAGGCCACAGTTTTTCTAATCTATTCTCGGCAAGAAACATCGCTGTTAAATTGGCCTGTGGATCTAAATCAACTGCAAGCGTCTTGACGCCATGTTCTGCGAACATCCAAGCAAGGTGGTAAACCAGAGATGTTTTCCCAACCCCGCCTTTGTTGTTGAAAAAAGCTACTGTTTTCATGTTGGCCTCCTTTGTATTTTGACGAGCACAGAATGCTCATCGAACTCAAATGCAGCTGGAGGGTTTCCATTTTCCGCCAGCAGCGCTTGCGCTCGTTGTACGCCGTAACCAAATCGATTTACGTAGCCTAGTGATTTAAGTGCCTCGGCAATGACCGGGTTGCGGTAGCTATTTCGCGTTGGGAAGTTCTCTCGTGTGGCTTCACCATACAAACCGCCTGGACTTTGAATTTCAATGTGATCTGAAAAAACGTAGAAACGAATAGGGGCATTGCTGTTGTAATTGCGATGCATTACCGCGTTCATGAGCAGCTCGCGGACTGCTCGCTCTGGATAGTTTGGACGAAGCCTCTCTTCCAATGGGCCAATTCTGTCCATTGAAGTTTTGATAAGCAACTTTAGGCGGCCTTCCAGTTCTTTCAGGACTGAATGCAGATCACCAGAAATTTCTGCTTGATCGCTTGGGAGATCAGTCAAAGATGTACTTGGCAATTCCAAGTATTGGACATATGCGCCCGGAAGATAGAAGCGAGGATTCTTTCCTATTAGCAACATTCCAGCATTTGTTGCACATCCACGGTCCGGGTCGTACAAGCGAAGCGAAGCCAACTGCTGCTCGATAGGACGATGATTGGCTGCAATCGTTTCAGCATCAACAGCCTCACGGCGATAGCTATCGAACTGTCCTAAAGCTAAATCTTCAATTTTCGACTCTGGGCAAGGTTGGGCATCGAACGACTTCGCATGCGCAATGCGTCGCTCACTTAGCGTTCTTTCCTCCTGCTCGTTGGCTATGGCCTTGCGTGGTCCGACGCGGATGTGCACCCGTCCTTTGTAGCGTACAGGCGGTAGGTCGGATGGATGAACTTCGACCACCGCAACGTCTCCACCATCGAGCGAAAATTTCGCCACATTCATCATTGGCTGGGGAAGAATGTTTCCGTCTGATCGAATGGCTGCAAGGTTCTTCAATAGGTCGTCAGTAACTGCGATACCCGCTAGAGCCCCGTTATCCTTTACTCCGACCAATAAATAGCCAGGCCGACGATGGTTAGGGAGATCATTTGCAAACGCACAGATGGCTTGCCCAAACTTATCAGTGTTGTTGGTAGATTCCGTACGTTCGGCAGTATCTGACTCAATGTCACCTATCAGCGCTCTCAATTGGTCTTCGGTCAGCATTGCAGTTCCTGGTTAAAAATTGTTGAATGACTACTGTTACTTCCCCCAACTATCCCGCAACCCCACCGCCAAATTAAACACCGGCTTGCTGCCGGGCACGTGATCCAACCGGTCCGCCACAAAGTAGCCATGCCGTTCAAACTGGAAGTTCTGTCCTGGCAAGGCGTTGGCCAG
>JAVHQF010000139.1:0-2969 GCA_036170995.1 Sideroxydans sp. | reverse complement strand
GTGGAGCGCCAATGCGTGAAGACCGACAAGGACAGCGGCATCGTCAACGACGCAAACGACTGGGCTGTGGAAACAATGGGCAACCCGCGCTACCCGCTGGAACTGTTCCAACGTGTCGTGACCGTGAGCTTGGAAACCATGAAGATTGTGAACAGTTTACCGAAGCTGGATATTTAACGAACCTGAACTGACAGAAAGCAGATCGAATGGACATTACATTTGGAAAATATAAAGGCAAATTGCTCGAATACGTGATGATTGCCAAACCAGACTATA
Organism: Sideroxydans sp.; assembly: GCA_036170995.1. GTDB lineage: Bacteria > Pseudomonadota > Gammaproteobacteria > Burkholderiales > Gallionellaceae > Sideroxyarcus. The sequence goes on along the minus strand of JAVHQF010000139.1, from coordinate 2,693 downwards.
TTTCATGGTTGTTGAAAGCGAATGCGTCAAATAAGGCCATGATTTTGCTTCAAGCTGAAGCAAAATCCCTTGTCAAAATATTCGATGGGAAGCCATTCATCAATAAATGTCAGGCTCATGGCAGATGCACGAACCCAGTGACAAGATGTACTGTTTATGAAGGTAATCCAACGCCATACTGGTGGTGCGCCGATTGTGATCCTCATCAACATGGTGCGATAGTTGGAAAACTAAAGTCGGTTTCAAAGTACAGGGAAGCTATAAGTAAAGCTCATTTGTCATTCATAGACAACTTAACGGATAGAACGACCATTATTCGGTCATTTGCAAGGGCTAAGGGGTTTCCTGATGGGAATGTGACCGCGAAGAGAGCGCAGAAGTTTTTTGAATCTGAGGCGGACTGAGTTTGCTGCGAACTTTGCGTACCCTGAGTTTTAACGTTTCGGCTTCGCGAGGATGTAAAAGACCCAGTTGTCCTACACGACTAGTAACTCGATTAAGTTCTGTTTGAACCTCTGTGCCGCGTATTCCGTCTTGGACGGTACGTTCTAGAGCGTGAACTGCTGCACGAATTTTTTGACGTTCTTCGTGTGGTAGGGATGCTTTACGGTTTACAACCAATTTTGTAGTCAGCATCCGTTTTCCACTTGAAAAAATTTCGTGTTTACGTCGCTTTGCTTTGTAGCCATGCTGCTTCAGCATGCCATATATTTGTGCAATGAGTGATGATTGCTCTTCTTTTGATAGGTGTTTTTTGGATGACAATGTGATGTCGTCAACATACCTTGAATAGGTTATATTTTTTCGAGCTAGGTACGCATTTAGTTCCGACTCGTAACTCCAGAATGCCAAATTTGCAAGGTATGAGCTGGTACTCGCACCTTGAGGTAGCTCTCCATCTTTGGTGGTTAGGTCGCAAAGAATGGCCGCGACTTCTTCCGAAAAATTGAAGAATTTTAACCATATATTTCGTACCAATTCTCTGTTGGTCGAAGGGAAAAAACTCTGAATATCTTCGCAGATGACAATTTTTGCCTGAGTATGCAGCTGAGCGTTGGTTCTATAGGTGCGCCCAGTAAGGCTTCCTGTTAGGTATGTAGGATATACCACCCTTTTTAGGATTCTATCCTTAATACGCTGCTGGATTTCTTTAAGTGGGGGTAATGCGTCGTATGGCTGACGTATGGAGCCATCCGATTTAATTACGGGTTTTGCTTTTCGATATAAGCTGTTAGCCTGAATTGCCACTTGGTTGAGCTGCTCTTCTGGAATGCTAAGTGCAAGTGCAAGTGTCGACAGATGATGAATTGGTTTTAATTCGTACTTAGGCATCAGCGGAAACTGGTTCATTTAGGAGTTCCAGTGCGGTCATTGCAAGTTGTCCCGCTAAATCCTTGTCAATTCCAGACAATTCGCCCTTTTCTGCCCCCAGAAAAAATAGCAGCTCGATAGGCATACCCAATGCGTTTGCAATGTTTGAAACAGTTGAGAGTGTCGGGTCTCGCTGCGAGTTCTCCAGCATCGAGAGATAAGAGACCGAGCAGTTTGCGCGACGAGCCAATTCCGCCTGAGATAATCGACGTTTTGCTCGACACATTTGAATTGCGTTTCCGATGTTCATGATATTCCCAATAAAAAATGAATGGGCTTGCTGCATTCGTTGGCGGAGCTGTTTCACATCATTAAATCCTTGATATTACTCACAAGGCTTATGACATCAGCGATAACCTGGATTGCTCGCAAGCTTGAATTACTTCGCGTTGCTTTGCTTTCCGTGTGATCGTCGGCCATTTTCAGGTCATCAATCACGGCGTTCAATTCCACCAGAGTGCTAGTATCGAGTTGGCTGTTATAGGCATCCCGCAGCTTTTCAAGCGTGAGGATGCAGTTCTTCATAGAGTTTTGTTGCATGTTATCTCCTTCAATCCGGGCAAAATTGCCCAAGTCCCCACAAGACATTAGCCGGAAGGAGCCAACCCGATACTGCAAGCCCATCACCAGTTCTAAGCTCCATCACAAGTCCCCCCAAGTTGCGGAGTGCTATGTGCTGTTACCTTCGGTCGTTGCGCGTGCTATACAACTGCGCCCGGTGCCTGACAATTTGGCCTCACTGCTGGAACAGTAAGGCGATTTCGATTGCTCGAAATCACTTAACGGCTTTTGCTATTTGTGGAAGAAGAAATATCACTCTTAAAGAACAACCCGAGCGGTTTCACTCGGCCTGTTTGCATTAGACATCAAATTACATTGCATGTCAATAAATATTCACTGTCAGTGAATATTGCTGGAGGTAAGGAACGTTGTCGCCGTTCCTTTGCTGTTCCCGAAAATGTGACTGGAACAGAGTTGTTTGCACGATGTTCCGATCGCGCAGGGTATCGACCCTACAGAACCTGACATGGAACAGCCAGTTCTCCGGTCTTTTGCCGGTGTTTCTGGCGTGTTTCGCGGTATAATATGATGGATGAGCAGCTAATCGTTTTGGGGTTCAGGGCTAAATAACGGCGGAGAAATCTGGCCAAGGTTTTACATCAAGGATTGAGTAGGTAGAAAATCGGCGAGTCAGTTTGTTCCCGGTATCTCCCCAGCGCAACTGGAAGCTTCAGGTAACTATTTGAAGAAAAAGGCTGTTTCACGACTTGAAAATCCTTGTGTCGGTGGTTCGATTCCGCCCCGGGCCACCAAAATTTAAG
>JAVHQF010000138.1:0-14020 GCA_036170995.1 Sideroxydans sp. | reverse complement strand
ATAGGGTGGATTTACCCACGTTTGGAAGACCGACGATACCGCACTTGAGACTCATGATTGTTTCCTTAAATTCAAAAACGTTTTGCCACAAAGATCACAGAGCACACAGAGAAAACCTTCAACAGATTGCGCACTGCGGACATCTCTGTGAACTCTGTGTCCTCTGTGGCTAGAATTTCTTTTACGCACTATGCAATTTCAACATCGCTGCTTCCAGCTTGCCTTCGATGATGAGGGGTGCGACGTCTTGTGCGCGTTGCACTGCTTCATCAATTAAAACTTGCTCTTCTTTACGCGGCGTATTGAGTACGAAGTGAACCACTTCTGCCTTGTCGCCTGGATGACCAACACCGATGCGTAGTCGCCAAAATTCTTTGCTACCCAGATGCGCGATGATGTCTTTCAAACCATTGTGCCCACCGTGACCGCCGCCCTGCTTGAGCTTGGCACTGCCTGGAGGCAAGTCGAGTTCGTCATGCACCACCAATATCTGTGCGGGCTCGATCTTGTAGAACTGCGCCACTGCACCAACCGCGCGACCGCTCACGTTCATGAAGGTCTGTGGCTTGAGCAGATGCACTTCGTGTGCATGCACATTCGCTTTGGCAATCAAGCCATGAAATTTACTATCCGCTTTGTAGTTAGCGTTATGTACGCGCGCCAACTCATCCACCCACCAGAACCCTGCGTTGTGGCGTGTGGCTTCATATTCTTTGCCGGGATTGCCTAGTCCGACGATGAGTTTGATCGGTTCGCTCAATGACCACCTCTACAAATGAAAAACCCGCCATGCACTTTAAGTGTCATGGCGGGTTGTTCTTGCTGCAGATTACTTCTTAGCTGTGGGTATTACCGCTGCTGCGGCAGGTGCGGCAGCAGCGGAGGCGGCGGCAGCAGCTTCAGCAACAGCGGCATCGGCGGCGGCATCGGCAGCCGCTTCAACTGCGCCGCGTGGAACTTGAGCAGTCGCGACGGCATCGCCTTCGTGATGATGGTGAGCCAGTTCAACCCCATTAGGCAGCTTGACTGCCGCGATATGGATGGAGTGACCTAAATCCAGACTAGACAGATCAACTTCGATGGCTGCTGGCAAGTTCGCTGGCAAGCAGACGATTTCTAGTTCGTTCAGCACGTGAGTAACAATGCCACCACCTGATTTCACCGCAGGGCATGCTTCAGCATTCAAAAAGTGCAAGGGCACTTTCATGTGGATCTTCTTGTTCGCATCAACACGTTGGAAGTCGATGTGTTGAACTTGTTGACGGAACGGGTGCATCTGGAAGTCACGCAACAAAACCGATTGCTTCTTGCCATCCAATTCCAAAGACAAAATGGAAGCGTGGAAAGCTTCCTTTTTGAGTGCGTAGTAAAGAGGGTTGTGATCAATTTCGATCATGGTTGCTTCGCCCGCGCCATAGACGATACCGGGGACGAGGTTTGCTTTACGCAGACGGCGGCTCGCACCCGTTCCTTGCGCTTTGCGTGTTGTTGCGCTGATTGCTGTTGTCATTTCTACTTCTCCACTTCTAATGAAGCACTCCGCGACCAGAGGCTTCGGGTTACGCATCAGTCAACCTGACTGATGCAAAAAACTTAATCAACGAACAGTGAACTGACTGACTCTTCTGCATTGATACGGCGCAGAGTCTCTGCCATCAACTCAGCAATGCTCAATTGGCGGATACGCTTGCAATTGCGAGCCGCTTCGCTCAACGGGATGGTGTCAGTGACAACCAACTGGTCAATAGACGATTTTTCAAGGCGCTCAATCGCGGTGCCAGACAATACGCCATGCGTACAGTAAGCGACAACGCGCTCTGCGCCCTTGTCTTTCAATGCATTCGCGGCTTCGCACAAGGTGTTGGCGGTATCCACCATGTCGTCCATGATGAGGCAGGTACGACCAGCGACATCACCGATGATGTTCATCACCTTGGCGACGTTTGGCTTGGGGCGGCGTTTATCAATGATGGCTAAGTCAGCATCTAACTGTTTCGCCAACGCGCGCGCGCGCACCACACCACCCACGTCTGGCGATACGACAATCAGATTCTTGAAGTTGTTACGCCACACATCCGACAACAGGATAGGGCTGGCGTACACGTTATCCACGGGAATATCGAAGAAACCTTGTATCTGATCGGAGTGCAAGTCCATGGTCAACACGCGATCCACCCCCACGCCAGTCAACATATTGGCAACGACCTTGGCGGTGATGGCGACACGTGCGGAGCGGGGACGACGGTCTTGGCGGGCATAGCCAAAATAAGGAATGGCAGCGGTGATGCGGGCAGCCGATGCGCGGCGCAGCGCATCCACCATGACCATGACCTCCATCAGATTGTCGTTGGTCGGTGCGCAGGTGGATTGCAGTATGAACACGTCCTTGCCGCGCACGTGTTCCATAATCTCGACCATCACTTCGCCATCGGAGAAGCGACTGACGGTGGCACGTCCAAGGTGAATGCCAAGGTGACGAGCAACGCTTTCCGCAAGTTTGGGATTGGCATTACCGGTGAAGACCATCATGTCGCCGGACATCGAACACCTCGCAAAATAAAATGGGCGCGAACGCCCATCACATACCGATTTAGAAACTGGCTGGGGAGGTAGGGATCGAACCTACGAATGTCGGAATCAAAATCCGATGCCTTACCACTTGGCGACTCCCCAAATAAATCATTTAAGGCAAATACCAACTTATTCGTCATTCCCGCAAAGGCGGGAATCCAGTGATTTTGTTTGACTAGATTCCCGCCTTCGCGGGAATGACAAAACCGAATAAATCAGTCTGCCTTAGAAAACTATGCAGCAAAACTTCTTAGCGGATGTTGTTGCAGACCTTGCGCGATGAAACCGCGCATAGCGTCTGGCAACTGCTGCAATACCGCTCGTGCTTCTGCTTCCGTAACGAACTCTGCAAACACGCATGCACCAGAGCCAGTCATACTTGCGGGAGCAAACTGTGCCAGCCACTCCAGATGTTCTTTGACTGCGGGATAAAGTCCACACGCTACCGCTTGCAGATCGTTCCCTAGCTTTAAACCACCCTCGTTACGCCCTACTCGAAAAGTTTGCCCTTTCGGAAGGGCGCGCATTGTCATCGAAATCGTATTTCGTGTCAATTCTGGATGGGTGAATATTTGAACCGTTGGCACATGCACGGGGGGGCACAGTACGACATACCACGCATCGGGCAGGGAATAGGCCTGTAACCGCTCCCCAACTCCCTCAGCAAAGGCATTCTCGCCGAACACGAACACTGGCACATCCGCCCCCAGACTCAAGCCGAGTTGCATCAGGCGTGCGCGAGATATATCCAATTCCCACAGGCGATTCAGCGCCAACAAGGTGGTCGCCGCATCCGAACTGCCGCCCCCCAATCCGCCGCCCATTGGGATACGCTTCTCCAACTCGATATTCACCCCCAGCTTGCAGCCCGTTTCTTGTTGCAACAGTCGCGCTGCCCTCACGCACAGGTCTTGCTCTGGCGCTACGCCATCGAGCGCGTTCACACGACGCACTGCGCCGTCCTCGCGCAAGGTGAAATGCAGGGTGTCATTCAGGTCAATGAATCGGAACAGAGTCTGTAACAGATGATAACCATCTGCACGACGTCCAGTGACATGCAGAAACAGGTTGAGCTTGGCAGGTGCGGGACAACTCAGCGACTTCACTGCGCTTCCCATTGATTTACTTTAACGACCACGTCCAACCCACTTCTGACCATAGCAATCTCTAGCGGCAAGGCATCAACCTTAGTGGTCGTGTAACGCAGGTAACGTATCTCCCAGCCTTGCTGCAACAAGGTCTCTAACTGCCCGTATTTGTTGCGTTCCAACTTAGCATCGCTATCGGGTGAAGGATTGGCGACAATCCAGTAACGCAGGTCGCTCAAGGGGACTGACCATCCCAAAGTCTTTTCCATCAACGATTCCGCATCGGGTGCGGTGTAGTGCTTGCCATAGGCATCATCCAGCGTCGCACCGTTGGCATCACGATAGATGCGCGCGGCGGTATAGCCCAAGGGGCCGAGCAAGGTGATGTCGTCGTAGCCGCGATGCTGCCAATGTATGTCCGTCGCATCATGGTTCATCCCATATTTGACGGCGATGCGCCCATTGAACGAGAACGGGGCATCTACAAATGGCGCACGCTGCACTGCAATAGGGGGCGTCGCGCAACCAGACATCAACAGTAAAAAAACGAGGAGGAAGATACGCATAGATGACCTTAAGGAATGAATCGCTTGATGACCGCTTGCAGTGTCTCGTTATCGGGATTGGCTTTTGAGTTTTCGCCCCAAACTTGTTGCGCACCTGCTTTATCGCCGCTCACCCACAAAGCCTCACCTAGGTGCGCGGCAATCTCTGGATCAGGATTGGCTTGGTAGGCGCGGCGCAGGAACGCGATGCTCTTGTCGTATTGCCCCAAGCGGAAGTAACCCCAACCCATACTATCAACGATGGCGATGTCGTCTGGTGCTAGCTTGTAGGCTTTCTCTACCAATTCCATCGCTTCTACAACACGCACGTTGTGCTCCAGCCAACTGTAACCAAGCGCGTTGTATGGATGTGCGTTATCGGGATCGACCTTGATGAGTTTGCGCAACAATTGCTCGAACATAGCGGGCTTGTTCAATTTGTCGGCGACGAGCGCGCTCTGGTAGAGCAACTCTGGCTCATCAGAGAATCTCTCCAGTCCTTGAGCCAACACCTTGAAGCTATCCTCGTATTTTTTTGCCTGATTCAAGAACTGTGATTCAATCATCAACAACTGGATACGCTGCGCATCATCCTTGGACTCGATTGTCTTAATCGTCTTGCGCGCCTCTTCCAATTTCCCATCCTTGTTGAGCAAGTAAGCGATGCGCAGATGCGTGGCATACAGATGTTCGCCACCTTTGATCTGACGATAGTGTTGCAATGCCATCTCCTCGTCTTTCTTCGCCTCTCCCAACTGGCCGAGGTAATAGTTCAAGGTGTCGTCGTCTTTGTCCTTGCCTTTACTCGCCAAAGCCTGACGCAACTCCTGCTCGGCGCGGTCAAGTTCGCCCAATTGCAACGAGATCATCGCAATGGCGAAAGCCAACTCGGGGCTGCCCGGACGTTGCTGCAACAAGCGTCCGAAAGCTTCACGCGCGGGAACATATTTCTTTTGCTCCAACAACATGCGTGCGTAGAACAAACGCACGTCTTTTTTATCGTCATGCGACTCCAGATATTTTTGCAACAACACTGCGCTCGCCTCAGGGTCTTTGCGTTGCAGGAGCTGCGCCTCCAACACCACAGCGATGTCCCAATCGGGACGCAAGGTCACGGCTTCGTGCGCCTCGCTCAACGCCAACTCGTTTTTATTAGCCGCAAATGCCGACTGCGCCAATGCCCAATGCGCCTCCGCCACTTTGGGGTAGGGATGTGCCACTTCAATTATCCAATCCAATGCTGCCGCCTTATCTGGAACGCGCGCCAACAGACCGTAGAGATTCATAAAGGAGCGACCAATGTTCTGCTGGTCAGCGGCCAGCAACTCGTCCACATGCGAGCGTGCTTCTTTTAATTTACCGCCGCTCAACAACAAGGAGACCAACATTTGCTTAGCCAGCGGCGAGGAGGGTTCAAGTTGTTGCCACAACTTGAATGCTTCCACCGATTGATTGTATTGATGCGCTTCAAAAGTGAGCTGCGCAGCACGCCGTGCTACGCGCGGATCACGCGTAGACTTCGCCAAGTCGAGATACGCTTGTGCAGCTAATTCAGGACGGCCACGTTGCGCGGCAATATCGCCTAACAGGAATTCGTACAGCAGCCTGTCAGTCAGTGCTATGTTGGGTAAATCAAGCTTGGCTGGTTCTACAATCTGCTCAAGATGAGACCTATCCGACTCTTCATCAACGCTAGCGACTTGGACAGGCTGTATGAGCAATGCCTTTTGAGGTGCGCTTGCGCAAGCAGTGAAGAGCGGCAATAGCAGGAGCAGCAGAGGCTGTTTTTTGAGGGTCATTTTGTGATGTTAATTTTGTAAGGGCAGATTGGATGCGAGGCGCTATATTAGGTTATATTCATCGCAACTCAAAACCTCAGACACAGCCCCACGATGGACTCCCCAATCACCCTTTCCGCACATAAGCTGACGCGCTTCCTCGGTAGCCATAGCGTGGTGACGGATGTATCCCTAGAGCTTCATCGCGGCGAGGTGCTGGGTCTGCTGGGGCATAACGGGGCAGGCAAGAGCACAACGTTGCAGATGCTGGCTGGCGCATTGCCACCAAACAGTGGACGCGTCGAGGTGTGTGATTTCGACATCGCCCTCCAACCAGCACTAGCCAAAGCCTGTCTTGGCTTTCTGCCAGAACACCCACCCTTGTATAAGGACATGCGTGTGGATGACTACCTGACCTTCGCCGCCAAGTTGCATCGTGTCCCGCCTGCACAACACACCGAATATCTGAACTTGGCCAAGCAGCGATGCGGTCTAACCGAGTGCGGTAAGAAACTCATCGGCACCCTATCCAAAGGCTATCAGCAGCGTGTCGGCATCGCACAGGCTATCATCCACCAACCAGCCGTCGTCATCTTGGATGAACCGACCGTTGGCCTCGACCCAACACAGCTACGCGATATGCGCGAACTCATCCGCAATTTGGGCAACAGTAGCAGTGTGATCCTTTCCACCCACATGTTGCACGAGATGGAGAACATCTGTGACCGCGCAGTGATACTGCAACAGGGCAAGATCATCTTCAACGACACGGCGAACGAGCTGCGCCGCCATAGCGACATCGAATCGAGCTTCATCCGACTCACGGCGATGCCGATGGAAGGAGCAACAACATGACCCTTAGAACCTTTTTTCTTTCACGAAAAAAACGAAATGGTTTCTTTCTGAATTTTTTCGTGCTTTTTCATGCCTTTTATGTACAACTGGGTTTGCCAGCATGATCCGTACGCTCGCCAAGAAAGACCTGCACACCTTGTTCGTCGCGCCCTCAACCTGGTGGATGCTCGCCCTACTCCAATTCATCTTCGCGTGGTTCTATCTGGCACGCATGGATGACTACCTGCAAGTGCAGGCGCAACTGGCACAGATGGACAGCGCCCCCGGCGCCACCATCTCCATCGCCGCACCACTCGCAAGTGTGCTCGCCATCGTGTTGATGATGTTGATACCGCTATTCACCATGCGCCTCATCGCGGAAGAGCGTCGCAACCAGACATGGATATTGCTGACCACCGCCCCCCTCTCCGCCACCGACATCGTGCTGGGTAAATATTTTGGCCTGCTGGCCTTGCTCTCCATCATCATCGCCGCTTGTGCCGTGATGGTGTGCTCTCTGGCGCTGGGTACGCATGCGGACTTCGGGTTGATCGCTGGCAACATCCTTGGTGTGTGGCTACTTGCCGCCAGCTATGCCGCACTCGGCCTTTTCTTCTCGTCACTCACACGCCAACCTGTCGTCGCCGCATTCGGTGCGTTGGCGGTGTCTTTCGGATTGTGGATGCTGGAAATGAGTAGCGGCGCTGTGCGCGTACTTTCACCCAACGTGCATTTCCAAAACCTGAATGTCGGGCTCATCAGTACAGCCGACCTTGTGTATTTCGTGTTGTTCATCACCAGCTTCTTGCTCGTCACCATCGAACGTATCCGCCGCGAACGGGGAGGGGTGTGATGACCAAGTCCAACATGCGCCACCTGCTCTTTTACGTTCTACTCATCGCTAGCATCGTTGGTATCTATCAGCTTGCCGCACGCTTTCCCGCACACTGGGATGTCACACAGAACGCGCTGAATAGTTTGGAGCCGGGCAGTGCGGATGTGTTGAAGCAACTGGATGGCCCGCTGGACATCAGCGTGTACATCACCGAACAAGATGCTAAGCAAGGCGACGTGCGCAAATTGGTGCGCGAATTCATCGCGCTCTACCAACGTTACAAGTCCGACATCAGCCTCACCTTCGTCGATCCAGTGAAAGAACCAGAAGCCACGCGCAAGTCGGGCATTCGAGGCAACGGCGAAATGGTGGTGGAATTCGCAGGACGCAAGGAACACATCACCACGCTCAACGAGCAGACGCTGACCAGCGCCCTGCTACGTTTAGCACATGGCAAACAACAGATGGTGATATATCTGAGCGGTCACGGCGAACGCAAACTGGATGGCATGGCCAACCATGACCTTGGCGAATTCGGTCGTCGCTTGCAACAGAACGGCTACCGCATCGCAGCACTCAACCTCACCATCGCACAAGACGTGCCTGACAACACTGGCGTGCTGGTCATCACCCAACCGCAGATGCAGCTATTCCCTGGCGAGACGGCCAAGCTACTGCGCCACATCGAGCGCGGCGGTAATGTGTTGTGGCTATTGGATGCCGAGCCTTTACGCGGACTTGAAGCTGTCGCCGAGAAGTTGGACATCGTGCTCACGCCAGGTATCGTTCTCGACCCTGCCGCCCAACAGATGAGTGCCCCCGCCGATTGGACATTGGGGACGGGCTACGCCCCCCACGCTATCACGCAGAACTTTGACCTCATCACCGTGTTTCCTTACGCACGTGCGTTGAGTGTGGAAGATGAATCGGCATGGGAGCACCACATCTTGGTCGAGGGCGCAATGAACGGCTGGGTGAGCACGACGGGCGCAGCTCGCTTCGATAAAACACGCGATGTCCCCGGGCCATTGAGCCTCGCCCTTGCATTGCAGCGCAACGTAGGGGAACGCGAGCAACGTATCGTCGTCGTGGGCAGCGGCAGTTTCCTCTCCAACGCTTACTCGGGCAATGGCGGCAATCTCGACCTCGGCATGAACATGATGAACTGGCTGGCGGGTGAAGAACGACTCATTACCCTCGCTCCACACACTGCCAAGGATGGCACGTTCACTTTGAGCCGCAATCAACTTGTGACGCTGAGTTTCGGTTTGCTGGCTGTCTTGCCTTTGCTGTTGATCGGCGTGGGTGGCTGGTTGTGGTGGCGCAGAAGATGATCCGTCATTCCCGCGTAGGCGGGAATCCAGTTGTTCTTATTTCTGCGAAGCAGACAAAACCTTTTGCCTCTCTGCGAGAGGTTTTTCAATTGAATGGAATCCCGCCTACCTAGGAATGACGTCGCATGCCTGAACTCCCTGAAGTAGAAACCACGTTGCGCGGTATCGCGCCGCATCTGCATGGCGCAGTCGTCACCGACATCGTCATCCGCAACGCCAGCCTGCGCTGGCCGATTCCCCAAGAATTACCCAAGTTGTTGCGCGGTCACACCGTGCGCGACTTGCAGCGCCGCGCCAAATATATCCTCGTCGCATTCGAGCACGGCACGCTCATCCTGCACCTCGGTATGAGCGGCAGTCTGCGCATCCTGCCGCAGGGCACACCACCAGAGAAACACGACCACTTCGACCTCGTTTTGGGAAATTGTGAGTTGATGCGACTGCGTGACCCACGTCGTTTCGGGGCGGTGTTATGGCATGAGGGAGCAGTGGCAGAACATGTGCTGCTCGCCCATCTTGGACCAGAACCATTGAGTAACGATTTCGATGCGCAGTATCTGCATAAAGCTATGCGCAAACGCAGCGCTCCCATCAAGCTCGCCATCATGGACAGCCAGTTGGTGGTTGGCGTTGGCAACATCTACGCCAACGAGGCACTGTTCCGCGCAGGCATCAAACCCCAACTTGCTGCGAACAAAGTGAGCCTTCCACGTTGCGAGCGACTGGTTAAAAACATCCGACAAGTATTACGCGAGGCGATCGAACAAGGGGGGAGCAGTTTGCGCGACTTCATCCACAGCGATGGATCGAGCGGCTATTTTCAGCAACACTATTTTGTGTACGGCAGAAAAGGCGAAGCATGCAAACAATGTCAAACGCCCATCAAACACATCAAGCAAGCGCAGCGATCTAGCTTTTACTGCCCGCACTGCCAAAAATAAAGGTTCATCTGGGTTTTGCGTGGGAGACTGCAGTGAGATAGGGGATGCGCTTTACAAACAGAACCTGCTACTTACTTGCGGGCTGGAGAGTGCTCCCCCACCCTAGCCCTCCCCCGGTGGGAGTGGGAGTTAGATGGGCGATGCTTTAGATTTAATCCCTCTGCTGAAACTACTAGCCAATCCACTAAGCCAGCAAGCTGACAAGTGGCTGGTTATCCCACCGAGGATGGGATTAGGGTGAGGGAACACTTGGTGAGATAACTAAATTTTTCGATCCACTGGCTAATCTGGTCTTGACCCAGGCAAAACCCGGATGCACCAAAATAAAAGAATTTTGGAGTTTGTCTCTTTCTGAAATGGACTACGCAGCCTGCTGGAGTTAATCGCGATGCCAATATAGAAGACATTGCCGCCTGTGCAGGGATGCTATATTGGAATTTACTGCGCGCTCACTAAGTTTTTGCAGTGGGCTTGCGTTGGAACAAAGCTGGTATCGCCGCCTTAGGTTTGCTCAAGGCAGACACTACTGATTTCTGGGTAGGTGCGGCAGGTGCGTTGATGTTAGGTACATAAGGTTGGTCGAACCACGGATCGTGGTGCGGCTTCTTGGCGGCAGGGGCATGGTAGACATGGCTGAGTTCAGTCCGCCCGAGACTCTCTGGGCGTGCCTCACGCTGCGGTCTGGCTGAATGTTGCGGTATATCCGCCTTCTCTTTTTTGATTTCAGTCTTAATGAGTTTTTCGATTTCAACCAGATATCTTTCCTCTTCTGGTGCGACTAACGAAATCGCCGTTCCACTCGCGCCTGCACGTCCTGTACGCCCGATACGGTGAACGTAATCTTCCGCCGCGTGCGGTATCTCGTAATTGATGACCATGGGCAGATGGTCAATGTCCAGCCCACGCGCCGCCACATCCGTGGCAATCAGCACACTGACCTTACCTTGCTTGAATGACTCTAAGGCTTGCATGCGTTCGATCTGGCTCTTGTCTCCATGGATTGCATCGGCCGACACACCCTCTTTTTGCAACTGTCGTGCGAGGCGGCTGGCCGTGAGTTTAGTTTTGGTGAATACAATGACTTGTTTGGCATCTTCGCCTTTGAGTAATTTTGCCAATAGCTGGTGCTTGTCTTCACTGGCGACGAGATAAACTTTTTGCGTGATGTTGTCAGCAGAGGCGTTGCTACGCGCCACTTCAATCAGGGTCGGATAGTTCATGAACTCTTCCGAAAGTTTTTTGATTTCGTCCGAGAAAGTCGCCGAGAACATCAGACTCTGACGTTGGCGTGGTAACAAGGCAAGGATGCGTTTCAAGGCAGGCATAAAGCCCATATCCAACATGCGGTCGGCTTCGTCCAGCACCAACACTTGCACGGTATTCAGCAGCACGGTTTTTTGTTCAATGTGATCGAGCAAGCGCCCCGGTGTCGCCACCAGAATCTCCACGCCCGTTTTCAGATGTGGCGTTTGCGTCTTGATATCTACCCCGCCATACACCACCAAAGAACGCAGGTTGGTGTATTTGGCATAAGCCTTGACGCTCTCTTCCACTTGCACCGCCAACTCACGTGTCGGCACGAGGATGAGCGCGCGTACTGGATGCTTCGCTGGAGAGGTACTTGGGCTAGCATGTGGCAATAATTTTTGTAACAGTGGCAATGCAAAAGCAGCTGTTTTCCCCGTACCCGTCTGCGCCCCCGCCATCAAATCGTTACCTTCCAGCACCAACGGAATGGCTTGTGCCTGAATAGGAGTGGGTGTGGTGTAACCAGACTCGGTGAGCGCTTTAAGTATCTGCGGGGCAAGCTTCAGGTCGGCAAAACTGACTGTGTTCAATGTAGTGTTCTCTTGGTTTGGACTGCATTCAAAGTGCGCACATTATACGCCGCCCCTCGTACTTACCTCTATAATACCCCGCCACCCCACAACCGCTTGATTTCTGGACGAACGATGACTTTCCTGCAATTCCTAAAGACTTTCAAACCGACTGTTAGCCCCGCATCGTTCCTAGAAAAAGTCCGTAGCGGCATCGCGGGCGGTATCGCCATCATGCTGCTAGCATGGTTGCTCTACGTCGCACCACAGCATGACTATCCATTAATGCTGTTAGCTTCGATGGCGGCCTCTGCCGTATTGTTGTTCGCCGCTCCACATAGTCCTTTTGCGCAACCGTGGAATCTGGTCGGTGGGCACCTTTTCTCTGCCATCGCAGGTTGGATATGCAGCCTTCTCATCCCCGATCAAGTCATGGCGGCTGGCATGGCTGTCGGCACAGCCATCTTTCTGATGCATTTTTTGAATTGTCTGCATCCGCCCGGAGCCGCTACCGCATTGACACTCGTCTTGGCTACTGGGCAGTTTCACGAGATGGGCTGGCAATGGGTGGCTGTAATCGTCATCGCGAACACACTCATTTCATTGTTGCTGGCCTTGGCCATCAACAACCTTTTGCCTGGCAGACATTATCCCATTCGACCCGTAGCCCCTACCCCCTCCAAACCTGAGCCTCGTGTCATTCCCGAACAAGCAGACATCCAGTGGGCGTTAGAACAGATGGATAGCGTGATCGACGTGAGCGCGAATGATATTTCCATCATCTATGGCAAAGCCCAAACGCACGCGCAAAAACGGCTTGATAACGTGCTGAAGAAGTGATGCTCAAGACCCTCCACATCACCTGTGTCGTTCTCAGCTTCAGCTTGTTTTTCCTGCGCGGTGTATGGCTGTTGCGCGGCGCACCCATCATGCAGCAACGTTGGGTAAAAATTGCGCCACACAGCATCGATACCCTGCTTCTCGTCAGCGCCATCTGGCTCGCTTGGCAACTAGGCTACTCCCCATTCAACGCTCCTTGGTTAGCTGCGAAAATCGCCGCGCTATTGCTTTACATTGGCCTCGGCATGTTGGCATTTCGTTTCGCAAAAACACCGCGCACTCGACTGCTTGCATGGCTAGCCGCCCTGCTCACTTTCTCCTACATCGTGCTGACGGCAATCACACACAACCCCTTGCTCACTTTCTAAATTTACACGATGAATTCTTTGATGAGTAGTGCGACTGCCCCCAGCTTTGATAATCCATTGGAGATGCTGCGCGCATGTCACGACAGGATAGAAGCACAATGCGTCACACTCGCCAAATTGAGCAAGCACCTCGCTAAACAAGGGGACAACAAACAAGCAGTGCAAGCAGCCCGCGCCATCCTGCGCTATTTCGACACCGCAGGACAGCATCACCATCAGGATGAGGAACGCGATCTGTTCCCCGCATTGCTGGCAACAAACGATGAATCCGCGCAGACACTCATCACGCGCTTGTTGCACGAGCATCAAGGCTTGGAAGCAGCATGGGGAAATTTACGCCCTTTATTGGTCGCTATCGCCGAGGCACATTCCGCCACGCTCGATGACACCGTCGCGCGCCATTTCATTGAAGTCTATGCACGCCACATCGAAGTAGAGAATGGCACGTTGTTACCACTGGCAGCCAGATTGCTGAATGAGGAACAACTAAAACGCATCGGCCAAAGCATGGCGGCAAGGCGCGGGGTGGACGTTTGAGAGCACCTCCTCAAACCGTCGCCATCATGGGCGGTGGTCCTGCTGGATTGATGGCCGCTGAAGTACTCTCTCAAGTGGGCATACACGTCGATGTGTATGACGCGATGCCGAGTGTGGGGCGCAAGTTCTTAATGGCAGGAAAAGGCGGCATGAACATCACCCACGCAGAACCCTTCACCGATTTCGTTAAACGCTACGGCGCGCGTCAATCGCGAATTGAACCACTGCTCAACGCCTTTCCACCCGAGGCTTTGCGCGAGTGGGTACACGACCTCGGCATCACCACCTTCGTCGGTACGTCCAATCGCGTCTTCCCCGCTGACATGAAAGCGGCGCCGCTATTGCGTGCTTGGTTGCATCGTCTGCGCGAGAACGGCGTGCAATTCCACATGCGGCATCGTTGGATAGGCTGGGATGATGCGGGAGCATTGAGATTTGAGGTGAGCAACAGTGATGTAGGTCGGACTTCAACACGACATGTCGGACTGAAATCCGACCTACAACACCACAAATCCGATGCCGTCATCCTCGC
>JAVHQF010000137.1:0-2991 GCA_036170995.1 Sideroxydans sp. | reverse complement strand
CCCTCTGAATGTATTGCTCGTCATTGATGATGAGCAATCCACCCTCGCCACCGCTAGTGAAGTTCTTCGTCTCATGGAAGCTATACGCTGCCATTTGTCCAAAAGTACCCAAGACGCGACCTTTATAAGATGACATCATGCCTTGCGCGGCATCTTCGATCACGTACAAGTTATGTCGCTTTGCGATATCCATAATCGTATCCATCTCACACGACACACCTGCGTAATGCACGGGTGCGATGGCTTTTGTTCTGGGGGTGATCGCAGCCTCAATCAGTTTCTCATCCATATTCATAGTGTCGGGACGAATATCCACGAATACGATCTTCGCACCGCGCAGCACAAACGCATTCGCCGTACTGACAAAGGTGAAGCTTGGCATGATGACTTCATCACCCGGCTGGATGTCGAGCAACATTGCCGCCATATCTAATGCTTGAGTGCAGGAGGGTGTGAGCAGCGTTTTCTTGCAGCTAAGTTGCTGTTGAAACCATGCTTGGCATTGATGACCAAATTTGCCATCGCCAGACATTTTGTCGCTACGCATCGCCGCGAGGACGTATTGGTCTTCGTTGCCGGTGTAAGGTGGAAGGTTAAAAGAAATCATTATTTATTCACGTAGCGCATAAATTGTGGAGAATCTTTTCCGCAGTTAAATAGCAAATCTAGGATGCTGACACCGTGTGCAAATTCACCCCATTGTTGCGGATATTCTGGATATCCTGAGTAATTAAACCAAGACAGCTTAATTCCAGCATCCTCAAAATACTTTTCTTCAATGTAATCTTTGGCGGCAGGGCCAGAAATATATTCCATAGCACCTGCTTGCTGACACAAGTTCGATAGACGTTCGGTCTTACCCTCGATCAACTGGTAATCCCATGAATTGCTGATTTTGGTTGTGATACCTAGATAAGCACAAATCGTCTCGATAAACGCGCGATTTAATTCCGAAATAGTGCGATATGAGTTTTGGTAAAGCGGCTCAATCAGCGCTGCCACTTCGGCAAAATGTTTGGCACGCCGATAGTTTGCATTGAGCGATTTCCAATGCAGGCTGCGCCACCTTTCCCCATCAATTTCTGCGTCCCTAATCGTTTGACCGAACTCCCCTTTTAGCCTTACAGGCACAGTAAGCCACTGCACCCCTTGTGGAGTCTTGATCTGATTGCGGTTTCGCCAATCGTTCTTTGTGTATTGCATGTCGTCGTAGAGAATGAATTCATCCACGGCGGCAATCATGTCAAAGTAGCCTTTCCAAGGAATGTAATTGGATTGCAGGATGGCGACTTTTTTCATTTTATAACTATGCCTTCTTGAGTATGAAATCCCACTAGTTTTGATGGCAAACCAATATTCTTTGAAAACGGTTCGGTAGCTGTCAAAACTAAAGTCTTAGCTCCAACTAGCGTTTCTTCTGCCAATTCGACTTCCTGAATGGTGGTGCTGTTAAATCCAAGAAAGCAACCATCGCCGATTTTGGCTCTACCACCCACCAGTGACTGGCTTGCGATAAAACAATGAGAGCCTATTCTGACATCATGTGAAATATTGACTGATGACCAGATAACATTATTGTTTCCTATTGTGCAAAATGGTTCTATTTGTGCCCCTTGGAGCACTACGTTATTAACACCAAGAATTACACTGGAATCAACATTTGCGAGCGGACTAATATAGTTAGCAAACTTGTATTTTTTATTGTGTGCTTTTTCATACATTGATTTTCGTGCACGCATTTTTGAGTACCCGACTGCAACAAACATTTTGCATTCATCTGGTTGATGGATATCTTGGATATTCTCGAAAGGCACAACTGGGAGCCCATCAAATTCATTTTGCTTTATAAAATGCTGATCTGCGCAGAATGCAACTACACGATAGTCGGTATCCTTCTCAAAGTAATATCTCATCGCCCTTGCAAAATCACCTAAACCATAAATAAGAAGTTTTCTCATTTAAATATCTCATCAAGCTGATTATGCAAATTAGATTCAGAGAAGTACTTTCGAACGATTTCTTTATTGATACCTTTAACCACTTCGTCTTGCTCACACATATCGAAGTCACTCAAGTTATATACGCGAATACCCATCTGGCTTATAGACTCCCAAGACGTGATGTCATCTCGCATAAACACTTTCTTCCCAAGTCCAAGTAACGTTATCGTATTCCCCATCCCTTGCTGCCTTTTGTGCGCGAACACAGCAATGTCAATTTGCCCAAGCAGTTCGAGGTATTTCTCAAAAGGCATGAAATCTAGTAATGGTGAAAACTTATCCCCGAATAGCTCTCTTCCTAGTTTCGCTATCATTTTAGCATACCCAACCGGCCCATAGGAGAGTGGACAAAATATCTGTATGTTTTGATCCTTATATGGCTTGAGCTTCTCAAACACTTCTGCATGATTGTTGGTTGGGTCAGCCGAGTTCCCCACCAAGATACTAATGGCACTGCCCTGCTTCGGTGGAACAGCATAATCTTTATATAGATTGCTCGGGTACATCAGGCATTCGCAATACTTGCCAGTGGAGCCGTACCATTTTTGGGCTAGTTGGTAGTCGCCTTTGACATAGGTGACAAAATATCCAATTCTACGAATAACGAAAGCCCTAAATCTTTCAAACAAATCAGAGCGAAATCCGCTTGACCTACTCTGATAGTAATAAAGATCGCCCCCCCACATTACCCAGTAACATTTCTTAAGTAACCATGGCTGCGCAAAAAGGATTACGAACATTCCTCTATCAAACAAACCGTGCAGAATTATTTTTTCAGCGAGGTTCAAATACTTCACATAAAGTAAAACTTGATTGAGCTTACTCAAACGCTTTTCTACGAACACGACATTTGATCGAGGTTTTGTTTTGAACCTTTCAGATTGACGGATGAGATAAAGATGCTGTGATGCGTCAAAATTTTTCTCTACAAAATCAATGAATGGCTCAATAAACTTCTCTGCATGCATGCAATGGAGAATCATGCCGCTAC
>JAVHQF010000136.1:0-3001 GCA_036170995.1 Sideroxydans sp. | reverse complement strand
AGCATGCGGAAATTCAAATCAGCCAACAAGATTGGGGTTTATGGGGCGCTTACCACCATTGCCGGATTGCGAATATCCATTCCATAAATCTTGCCATTGACATTTTCTTTTGGAATGTTCTGAGGCTGCAGATTCCACCCCATGCGGACAAAAACTTTCGTTAGAAAGGCAGGAAGATCATTAGCATCACCAACCACATCTATTTTTTTCAATGTTTTCAGTGCGAACTCCAATTTTTGGAAATCGATCCGCTGCCCATCCGGTAGGTAGCTCAAACCCGTGCAAAAATTACGAGTCTGGCAATTATCAAAAAGCAACAATTCCCAATCGGTCATACTTTTATACAGATAGGTTATTGCCTCGGGCGTAGCCAAGTTTAATTGACCAAGCTTTTGTATTAGTGATTGCGCTTCTTCGGAACTGTTATTGAATATCTCCGTGTACTCCTTCTCAGCAAAACGCCTCCAGTACGCAATGTGACTCACGATATGTTCCAGCGGATTTCTGATAACCGTTGCCACCAAAAATCGTGACAAATTGATTCTTTGCTCAAGCTCGGCATAAGCCATATGCCCGGACAGAAATCGAAACTCCTCAAACCGCATTAAGTTTTCACATTTTATCCACTCGGAGCAATTCTCCAGCTCAATTTCCCGCTGTTCGGCAGGAAAATATTCTATGAAGAGCTTTTTTACGGATGTACCCGCCGTCTTTGCGACGTGGATAAATACAAGTTTTTTATTTGCTGCCTCTGCTCCACCTGCGATCCCCGTTATGGTCATTTTGGAATTCCACCTGAAAGTTTCATGAAGCAACCCTGGGTGGCCACGCATAAGAAAAATCTTCATGGTCCAGCGTCAAATTTGGGTTGTAGGCAGGGTCATGCGCGAGCGTACCGCCCCAACGCTTTTGCATGTAGAGCACCTCATTTTGGAAACGCAATTTCTTTTCTGAAGTGTCCTCATAACCGCGCGTTGCTGATTCATGATGATAAAGCTCGGCATAAGGTGACCAGACATTGCGGTAGCCGGCTTCTCGAACGCGCAAACAAAAATCCACATCATTGAAGGCCACCGCGAGATTGGTTTCATCCAGCCCGCCCACTTCTTGGTAAATATCTTTCTTTACAATTAAGCAGGCCGCTGTAACAGCAGACAAAGTTTGAATAAGTTGTGCTCGTGCAAAATATCCAAACTGACCTCGTGGTAGGTGTTTATGGGCATGCCCCGTCACTCCCCCAACCCCGGTAATGCAGCCCCCATGCTGCAAGGTGCCATTGGGATACCAAAGCCGAGCCCCCACCGCTCCGACACCAGGTTGGATAGCCAACCCCATCATTTCGTCTAACCAGTCCGGCGAAATCACTTCTATATCGTTATTGATTAGCCCGATATATTCCCCACGCGCTTGCAGAACGGCGGCGTTGTTCAAGGCTGAGTAATTGAAAGAGCGCTCATCGCGGAGAATCCGAATTTTATTGTTTTCGGCAATGCTAGCAAAATAAGCCAAGGTATTCGGATCGTCCGAGTTGTTATCCACGATAAGAATTTCATAATTCTTATAAGTGGTTTTGGCCAGGATGCTCTCAATACACTGTTTGATTAAATGCAGGCCATTGCGCGTTGGGATAATCAGGCTAACCAATGGTACAGGTGTTGGAATCACGTATCGTGCGCGATACATACCGAAGTCCAGCAACTCAACTTTTGCAGCAACGAGCTCGCGGGCAAAATGATCATTCAAGGCCCTCTCGCCGACCAGCAGAGCATAGTTCTTTTCACTGCCTGCTTGCGCGGTGCTCCCCGGATGGCTACGCCAGTGATAAAGCACTCTGGGAATGTGCACGATTTGCTGGGGTGTAAGTTGTTCGGTACAACGTAAAGCCAAGTCGTAATCCTGCGCTCCCTCATAACCTTCCCGGAAACCACCCAGTTTTCTGACCAAGTCAGTACGATAGGCTCCCAAGTGGCAAATCATGTTATGGGAAAGAAACAGATCCGGGTTCCAGTCGGATTTGAAGTAGGGAGCAAAGCGTCTCCCCGACTGGTCTATTTTGTCTTCATCTGAATAGATGATCCCGGCATCAGGATTGTTGTTGATTGCCTCAACGACGAAATACAGAGCGTGTTCACGCAGCAAATCATCGTTGTCTAGCAGGGCAATAAACTCGCCGGTTGCCAGCTCTAATGCCGAGTTTGATGCCGCCGAGATGTGGCCATTTTCTTGCCTAAAGGTCACTTTGATACGCTTATCATTATCGGCATAACGTTTCAGCAATACCTGTACACAGGCCTGTGTGGAGGCATCATCAGCAATGCACAGTTCCCAATGCGGGTAAAGTTGTTGCTGAACCGATCTGATGGCAGCTTCCAACATATCCAGCGGCGGATTGTAAACTGGCATGACAATCGAAATAAGCGGTGAATTGCTCATTCGAGTGATTTTGGCTTTAATCTTCGTACATGCTTGCTTATCTAACGTGTCATAGCGCTTTACCCACTCGTCATAATCATTTCCTGCCGGTTGTGCACTAACACCACCTGCGAGTTCATCAGAATAAATAATCACAGGAGGCGGACTGCCCGGAGCTGCTGAAAAAATAACACGTCGCTTAATGCCTTGAATCCCCTCCTCTCGATACCTGCGTCGCAGATTTCGAATCAAACCCAAAAATCCACCACTCATTTTTAGCGCATAGGGTAACGCTCTGATAATCAACCTGCCACGTACAATATATCGACCTATGAATCTTATAAACCCTGTCAATTGCCAACTAGTGCTAGCGCGTATCTCGGCAAGGCTGCCCATTGCATCTGAGTAGGCTTGACTGAGGTGTGCAATCTGTCCGTCGCGCTCGGTCACGGCTTGGTTGAGGCTGGCAATCTGTCCGTCGCGCTCGGTCACGGCCTGGTTGAGGCTGGCAATCTGTCCGTCGCGCTCGGTCACGGCCTGGTTGAGGCTGGCGATCTGTCCGTCGCGTTCGGCCATGGCCTGGTTGAGG
>JAVHQF010000135.1:0-14115 GCA_036170995.1 Sideroxydans sp. | reverse complement strand
GATGCTTCATCGGCTTCCTATTTCCTAGCGGCGGGCGCCATTGGTGGTGGCCCACTGCGCGTCGAGGGAGTGGGCAAGGATTCCGTTCAGGGGGATGTGCGCTTCGCCGAAGAGTTGGCGAAAATGGGCGCGCGTATCACGATGGGGCCAAACTGGATGGAGGCGCGTGCGCCGGAGTCTGGCAAGCTCAAGGCCATCGATCTCGACTGCAACCACATTCCTGATGCGGCGATGACTCTGGCGGTAGTGGCTCTATTTGCTGATGGTACGACCACGTTACGCAACATTGCTAGCTGGCGAGTAAAAGAAACTGACCGCATTGCGGCGATGGCAATTGAGCTACGTAAAGTAGGTGCTACGGTGGAAGAGGGGGCGGATTACATTCGCATCACCCCGCCTGCACAGATCAAACATGCTGCTATCGACACTTACGACGACCATCGCATGGCGATGTGTTTCTCGCTGGTTGCGTTCGGTGCTGCGGGTGTTCGTATCAATGATCCAAAGTGTGTCGCGAAGACCTTCCCTGATTATTTCGCTGAATTCGCCAAAGTGACGCAAGTCGTTCCGGTCATCGCCATCGACGGCCCATCGGCCTCAGGTAAAGGCACGGTCGCTCAGCGTGTGGCGACTGCCTTGGGCATGCACTACCTAGATAGTGGTGCTTTGTACCGTTTGTTGGGCTTGGCAGCACAGCGAAAAGGTGTGGCGCTTGATGCAGAGGCCAAATTGGCCGAGTTGGCTGGCGAAGTCGATATCCGCTTCGAGGGGGAAGACATTTGGCTGGATGGGGTCAAGGTCGGGGATGAGTTACGCACCGAAGAGGCGGGTTCTGCGGCCTCCAAAATAGCCGCTTTGCCGATGGTTAGGGCAGCTTTGCTGGATAAACAGCGGGCTTTCCGCCGCGCGCCAGGGTTGGTGGCCGATGGCCGCGATATGGCTTCGGTGGTGTTTCCCGATGCTGAACTCAAGATATTCCTCACCGCCAGTGCCGAAGCGCGCGCGGAAAGACGATATAAGCAGTTGAAAGCTAAAGGGATGGGTGGTAGTATCGCCGCCCTTTTGCAGGACATACAGGCGCGCGACGAGCGAGATACTCAACGTAGCGTGGCTCCACTGCAACAGGCGCAAGGTGCGAGTTTGCTGGATACGACTCCTCTGAACATCGAGCAGGCGGTGCAGGAAGTGCTAGATCGCTACCAAGCGTTGAAGTCCGAGTCCAAATAGAAGCCTTTCTGTTTGGGTTTTATAACTAACCCCCGCTCACCCGGGATTGCCTTGAAAGTAAATCAAATGACCGCTGTAGCCGAAATGGAAAGTTTTGCCTCCCTGTTTGAAGAGAGTTTGACGCGTAAAGAAATGCGCGCAGGCGAATTGATCACCGCTCAAGTTGTGCGTGTTGAACAAAACGTCGTGGTAGTGAATGCCGGACTGAAGTCCGAAAGTTTTATTCCTGTTGAAGAATTCAAAGACGCAGCAGGTAACATAGAAGTCAAAGCAGGCGACTTCACGACAGTAGCAATCGAGTCTCTGGAGAACGGTTACGGCGAAACGCGCTTGTCGCGTGAAAAGGCGAAACGCCTCGCTGCTTGGATCGATCTGGAACAAGCGATGGAAGAAGGCCGTATCGTTGAAGGCTATGTCAGCGGCAAGGTCAAGGGCGGCCTGACTGCTATGGTTAACGGTATCCGCGCATTCTTGCCGGGTTCGCTGGTGGACACACGTCCAGTTAAGGACACCACACCTTACGAAAACAAGACCATGGAATTGAAGGTCATCAAGCTGGATCGCAAGCGCAACAACGTGGTGGTTTCTCGCCGCGCGGTGCTGGAGGCGACTCAAGGCGCTGACCGTGAGTCCATGCTGGAGAATCTGAAAGAAGGCGCAATCGTCAAGGGTATCGTCAAGAACATCACCGACTACGGTGCGTTCGTGGACTTGGGAGGTATCGACGGTCTGTTGCACATCACCGACTTGGCATGGCGTCGCGTGAAACACCCATCCGAAGTGTTGACCGTGGGCGACGAAGTTGAAGCCAAGATTTTGAAATTCGACCAAGAGAAGAACCGTGTTTCTCTGGGTATCAAGCAAATGGGCGATGATCCTTGGAATGGTCTGGCACGTCGTTACCCACAAGGTACACGTCTGTTCGGTAAGGTGACTAATCTGACCGACTACGGCTCTTTCGTTGAAATCGAGCAAGGTATCGAAGGCTTGGTACACGTTTCCGAAATGGATTGGACCAACAAGAACGTACACCCATCCAAGGTTGTTTCGTTGGGTGATGAAGTCGAAGTGATGATTTTGGAAATTGACGAACAACGTCGTCGTATCTCTTTGGGTATGAAACAGTGCAAGTCCAATCCTTGGGACGACTTCGCAGCTAATCACCAAAAGGGCGACAAGGTTAAGGGCGCAATCAAGTCCATCACTGACTTCGGCGTGTTCATCGGTTTGGATGGCGGCATCGACGGTCTGGTACATCTGTCCGACCTGTCTTGGAGCATCCCAGGCGAAGAAGCGGTACGCAACTACAAGAAGGGCGACGATCTGGAAGCAGTCGTATTGGCCATCGACGTTGAGCGTGAGCGCATCTCCCTCGGTGTTAAACAAATGGAAGGTGATCCTTTTGGCGGCTTCGTTTCTTCTGGCCACGACAAGGGCGCCATTGTTACGGGTACGGTGAAGTCTCTGGATGCTAAGGGTGCTGTGATTGCTTTGGACGGCGACGTTGAGGCGTATCTGAAGGCGTCTGAAGTTTCTGCGGACCGCGTAGAAGACATCCGCACACACTTGAAAGAAGGCGACACCGTCAAGGCTGTAATCATCAATGTGGATCGTAAGAATCGTGGCATCAATCTGTCGATCAAAGCGATGGACAAGGCTGATACAGCAGCTGCGATGCAGAAGTTCGCGGCGGATAACACCAATGTTTCTGGTTCTACCAATCTAGGCGCATTGCTCAAAGCCAAGATGGATTCCAGCAAGGCTGAATCGTAAGAAGAGGAGTGGTTGGTATGACTCGTTCTGACCTTATCGCCAAGCTGGCGGAACGTCACACACAGCTACTCGGCAAAGATGCCGAGCTGGCGGTGAAAGTGATCTTGGATAGCATGTCGTCCACCTTGTCTAAAGGCGGTCGTATTGAGATTCGGGGTTTTGGCAGTTTTGCCTTGAACTATCGTCCACCGCGCTTGGGTCGTAATCCCAAGTCGGGCGGCAAAGTGCAAGTACCTGCTAAGTACGTACCGCATTTCAAAGCAGGTAAAGAGTTGCGTGAGCGTGTTAATCTACAGCAATCATAAGGAAATGAAATCGACGTGAATAGTTGGCGGCCATCGCAAGATGAGCCGCCAATTTTTTGGCGGTTCATGCTATCTTTACAACCTTATCTGGCGAAAAAATAAAAGAGTATGCGTTACATCATCTGGGTATTGAGAGTGGTCTTGTTCGTTGCACTATTGGGCTTCACACTGAAGAACGACCAACCCGTCACACTGCGTTATTTCTTGGGCTACGAGTGGAATACTTCAATGGTGGTCGTATCGCTGTGTTTCTTTGCTGTAGGCGCTACCGTCGGCATCCTCGCCATGCTGGGTTCCGTGTTGCAGCAACGACGGGAATTGGCTACTGCACAACACGAGCTTCAATTGCGACAAAAATTGAATCAGGCTGAAGATAATAGCCGTCTTCCCATACAACCTTCTTGATTGAACAGTAGATGGATTTTGAACCTTGGATGCTGCTAGTCTTTCCACTCTTCTTCGGTATGGGATGGTTGGCTGCACGTATTGACATCAAAGAGCTACTCACTGAATCGAACACACTTCCCCGTTCTTACTTTCAGGGGCTGAACTTTCTGCTTAACGAGCAGCAAGATCAAGCTATTGAAGCATTTATTGAGGTGGTTAAGGTTGATCCGCAAACCATCGAATTGCACTTCGCTTTAGGTAGTTTATTCCGTCGTCGTGGCGAGGTGGATAGAGCAATCCGTATGCACTTGAATCTGGTTGAGCGTGGCGATTTGGATGAAGAAAAAAAGCAACAGGCTTTGTTTGAGTTGGCGCAAGACTATTTGAAAGCGGGTATCTTGGATAGGGCGGAGGTGACCTTCCAAAGCCTGCATGGAACACACTATGAGAAAGACGCACTCGAATTTCAATTGGAGATATTCCAAAAGGAGCATGACTGGTTAAAGGCGATTGACATCACGCAACGACTGTCTGCGTTGACAGGGGAATCGCGCGGTAAATTAGCGGCTTTCTTTTTCTGTGAATTGGCTGCGACCGAATTGGCTCAAAAACAAACCGAAGCAGCGGTGGTGCATCTGGAGCAAGCATTGAGTGTGGACTCCAAAGCGGTGCGTGCCAGCATGATGTTAGGTGACATCCAATTGGCGGCGGGACATGCGCCGAACGCTATTGAGATATGGAAGAGAGTCGAGCAACAAGATGCACAGTATCTGCCCTTGGTCGCCGAGCGACTGTTGCAAGGTTATCGCCAGAACGAAGATGAGAAAGGCGGCGTTGTTTTATTGCAGAACTATCTGCAAAAATATCCCTCCCTTGATCTGATGAATGTTTTGTTTAATGTCATCGTCCAGCGAGATGGGGCCGAAGCGGCCTATCAGTTGGTGCGAAATGAATTGAAACGTAATCCTAGCTTGCTCGGATTAGACAAGTTGTTAGAAGCTCAATTGCTTGGCTATAGCGGTGAACGTCGTGCGGACATTGAACTGGTGAAGGGTCTCATCCACAACCGCACGCGCAGTCTAGCCATGTATCGTTGCGGGCATTGTGGTTTCAAGGCGCGACAGTTCTATTGGCACTGTCCGGCCTGTCACAGTTGGGAAAGCTACTCGCCTAAGCGTAGCGAAGAGAATGGATTGAACATATGAAAGACGCAAAGATTATTGTTGCATTGGATTATTCCCACGCAGCACCTGCGCTGGAATTGGTTCAACGGTTAGAACCCTCGTTGTGTCGTTTGAAGGTGGGCAAGGAGTTGTTCACGGTCGCTGGTCCGCAGTTCGTGGAGCAATTGCAAAAACGCGGGTTTGATGTGTTCCTTGATCTTAAATTTCACGACATCCCCAACACTACTGCTCAAGCTTGCAAGGCTGCCGCATCGCTGGGGGTGTGGATGGTCAACGTACATGCGTTGGGCGGCAAGCGCATGATGGAGATTGCACGTGAGGCATTGGAGAACGTGGTGAACCGCCCAAAACTCATCGCCGTCACAGTGTTGACCAGCATGGCGCAGGAAGACTTGCATGGTATTGGCCTTACCGCAACACCTGCAGAAATGGTCTCGCGTCTGGCCAGATTGGCAAAGGATAGTGGATTGGATGGGGTCGTTTGCTCAGCGCAGGAAGCAAGCGCGCTACGTCAGCAATGTGGCAGGGATTTCTGTTTAGTCACCCCGGGCATACGCCCTGCGAATGCGGCTGCGAACGACCAGTCGCGCATCATGACACCTCGCGCTGCTTTGGAAGCTGGATCTAACTATCTGGTCATTGGTCGTCCCATCACCCAAGCAACAGATCCATTGGCTGCACTCAAGGCTATCTCTCAAGACATAGGAGGTGCGGCATGAATCTGCCGTCATTCGAAAAAGCACGAATATTGGTCGTGGGGGATGTGATGCTGGATCGCTATTGGTTTGGTGATGTGCATCGCATCTCGCCAGAAGCGCCAGTGCCAGTGCTCAAGGTGAGTCGAGTCGAAGAGCGTCCAGGTGGCGCCGCCAACGTGGCACGCAACATTGGTTGCTTAGGAGCTCACTGCACCTTGTTGTCAGTCGTGGGCGCTGATGAGGCAGGCGATTGCCTGCAACGGTTGCTCACTGAGCAAGGTAAGGTGGAGGCATTGCTGCATCGAGACGAGAGCATCTCTACCATTGTCAAGTTGCGCGCCATCGCACGCCATCAACAACTGCTGCGCATCGACTTCGAGACACCGCCCAGCCATGAAGTGTTGCAGGCCAAACTGGCTGATTTTCATGCCAAGTTGCCGCAGGCCGATGTGGTGATCCTGTCGGATTATGGCAAGGGGGGGCTGGCGCATATCGCCGAGATGATTAAGGCGGCGCGGGTGGCGGGCAAACCTGTGTTGGTTGATCCCAAGGGCGATGACTATGCGCGCTATCAAGGCGCCACATTGCTCACGCCCAATCGCAGCGAGTTCCGTGAAGTGGCAGGCAACTGGAAAGATGAAACTGAGTTGAATGCCAAGGCACAAAAACTGCGTACCGAACTCAGGCTGGATGCATTACTGGTGACACGTAGCGAAGAAGGCATGACTTTGTTCCGCGAGAAAGATGTGATGCATGAGCCTACGCAAGCGCGTGAAGTTTTTGATGTGAGCGGTGCGGGTGATACGGTTATCGCTACGCTGGCCGTGATGCTGGCAAGCGGTGCAGATATGGCAGATGCAGTACGCTTCGCAAATCGAGCGGCAGGTATCGTGGTGGCCAAGTTGGGTACAGCAACGGTCTCGCGTGCCGAGATCGTTGCTGACATTGGAAAAGAGGGAAGAGGGAAGCGAGAAGGGTAAGGCGATCCGCTTTTACCCTTAGCCACTCCCAGAAAAAGGAGAAAACATGTACTACATCGTTACTGGTGCTGCTGGATTTATTGGATCGAATATCGTCAAAGCTCTCAATGAGCGTGGCGAGACCAATATCATTGCCGTGGATAATCTGAAAAATAACACCGACAAATTCAGAAACCTCACGGATTGCGATATTGCGGACTATCTCGATAAGAATGTCTTTCTGGAAAAGTTGAAAGACGGTCAATTCAAAGGCATCACCACTGCAGTGCTACACGAGGGCGCATGTTCTGACACCATGGAGACTGATGGCCGCTACATGATGGAGAATAATTATCACTATGCACTGGCGCTGCTTGATCATTGTCAGCGTGAAGAAGTTCCGTTTTTGTATGCTTCATCCGCTTCTGTGTATGGTGGTGGTGGCGTGTTCAAAGAGAGTCGCGAGTACGAGTCGCCACTCAACGTGTATGCCTATTCCAAATTCCTGTTCGACCAAGTGGTGCGTCGCCGTTGGGCGAATCGCACTGCGCAGATCGCAGGCTTCCGCTATTTCAACGTGTACGGAAAGCGCGAACAGCACAAAGGCCGCATGGCTTCGGTGGCCTACCATTTCTTCAATCAGTTCCGTGCAGATGGTTACGTCAAGTTGTTCGAAGGTTGCGACGGTTATCCTAATGGCGGACAGCGTCGCGACTTCGTTTCTATTGAGGATGTGGTCAAGGTCAACATGTTCTTTCTCGACCATCCAGGTAAATCTGGCATCTTCAATCTGGGTACGGGTAATGCGCAGAGCTTCAATGAGGTGGCTGCGGCCACCATCAACACCTTGCGCGTCGCTAAAGGTGAGCTAGCATTGAGCTTGGAGCAGATGCATCAGCAGCAACTCATCCGCTACATCCCCTTCCCAGATGCTTTGCGCGGCAAATATCAAAGCTACACTCAAGCTGACATCAGTGCGTTGCGTGAAGTGGGCTATGCTCAAGCATTCTTCACGGTTGAGCAGGGTACGGCTAATTACGTCAATCACATGTTGGGTCAGTCAACCTAAAGCTGGTTGGCTCGTTTTAATCAAGCGGCATCCGTCGCTCATTTTTGAAAGGGAAACACCATGAAGAATGTACTACTGACTTTGATCTCTTTTTTTGCAATGGCTACTGTTGCTTACGCCGACCAGAGGCCAGCGGCTCCTGCATTTGATGCAGTTAATGTGAGCGCAACAGGGGAAGATCACGCTGACAAGCATGGAGATAAAAAAGACCACGGCGATAAGCGTCGCGACAAAAAAGAGCGTGCTCAGAAGCACGAAAGGCATGATCACGATGCAAATGATAGTAGCAGCGATCATGGCAAAATGGATGCTAAAGATGGTGCAGAAGAACATCACGAACATAAGCACGAAAAGAAAAACCACAAGCACGACTAATCGTGCTTTTTCAGGAAACCCGCCTTGCGTTTGCATGGCGGGTTTTTTGTTAGATGGATTGCTTCATAGCTTATGACAAGAGGTTAGTTAGCCAGATGTCGAAATTCAGCTAGACTTTGCCTGTCAGTGACTTCAATCAAAAAGGTGATTTATGTCAAACGTATTCGCAAACAACTCTTTATCCGTCGGGCGTACACCGCTCGTCAAACTGAATCGTATCGGTGATGGTGCGAAGGCGACCATCCTTGCCAAGATCGAAGGGCGCAATCCTGCGTACTCGGTCAAATGCCGTATTGGTGTCGCGATGGTGGATGATGCTGAAAAGCGCGGCGTGCTTGGCCCTGGCAAAGAGATCGTCGAGCCGACCAGTGGCAATACAGGTATCGCGCTGGCGTTCGTGGCGGCTGCACGTGGCATCCCACTTACGCTGACTATGCCCGAGACCATGAGCATCGAGCGTCGAAAACTGCTGGTTGCATATGGTGCGAGGCTCATCTTAACTGAAGGTGCAAAAGGTATGAGCGGTGCGGTGGCCAAAGCCAAAGAGATTGCTGATTCCAATCCGAAATACGTTCTGTTGCAGCAGTTCGAGAACCCTGCCAATCCAGCAATCCATGAAACCACGACAGGGCCAGAGATATGGGAAGACACAGATGGCAAGATTGACATCTTGATTTCAGGTGTCGGCACAGGCGGCACTATCACGGGCATCTCTCGCTACATCAAGAATACCAAGAGAAAGTCTATCTGCTCTGTCGCTGTAGAACCAGCAGCCAGCCCCGTTCTTACCCAAAAGCGAGCAGGGCAGGCGTTGAAGCCTGGCCCGCACAAGATACAAGGTATAGGTGCTGGATTCGTACCAGGGGCGCTCGATCTGTCCTTGGTGGATGATATCGAGCAAGTCACTAACGAGGATGCTGTGTTGTACGCACGCCGATTGGCACGCGAGGAGGGAATCTTGTCGGGTATCTCTTGTGGTGCGGCGGTAGCGGTGGCAGTTCGTGTTGCGAAACGGCCTGAGAATGAAGGTAAGACCATCGTCGTTATCCTGCCCGATTCGGGAGAGCGTTATCTAAGTTCAATCCTGTTTGAAGGATTGTTCGACGCTACTGGCATCGCAATCTAAAGCAAGCAGTGCAAAAGACAACGCCAGCATTTATCATGCTGGCGTTTTCCATTTACGGAATCGCAAAATGTACAAGACACTCGATGACTTTATTGGTAACACGCCCTTAGTTAGACTAAAACGTATCCCCGCTAATACATCCAATGTCATCCTCGCTAAGTTGGAGGGAAACAATCCCGCTGGGTCGGTGAAGGATAGACCCGCGCTCTCAATGATCCGTCGTGCCGAACAGCGTGGTTCGATTAAGCCTGGTGATACTCTCATTGAGGCGACCAGTGGCAATACGGGGATTGCCTTGGCGATGGCGGCGGCGATACGCGGCTACAACCTCATCCTTGTTATGCCCGACAACCAAAGTATTGAACGTCGCCAGACCATGCGTGCATTCGGAGCAGAACTCATCCTGACCCCGAAAGATGGCAGCATGGAGCTGGCGCGCGACACAGCGGAAAGATTGCGCAACGAAGGGCGTGGCATCATCCTCGATCAGTTCTCCAATCCAGATAATCCGCTGGCGCATTACGAAGGGACTGCACCAGAGATATGGCGCGACACGCAAGGCCGTGTCACCCACTTCGTCAGTAGCATGGGCACGACGGGGACAATCATGGGCTGCTCGCGCTACTTCAAAGAAGTGAATCCCAATATCCAGATCATCGGTGTGCAGCCAGAAGAGGGCGCACAGATACCAGGTATCCGTAAATGGCCTGAAGCGTATCTACCCAAGATATACAACTCCCAGAACGTGGATGCGCTGGAGTATGTGGGGCAACAAGATGCAGAAGTGATGATGCGTCGTTTGGCGAGTGAAGAAGGCATCTTCTGTGGTGTGTCATCAGGCGGTGCATTGAGTGTGGTTTTACGCATCTCACAAAGAGTGCAAAACGCGACCATCGTGTTTATCGTGTGCGACCGAGGTGATCGTTATTTGTCGACTGGCGTGTTTCCCGTTTAAGCCAGCCGCATAAAAAAAGGCGCTTTTCTGAAGCGCCGTTTTTATTAGTTGTTCCTAAGTTCAATAACGGTGGTTGATCCCCAGCGTGAATGATTGGCTGGTGGTCAGTTGTTCGCCATTCACATTTTGCGAGATGGGTAGTTGCCACAATCCATAGATATTCGTTCCTGTGGCGACCGCATAAGCTAGGCCTGGCGTTAAGTATAGGAATTTTCCGCCAGTTGCCGTTCCAGCAATACCTGAAGCATCTGCGGGGGCCGTCAGCCCATTGTCCTGTGCATTCATCTGATAATTGAGTTGGAGTAAACCGCTTGCGTTGTTATTGAAGGCATAGCGCATGCCTGCATCTAGATTTATCTGATTGCCAGGTTTGAAGTCGGCAAGGTGATTGAGCGAAGTTTGCAACTGTGCCTGTGCGAAGTAACTCAAGGATGCCGCATGCGCGCCAGATTGCCAAAATGCGCCAACGATTAAATCGGTGCTGCCATTTCCTGGTTGCAGGGTAACTTCTCCTGGGATTGTGCCCTGATCATTGCTGATATTTTTACGACCCGTTGCCAATTTCAAACCCGCTTTGATGCCAATTCCGCTCATGTCATCAAGCATGAAGCGATAACGCGCAACAGCTCTGATGTCGCCCAAGGCTTTTGCGTCAAATGTTTCGATAACGGGCGTAGTTGGATCAGCAATGGTATGTTGGTGATTGCGCATGACATAAGGTACTTGCAAAGTGAGTCCCAATGCATCATTTAGGCTGTAGTCCACTGTGGCGGTAATCAAATTTAATTTGGTGGCCAGATTTTCCACTTCGTCACCAGGTGTCAGTGTTGGATCGGTGGGGGCAGGGGCGCTCACTTTAGTGTTGCCTGCGCGCAACTGATCTATTTTGGCTTGGCTATAGCGCAGGTCGATACTCAATCCTGGTTGATTAGCGCTGTGTTCATCCCAATTGGTATTGACGTTGCAAGCCGAACTACCGCAACTTGCAGAGGCGTTGGAGAGAACAATAAATGGCAAACAAAAGGCGATGAAGCGGAAGCGACCCATGACGTGATCCTTGCGAGAAATTAAGGGGAGATGATGCTAGCGCAAAATATCAACGCGCCCCTGCGACATATTGCCGCACCCCTAGGTGGAATCACGGATTGAGCGTGAGCTTCTGTTTGGAGAGTGCGGGGTTCGCCGCGAAGTAGCGTTTAATACCACCGAGGATGGCGCGTGCCATCTCATCTTGATAATCCTCATCCTGCAAGCGTTTCTCTTCATCAGGATTGCTGATGAACGCGGTCTCGACCAAGATGGAGGGGATGTCGGGAGATTTCAAAACGGCGAAGCCCGCTTGTTCGACATGACCGCGATGTAGGTCGTTAATGCGTCCCACCTCTTTCAGCACGTGTTTGGCGAGTTTTAGGCTGTCATTGATGGTCGCTGTTTGCGATAGGTCGAGCAGGGTGCGTGCGAGGTAAGGGTCTTTGATGGCGAGATTCACACCACCGATCAAGTCGGCTTCGTTTTCTTTCTTTGCCAACCAACGTGCTGAGGCACTGGTCGCGCCGCGCTCGGACAAGGCGAACACCGATGAGCCGCGTGCGTGCGGTTTCACGAATGCGTCCGCATGGATGGAGACGAACAGATCGGCATGTGCCTTGCGCGCTTTTTCTACGCGACCGACCAAGGGGATGAAGTAGTCACCATCGCGCACCAGTACGCCACGCATGCCGGGTATCTCGTCGATCTGCGCTTTTAGCTTGCGCGCGATAGAGAGCGTCACCTGTTTTTCATGTGTGCCGCGATGCCCGCGCGCACCGGGATCTTCACCGCCATGCCCTGCATCGATCGCTACGATGAGGATGCGTGTGCTGAGCTCTGGTTGAGTCATCGGTGCAGGTTTGGTGATGGGGACTGACGGCAATTCCACACTGGGTTTGAGTACGACGTGTGATGCTTCGGCTAGTGATGGTCTAGAGGCTGGTTCACTCGCTGCTAACTTACTCTCACTTTGTTGCGCTAGCGCCATCAGTGGATCGATGGCGACCACTGGATATACGTCTAATACCAAGCGATGACCGTATTCACCCACAGGTTTTAAGCTGAACAGTTGCGGTTTCACCTCTGACTTTAGATCGAGTACCAAGCGCACCACGCTAGGTTTGAAACGCCCTACGCGCACACTCTTGATGTAAGGATCGTCATTACCGATCTTGCTCACCATCTGGTTCAGTGCAGCGTTGATGGCGACATCTTCTAAGTCGATCACCAGACGTTCTGGATTCTTGAGGGTGAACAGGTTGTAGCGGATGGCTTGTTTGGATTCCAGCGTGATGCGGGTGTAATCCTGTGCGGGCCAGATACGCGCCGACTGGATGGCGATCTCCGCCCATGCCGACGGCAGCCACAGCACTGTGGCAATGAAGATTAAGCGGACAGTGCGTTCAAGCATGTTTGTCCTGCATCGGTGTAAGCATGTATTGATAGCTCTCGCTCGTCTTGAAGGATGTTGAAAGTGAGGCTGATGTCTGCCAGCGGAAGCAATCCACTGGCTTGTTCAGGCCACTCCACTAGGCACACATTGTTCCCATCGAACTCATCGCGGAAACCCGCGCTCTCCCATTCGTCGGCATCACGGAAGCGGTATAGATCGAAGTGGCGCAAGTTTAACCCAGCCACTGCGTATTGCTCGACCAAGGTATAGGTCGGACTTTTTACACGGCCTGTGTAGCCCAATGCCTGCAATAGTGCGCGCACCACGGTCGTCTTGCCTGCCCCTAGGTCGCCACGCAGGTAGATGACCAAACCAGGTTTTAACGTGTGAGCGAATCGAGTCGCGAAGGCGAGGGTGGCCACCTCGTTCGGCAGGTGTATGGCGAACGCTTGGCTCACACTACTTCGGCTATGATTCGCTTCATGCAAAACGTGACACCTCGAACGGATTTGGACACACTCGCCATACACATCAAAGCATGGGGCAAGGCGCTGGGTTTTCAATCGGTGGGCATCAGCGACACACACCTCGACTCTGCCGAGTCACGCCTGTTGCAATGGCTTGCGGACGGGCATCACGGCGTGATGGATTATATGGCAAAACATGGTGCCAAACGCGCGCGCCCAGCCGAGTTGGTGCCAGGTACGTTGCGCGTTATCTCAGTGAGCATGAACTATTATCCGGAACATGCAAAGGACACGGAGGAGGTGTTGCAAGACGGTAGTCGCGGCTTCGTGTCGCGCTATGCCTTGGGGCGTGATTATCACAAGGTGATGCGTAATCGACTGGAGAAGCTGGCGCAACAGATTCGTGATGAAGTCGAATGCCAGTGCCGTGTGTTCACGGATAGTGCGCCAGTATTGGAAGTGGAATTGGCGCAGAAAGCGCAACTCGGTTGGCGTGGCAAACACACTTTGCTGTTGTCGCGCGAACAAGGCTCATGGTTCTTCTTGGGTGAGATATTCATCGACTTGCCGCTCCCCGTCGATGTGCCGCAAGAAAGCCACTGCGGCACATGCAGCGCCTGCATCAGCATCTGCCCCACCCAAGCCATCATTGCGCCATACCAACTAGATGCGCGGCGTTGTATCTCTTACCTCACCATCGAGCTTAAAGACAGCATCCCCGTCGAGTTACGTCCACTCATCGGCAACCGCATCTATGGCTGCGATGATTGCCAGTTGGCGTGTCCGTGGAATCGCTTCGCACAAAAAACCGTCGAACCAGACTTCGCCATCCGCAACGGCTTGGATGATGTTAGTCTCATTGAGCTTTTTGCATGGGATGAAGCCATGTTTCAAACGAGGCTGGCGGGTAGCCCCATCTATCGCATCGGACATGAAAAGTGGTTGCGTAACATCGCCGTAGCACTCGGAAACGCACCCAAAACAACACATATCATCACGGCCCTGCAAACGCGAGCAAAACACCCATCCAACCTTGTTCGCGAGCATGTGGAATGGGCACTTCACCGGCATTTGGCTGGATAAATTTCTTGACAATTTTGCCCGCTCCCCTAAAATGCGCGCCTCTTCCGGGTCGTTAGCTCAGCTGGTAGAGCAGCGGACTCTTAAT
>JAVHQF010000134.1:0-3003 GCA_036170995.1 Sideroxydans sp. | reverse complement strand
CCAGGGGCCGGTGTCCAAAATCAAATAGCCGCTCATACGCGGCCAAAGTCTTTCAGGTACGCGGGGTTGCAAGACAGGTCGGGTGGGCTACCGGCAAAACATCCCACCACATCGCCCGCCTGATCCAAAGCCGAAACAAAGGGTGTCGCCGATTCGCGCTGAGCCATAAACGCCGTAATCGCACGGCGCACTAATTCTGATTTACTCAAATGGGCTTGCTTGCTGAAATCAAGCAGGTCCTGCTCCAAAGCCGGTGGAATTTTGATCGTCAAGGCATTCATGAAGGCATGATGCTACCGTATGGCAAGGCGTAAGACACACCCCAGTACAAGTGAGCCGATGTGTGGTGATGCCAAGGAAGTGCCGCCTTGCAAAGGCCGGCTGATTTGGGTATCTGAAGTGCAGGCGCTAGTCAAGCCCTTATGCGCCAACCACGCGACTGGTTTGTCACACACTTTTTTGATTTTTGTTTTACACTGCGCCGTATGAATAGTTCAGCACAAATTTTGAGCTTGCGGCTGTCCCCAGACGATGCCCATTTGATGGCGCAATTGCACGCCCGGCTGGGCGTGAGCAAATCTGAGGTGGTGAAAAAAGCACTACGCCTGATGGCCGACCAACTCACCCGTGCACCCGACACAAATGCTTTTTCCGCTGGGGCTGGATTATTTGGCCGCTACGGTGACGCGCAGCGGCAGTCTGCTGGCATCAAGCAGATGGTGCGCCAGCGGCTCGCCGCCAAGCGCGCCGCCCCGGCATTGGGCGAATAGTCTGTGGCGACCATCGGACACCGTCAGGTATTGGCTGACAGCGGGCCCTTGGCAGCGCTGTTTAATGCGCGCGACCACCATCATCAAAAAGCACTTGACTTTTTTCGTACTCACGCAGCGCGCCTGAAGTTTTTCACCACTTGGGAAGTCATCAGTGAAGTGATGTACTTTCTCGATTTCAGCGCCCATGCGCAGGCTGATTTTTTGCTGTGGCTGCATACCTGCCATACCCAAGGATCCATGGAGATTGCTGGCCTGGACGTAGAAGACTTGCCCGGGCTGTCCGCCATGATGCGCAAATATGCCGACCGGCCGATGGACCTGGCCGATGCCTCGCTGGTGTGGTTGGCCAATCTCAGCGGGGTGACCGACATCATCACCATTGACCGCGCCGACTTTGCCGTCTATCGCACCGCCAAGCGCCAGGCCTTCAAAAACGTGTTTGTGTGAGCAGGGCTTGCAACAGCCCGATGCTGGCCCCTTTTTTCGTGAAAGAGTGAAACCGGCTGGAACATCGAGATCAGAAAAACCATTCTCAACCTTGGCTGACGCAACAAGTTCAACGCGATCACCCAGCGCTGAGACTGCAACCGCTTGCAACCTGTTAAATGGATTGGCTCCGCCAAGAAAGATTTGGACAAAATGCCAGCAGATGTTCAAGATGTCTTTGGGCACCCGATTGATTTGGCCCAAGCAGGCGGCAAACATCCCGATGCCAAGCCGTTTCGGGGACAGTGTTCTGGCGTAATTGAAGTTGTTGAGGACTATTCGGGCGACACCTATCGCGCCGTCTATACCGTGCGGTTTGAGAGTTTGGTTTATGTGGTTCACTGCTTTCAGAAAAAGTCTGTCAGTGGCATCAAAACGCCGCAGCCGGACATCGATTTGATCGATCGCCGACTGAAAGCAGCCGCTGCTGACCATGCAGCATGGGTAAAGGCTAATCAAGGAGTCACATCATGAGCAATAGCGACATCACCATCGAAGAGGGCAGCATCAACGTGTATGCCGACCTGGGTTATGCGGATGCGGCTGAGATGCAGCGCAAATCACAATTGGCTGGCGAAATTGCCCGTTCAATCCTAGCCAAAAAACTCACGCAAACCGCAGCGTCAGCGTTGTTGGGCATCGATCAATCAAAAATTTTACGCATCACGCGCGGACAATTTCGCGGCATCAGCGAAAGCAAGTTGCTGGAACTTGTCGCCAAACTGGGGCATGACGTCACCATCCATATTGGCCCTGCCAGAAAAAAAGCAGGCCGATTTGAGTTGGCGTTTGCGTGACCAGGATTTTCATGCTTCGGTAGCACCGTTGGCTACATGATTTAGGTCTCTAGCGCTTTCTGTATAAGCGTAAGGCGCTTTATATTTTGTAGCAAATCAAAGCGCGCACTTGCGTGACATTCATCGTTATGCAGTCATGCCCGCAGTCGAACCATTGTGATCACCCACCCAATGATGAATCACGACCGGTGGACGGTTTCAGCCCGGTCATCGGCTGGTTTGACGGCGCATCCTGCATTTTCAGGATGACCAACAGCACCGCATTCATTTTTGAAATGTGCAAGCATATTTTGTCCAAAATCATACTTTTGTCTAAAATTCACGCATGCAAACCTTCACCGCCTCGCAAGCCAAACAAAACTTTGGTGCGCTGTTAAGCCAACTGGCGCACAGCCCGGTGGCCATTGCCCGGCATCACAAAACCGTGGCCGTGGTTATGTTACCGGCTGCGGCTGCCGCCCTGCCCAACCCACGGCAGCAAGCCCGGGCAGATCAGCAACAACGTGAACAGCAACGCCTGATGCGCCACCAGCAGTTGGCCATCGCCTTGCTGTGCGACACCCCCGCGCAGCAAGCCCTTCAGTTGCAAGCGGCCCAAGCCGTGGTGGCGCGCTGGGCCAGTGAGGGTTTATGCAGTGCCGACTACATTGCCCGCTGGCAAGACTGGTTGACCTTGCCGCTGCAGCAGCTCGCGCCACTGATGTGTGGCGATGCGCAAGGCTGGGGGCCTGCCATGCGGCAAAACTCACCGTTTACCGCCGCCACCCATGACACCAATGGCCAACCATCTGCTGACGACAGTGCTGAAGTTCAGCCTTTTGACGGCTCGGTCTAAGCCGCTATGAAGATCGACACCCTGCTGCACCTGCTGGTGGCGGCGCACCAGCTCTGCGGCCACCGCGACTATGGGGTGATTGGCAGTGTTTCTGTGCTGGGTATGGCGCAGG
>JAVHQF010000133.1:0-3030 GCA_036170995.1 Sideroxydans sp. | reverse complement strand
CGCCCGAAAAAGCAATGGCATCAGGTTTAACCGCCAGCCGGAAACGGCCTCGCGTCTTGGTTTCATAGTCCACCAGCGGCAAATCAGCGGCTTCCAGCAGATCAATAAAGCGTGCCAACTGACGTGGATTGATGCCTGGTAAATGCGCCTCGATGCCAGCAAGATCAACCCATCCAGGATGGGCATCCTGCAAAATTTGCAAAAACAAAAACAGCCCGTGACTGCGGAAGGAATAGGCTTGGCTTTTGAAGAGCAGTTTCATCACGACATCGCTTGCGTGGAATGAGCGTGATTATGTCATAAGTGTCATCATTGCACATAGGGCCAAAGGAGCGTAGTGTGCTGCGATATTTTATAAGTCAAGATGCGGCTGACAAAACAGACAGAGCCGTAAAGACCAGCGCGGGTAGCGAGGCGCAGGCAACCACAAAGATCAGGGAGACGAAATGCTGCAAAAAGTCATTAATGGAGTAAGGGCGATGGTCAAACGAGTGGCTGGTGCTTGGCGGCAACGGCCTGTGCGGAATATCTCTTCGTTGATCACTTTATCGCTGTTTTTTTGCGCTCCTGTATTTGCTGAGATGTCAGTTTCTAGTGCTTTATCTACTCTAGCTAATAATCATCATATTGCTCAGTCTTTTCAACTTCCGACAACAAGTATCAATGTAAATAATTATGGTTATACATATGCGGCGTTGTGGGATGCTGGAACTTTAACCTTGCACTCTGGTATTGATATCAATACATCAGATGATTGCGGCAGGGTGGTTCTTGCTTCGGGTAAAGGTGTCGTTCGTTTTGTAGGAAATGGCGGGAGTACATGGGGGGGGATTGTTTTAATTCAACATCGCTATTGGGCTAACGGTGAATTTCATGAAATTGCGAGCCTCTATGCGCATGTTGCTCCATTAGACACTCTTGCCGAGGGGCAGTTGGTCAATGCTGGGCAAGCAATTGCTTATATTGCAGACAGTACAACGGGTACATGTTCGAGCTTTGCTGGGGTTTTAGATCCCAATAGTTGGAAAGTCACATGGTCACCACACCTCCATTTTGAGATTAGAACAAAAGTTGATCTTGTGGCAAATGCTTGGACTAAACAATTAATGTTCCAACAATTAGCACCTAGTGGATGCACTAATATACTTTATGATTCATTGGCATGTCGTACTAGCTCTGTTGATGCAGCAGGGTATACTGACCCGCTTATCTTTGTAAGAGACCATGCATCAGTTCCTTACCCAAATTTGGAATTTTCCCCAGCTTCTTATAGCGAACTTCTTAGAAACGGAGGACAGCTTAATATCACCGCAACAGGCTGGAATCCAGCCCCTGGAACAGTATCGATTTACAATGGCCCCAATGTAGAATACGTAGTGCCGCGACAGTTCTATCAAGCCAACATTACTGTTGCTCCCAGCAACTGGATTGACAATGTCATTTCAACCTCTATAAGCGTCAATCTTTTTACCCCATCTTCGCTTGGTAATAGCGCGACTCCATTTGGAGCGCCCGCGATTGATAGTAATTTTATCTATCCGGTAAACATCATGGTTTATAGTGGAACACTTCCGTTCCCTTTGTCACCTTTGTTGGGCCAAAGCTACTACCCATTCAGAGACGTCAAGCCTGACAATTGGGCGAGTTGTTACATTATGAAGTTGTGGAGAGCAGGGATTGTCAATGGACAGAACGGCTTATTCAGGCCAACTGATTATGTATCAAGAGCCGAGTTTTTGAAAATGACCATGAATGCTGCCTTCACACCAAGTCTGTTTACTTCCGCTAGTATTAACTCCTTTCTCCCAACTTATTTCACGGACAACAACTTTGCTGTTTGGCAGTATCCATACATAAACTTTGCATTGCAGAAAAACATCATCAACGACAGTTTTTGTAACGGAAGCTTTACCAGCCATTGTTTTTATCCAAATGACCCGATTACGCGTTCTGATGCCGTAAAGTTTTTAGTGCGAGCATTTGGTCTGCAACAAAATGGGCTACCAACAACTTTTTCCGACACACCCGTTTCAAGTTACCCGGATGTATATGTGGCGGCATCAAATTATGGTGATGGTGGGTGCGGAGGTGATCTGCAAAAAATTATTTCAGGTTATGGGGATGGCAGGTTTGTGCCAAAGGATCCGATAACTCGTGATCAGGCTGCAAAGATCATCGCTGTTGCGTTAAGTTTTAAGAAACCATAACTGAGGCAGTCATGAAGACATTTTACTGGTTGGCTCACATTGTTTTTTTTCTGATAATTTCCACCTGTAACGCTGCACAATTGGGCACACTTTATGAACAAACAGTGGATCCATTTAATTCAATTGTTCCGAATGTAACTATTGCGGGTGGAAATGCAATTGGAAATAATCAAACGCTTGCTTTGAGCGCTCAAGCTACTGCTTGCACCACATGTACGCTTTTTTATTATTGGACGGCGCCAGGAGGGAAGTTTCAGGGTACAGCGAACAGCCCAAACGTCATCTGGATTCCTCCTGTTGTTAATACGGTACAAACCTACAATATTCAAGTAATCGTAGGTGATGGGAAAGGCCGAGTAGCAACGGCGGTATTGCCTGTGACAGTTTCTCCTACTATCAATGCATGCCAGGATGGTGTGACGGTACCAAAGCTGTATGAAATGGGTGGTTGGTCTGAAACCAGCTATTTATCCATTGATTGGCAACCGATTGGCAACGCCACCAGTTATATCCTTCAGGAATCAACTGCGGCCAATTTCGCTATCAATACCCAATACACCAATGCTGGTGCGGGAAATAGCTCATTGGTCTTGTACAACAAAATCAACGGGACCTATTACTACCGGGTCAAGGCGCAGAACAGTTGCGGTGCAAGCGGATGGAGCAATGTTGCCACTCGCGTTGTAAAAGCTAACGCGCCGCCCAATACGCCTTCAAGTCCATCACCACTCAGTGCTTCGGTGGGAGCCAGTCGTACCCAAACACTGTCCTGGGTGGGGGGCGACATCGACGGTCAGGCTGAATATGCCATCGAGATGGGGAC
>JAVHQF010000132.1:0-3049 GCA_036170995.1 Sideroxydans sp. | reverse complement strand
GAAGTTTATTGAAGTAGATGATCTCTAGGAAAGCCTCCAAACCTAAGTCCACCATAGTCAACCTTGCTGGGTTCGCTTTGCTCACCACAGCCTCCCGCCCTTTTGAAAACGCTTGATTAAACCTTGCTTAGGTTA
The DNA here is from genome assembly GCA_036170995.1 of Sideroxydans sp. Lineage (GTDB taxonomy): Bacteria > Pseudomonadota > Gammaproteobacteria > Burkholderiales > Gallionellaceae > Sideroxyarcus. The sequence continues at coordinate 2,914 of JAVHQF010000132.1, read as the reverse complement.
AAATCCAAGCGCGTTCTGACTACACAACCTTAATCTCTTCTTTCAATGCGCCTCTACCAACTTCGCCAACGCCTGCAAAACCTCGGCTGCAAGCCTTGCCATACAGACCGCTTGTTGCGCGGCTGGAGCCAGGTGCGTTCGTATGACATCAAGGGTAGCCTCGCCGAAACTTTCTTTCCCCTCGCATTACGCAAGGAATTGCCTGCCATCGAAGCGGAGTTAAATGGCTTGGCACAGGTGCATGGCGAGTATCCCGCCATCGGTCATGGAAGCCATAACCTCTCCCCCACCCAAACCCTCCCCCGCATTGCGGGAGAGGGTACAAACGCCGAACTACGCGCAACTTCAAATAACTGCGAAGTCGCACGATTGTTAGTGGAACTACACGACGGTCAGATGGTAGAAAGCGTGCTATTGCCGCGTGGCGGCTTGTGTGTTTCGACGCAAGTGGGATGTGCGGTGGGCTGTATGTTCTGCATGAGTGGACGTAACGGACTGATACGCCAACTGGGCAGTGCAGAGATTGTGGCGCAAGTAGTCTTGGCACGCCGCCGCCGCGCCGTAAGCAAGGTGGTGTTTATGGGTATGGGTGAGCCTGCGCACAATCTGGATAATGTACTGGAAGCCATCGACGTGCTTGGTACGCTCGGAGGCATCGGGCATAAGGAGCTGGTGCTTTCGACGGTGGGAGATGTACGGGTGTTTGAGCGATTGATGGAACGATGCAATTCTCAAACCGATACTCACACTGACTTAGTTCGTCGCCCCCACGAAGGCGGGAGCCTAGTCAATGAAAACAACTGGATTCCCGCCTTCGCTGGAATGACGGCTCCCCCCCACACACTAGAAGCTCGACTTGTTCGCCCCGCCCTCGCCCTCTCGCTACACAGCACTGATGCGACATTACGTGCCAAGCTGTTGCCACACGCACCGAACATTTCGGTAGAAGAGTTAGTGGAACGCGCTGAGGTGTATGCACGTGCCACGGGGTATCCGACACAGTATCAATGGACGTTGATCGAAGGGGTGAACGATAGCGATGCCGAAGTGGCACGCATTGCGCATCTACTCAAAGGTAAGTACGCTCTGATGAATTTCATTCCCTTCAACACGGTGGATGACCTGCCCTATCATCGCCCCTCAACCAAGCGCATGGCAGCGATGATGCAAACATTAAATCAGCAAGGTATCTACTCACGTGTGCGCGATTCTGCGGGGCAAGAAGTGGAAGGCGCGTGCGGGCAGTTACGCGCGCGCGGCAAAGGAAAATAAATCTGCGCAAATCACGGTGCTCACAAAATGCAACAAGGAATCCCAAGCAAGAATGAGATCGCACTGATGCCCCTCTTCGTTGGCCTCACTTTGGAGCAGGTCCACGTGCCGACGACAAAAGAAGACTTCGCAGCAGCCACGGCTGCTATCAAGGTAGCTGGCAGCGTGGGTTTTGATACCGAATCGAAACCTACTTTCGCAGTGGGCGAGGTGAGCAATGGCCCACACGTGGTGCAGTTCGCACTATCTGACCGTGCATATTTGTTCCAAGTACATCGTACCGAGGGGCTGCCGTTCTTGAGTGAATTGCTACTCTCTGACGCCGTAATCAAAGTGGGGTTCGGTTTGAAGTCGGACAGCGTTCACATCTTCAAGAAGTTCGGCATCCAGTTCTGCGGCGTGGTCGATCTGAATGTGGTGTTCAGCATGCGGGGACAGCAGAAAGAGATGGGCGTACGCAACGCAGTGGCGTTCGTGTTCAAGCAACGTTTCGTCAAATCGAGAAAGATCACCACCACCGATTGGTCGCAACATGAACTCTCGCAACCACAAAAACTCTACGCAGCAAACGATGCGTATGCGGCATTGAAGGTGTTCGAAGCGCAGAAACTGTCACGCAATAAGTTGCCGATCATGGGGGCTGACAAGGCAGACTCATCGGAGTAGCATGAAATCGCAGTTCTTCTCTTAATCAACCTAAGGAGTCAGATCATGCCGAAAACTCACAACACTCACAAAGACACCAAGAAAAAACCATTGATGACCGCGAAAGAAAAGCGGATGGCGAAACATGAGAAGAAGCATCATCATGATGCTCAGCCACTCATCACATCCGCCTCCACCCACTAAGAAATGGTCATAAAAAAAAGCCCACCACGAAAGTGGCGGGCTTTTGATTTGCATGAAGACTCATGTAACTTCTTTAGGAGCAACCACCCGTATCACTTCACCTTCAAACACACTGTCGTTACTAGCTTGTGCTTCACGCCGAGTTTCAGGTGTAGCAACGCTACGCATGATGCGCATCTGTTTCCTCACCTCACGCGTCTTCCACCAAATATAGACAAAGGCAATGATACCTACAACCGCAATGACTGCCAGTACGACTACCGAAAACATCAACAGCAGTGCGAACAACGACAACGAAATAATCCAAGTTAGCATTGCGCGTAGCTGACTACGAGGTTGTTTGTGAGAATTCAATACGAATCTTTTTTGCATCTAATTTTTAACCCTTTACCCAAAAAATCTCATTACACCACCATTCCCCGCGCAGGAGGAAATCCAATTAATTGCCATATTCGCGCGTAGCGGGACACCGTCTAGGTTTTGTCTGCTACGCGGAAAATCTATTTTCACTGAATTCCCGCCTGCGCATAATGATGGCTCAACCTTTTTCAAACCGCATCACACCCGCCTTGCAATCCACCTTGATGGTGTCTTTCGCGGCGAACTGTCCTTCAAGGATGTGCTTGGCGAGCGGGTTCTCCAACTGCGCTTGTATCGCACGCTTCAGCGGACGTGCACCATACACTGGGTCGAAGCCCGCGTTGGCGATCTCGGCGAGGGCGGCTTCGCTCACCTGCAACTTCATCTCCATCGCGGCGAGACGTTGCTCCAGATACTGCAACTGGATGCGCGC
>JAVHQF010000131.1:0-3073 GCA_036170995.1 Sideroxydans sp. | reverse complement strand
GCGACCATCTGCACGATAGGCACGTTGGCTAACGCGGCGGCCGCTTGCTTCATCATGTGGCGGCGCACGAAGTTGATCTCTTCTTCGAACCGCTGTTTCTCGTAGCCTTGCCCGCCGAACAACTTAACCACCTTATGCGCGGTCACACTTTCCTCAATCACCTGTGTGATGTTGCCCATCGCCTTTTGCGTCTCACGACTGGACGAGCGTAAGCGCTGATTGATTAGGCGAATGACTAGCGCGACGATGGGGGCGACCAATAAAGTGATCAGCGTCAATTTCCAATCGAGATAGAACAGCCAGCCAAGCAAACCCAAGATGATGATGCTGTCACGGATGGTGATAGTCACGACACTCGTGGCGGCAGCGGTGACGTTCGTCACATCGTAGGTGAGCTTAGATATCAAACTGCCTGTCGCGTGATCGTCGTAGAAACGGGTGGGCAAAGAAAGTAGTTTGGCGAACATCTCTGCACGCAGATCCATCACTACCTTGTTGCCGACCCAGTGGATGGCATACGAGCCAAAGAAACCAGCGATACCACGCACAAAGAAGATCACGAGGATGAAGATGGGCGCCCATGTCATCACAGAGCTGTCTTTATTCACAAACGTGCCATCGAGGAAGGGCTTGAGCAAAGCAGGCAACAAGGGTTCGGTCGCGGCGGCCACGACCATGCCAAGGATGGAGATGGAGAAAGCCTTCCAATAAGGCCGCACATAGCGCATCAAGCGCAGATAGAGTTGGAAGCTGGTCATGGTCTAGTTAACGAAGGTGTCGCATGATTTCTGATACTCTATTCTAACGTTAATAGATGGCAGGTCACTATGAGTGTGTATGTGGTGGGGGATATTCAGGGGTGTTTTATCGAACTTCAAATGCTATTGAAGAAGCTTGAGTTTGATTCCGAAAAAGATAAGTTGTGGTTCGTGGGCGATCTGGTCAATCGTGGTTCAGGCTCGTTAGAGGTTTTGCGTTTGGTCAAATCGCTAGGAGATAGCGCCATCACTGTATTAGGGAACCACGATTTGCATCTACTCGCTGTGGCGGCAGGAGTGGCACAGTTGCATCGCAGTGACACCTTGGATGAGATATTGGCCGCACCTGACCGTGATGAGCTACTCACATGGCTACGCCAGCAACGCATGATGTATGCCGAAGAGTGCAACGTCATGGTACACGCTGGCTTGCTGCCACAATGGAGCATCAAGCAAGCGGCCAAACTGGCACGCGAGGTAGAAATTGCGTTGCGTGGTGACGACTACGTCAAATTCCTTGAGCATATGTATGGCAATACGCCCAACAGTTGGGATGATGAACTGTCTGGCTACAAGCGCTTGCGCGTCATCACCAATGCCTTTACTCGCCTACGTGTTTGCACGCCAGAAGGTGAGATGGAATACAAATTCAAAGGCGAGGTAGAGAAGATACCTGTGGGTTTTGTGCCTTGGTTCGATGTTCCGAATCGCGCCAGCCAAGACGCAACAGTCATATTCGGCCACTGGTCAGCGTTGGGCTTGAAGGTCAAGCCCAACGTCATCGCGCTGGATACGGGTTGCCTATGGGGTGGTTCGTTAACTGCGATGCGTCTAGAAGATAGGCAGCTGTTCCAAGTCGAATGTCAAAATCCTGTGGCACAGGACTGGTAATCGTCCGTATCAGCGGGCATCGGTGGGTAGGAAGCGATTGTTGAGTTGCAATTGGATCGTCGTTTGATAAGTTGATAATAAACGCTGTTCCATCTGTGCGGCTCGTTCTGCAGAGAGGTCTGGCGAACTTCCGATGCGCTTATCCAGATTGTGCGAGACCCAATCGCCCTTGCTGATCCAATCCATCACATCACCGCGTACCGTGAAAGCCGCACGGTCTTCATTGCGTGTATCGTCCATCAGCGAGCGGCCTAATCCAGAATAAGGTGTTGACCATCCACACAGATGGATCAACGTGGGGATGATGTCCACTTGACTGCCAGTGCGCTCATCGATGCCGGCCTTCACACCATGGCCTATGAGAAGCAAGGGGATATGGAATTGGTTCGGTACATATTCAGATTTCTCGACGAACTCATTGGCGTGATCTGCCGTGATGACAAAGATGGTGTCATCAAAGTATCCATCGCGTTTTGCCGCGTCCATCAGTTGCCCTAATGCCCAGTCGGCGTAGAACAAGGTGTTCAAGAACTTGTCCCGATCTGAACCGCTCGTATATTTGTTCCAGCGAGCATCAGGAATGATCCAAGGCGTGTGTGTCGTCGAAGTGAAGATGAATCCCAAGAATGGTTTCCGCGCACTTGCGAAGAGCTTGTTCGCTTCTTGGAAGGTGTTGTGATCCCAAGTGCCCCAGGTCTTTGCCTGCTTGGGATGTTCGTGTACGTTCGGTATCTCCTCCGCACCGCGATATTCCTTGAAGCCAGCGCGCGCCGCGATGGAATCGAAGTGGAATGAACCGTGATCGCTGCTTTGCAAAAAGATCGTCTGGTAGTTCTGGCTTTGCGCCAATTCGCCGATGAAACTCAAGCGGTTCTGTTCCATACCCAAGCCGAGTAAAGGCATAGACGGCAAGGTGGGTTGGCTTGCGAGTATCGCCGCCGCCCCTTGGATGGAGCGCTGACCATTGGCATAGAAATGCGTGTAGAGACGCCCCTGTTTGGCTAACTGGTCGAAGTTCGGTGTCGTGCCGAGTGGCGGCAGATTCATCTCGCGGCGCACTGCGTCGATGTGCAGCGCCCCCCAACTTTCCAACATCAGCACGACCACGTTGGGTTTTTTCTTGCGCACATCGCCAACGGTGATGCGAGCGAGCGGATAGTCTGGAGAAATGAAACGAGTGTTAGGGCTAGATAGCTGTGCCTGCACGAGAGCATCCGCTTGCGCTTGTGGCATGAACAACTTTACGGGCGGTTGTTTCTCAATCAGCGCATGTGAAAAGGCGAACGCACCATTCATCGTCAGATAACCTTGCGCTAGCAAGTCAGAGAAGAACGCTTCGCCGACGCCCATCGGTTTCCCCGTGTAGCCGCCTCTGCCTGCGATCAAGAGCAAGAGGAACAGAAGGGGAAGCATCAACAGTCGCA
>JAVHQF010000130.1:0-3081 GCA_036170995.1 Sideroxydans sp. | reverse complement strand
CTTATGCAACCAGAAATATTGTTCTGGCATCTCCAAGATACGTTGTTCGATGAACTCGTTCATGCGGCGCGCATCAGCAACATCATCGCCGCTCGGGAAACCCTCCCAAGCCGGGTAGAAGGTCAGCACATAGCCCGCACCACCAGGCAACACACGCGTGATACTAGGCACGACCTTGGCGCCCGTCATTTGTGCGATGCGTGACATTGAGGTCATGGTTGCGGCGGGCACGCCAAAGAAAGGAATAAATGCGCCATCCTTCACGCCTTGGTCCTGATCGGGTGGATAGATGAAGGGCTTGTTCTCCTTCATCCCTTTTAAGATAGGACGCAAGCCTTGCTGGCGCGAATACAACAACTGGGTGCGAAAGCGCGCGCGTTTTTCTAACAATAACTGGGTGAGATAGACACTGCGCTGATTCGCATACATGCACACTGTGTCGGTATTTTGCGCCACCCATTGCCCGCCCGCGTCCATGCCCACAAAATGCGGAGTGAGCAGAATGGCAGGTTGTCCTTTTATCGCCTCGAAGTGTTCGATTCCTTCGACACGGATCAGACTACTGATGCGTTCCTCACTTGACCACCATAGGATGCAACGTTCCACCAAACCGCGCGCGAACATCTTGAAATGCTCACGCAACAACAATTTTCGCATTGCCTCACGCATGTCAGGGAAACACAGCTTCAGATTGGTATCACCGATCTGACGGCGCTTCGTAGCCAAGTGATAGAGCAACACGCCCCCCCCATTGCCAATCGCAACAAGGGCGCGGAAGGGTAGGAAATGCAGCAACCACAGAATAAACACGCTTAGACGAACCAACATCATGAATCCTTGTTTGCCCTGGGCGGCAATGCGCCGCGCGGGACTTTGTAACGGTTGTAACTCCACAGATATTGCGCGGGATGCTTACGGATGACTATCTCCAATGCCGCATTCAATTGCTTGGGAATGGACTGTGCTGTATCAAAAGTGAGCGGCGAAAAATACAAGGCAAAGCCTTCTCCGTCAGGTAAGCGTTCACTGTGACACATCACTACAGGTGCACCGCTGACTTGGATTAAACGTCCGATCAGCGTCATGGTGTAGGCAGGACGCCCAAAGAAGGTGGCCCACTCTCCTTCGCCATTACCTGGCACTTGATCTGGCAATACCCCGATGGCCTCGCCCCGCTTGAGTGCTTTCAACAACTGGCGCACGCCCCCTAGTTCGGCTGGGACCAATTTCATCTGTCCACGCTCACGACCTTGATGCATGAGTTTGTCCAGTGAAGGATAGCGTGGGGGACGATACATACACGTGAAAGGTTGGTGTGCTGCGACATAAAGCCCGATTACCTCGAAACAACCGATATGCGGCGTCAGCATGACCACGCCTTTTCCTTTTGCGTTTGCCGCCTCCAAATTCTCCCACCCATGCACCTGTTTGACGCTGGCAACTACAACCTCCAATGGCCGCTTCCACACCCAAGGTAGCTCCATCCCCCCTTTGCCCGCCTCGCGAATAGCGGTGTGAAGGAGCTGGCTTTCGCCATCAATGCCCGAATGTTCTAGGTTCTCGCGCAAACGTGAGGCATACCGCTTCGATGTCAGATAGATGATCCATCCCAGCAACGCGCCCAGCCAGTGCAATACCGACAACGGGAGACGCGCAAATACATCAAACAGAATAAGCATCAAATAAAGACCTATTAAATCAAGCTGTGGGGATTTGGTACAATGCGCGCCCTTTAACTTTTAAGCAGCACTCGGAGAGCCAGCCATGAGCGATTACTTTTTTACATCCGAATCCGTGTCAGAGGGCCATCCTGACAAGGTCGCAGACCAAATTTCCGACGCCATCGTTGACGCGATTCTAGCGCAGGACAAGCATTCACGCATTGCCGCAGAAACGCTGGTGAGTACGGGTTTGGTTGTGCTGGCCGGTGAGATCACTACCAGCGCCAATGTGAATTATGCCAAAGTCGCACGCGAGACGATTCGCCGTATCGGCTACGACGATCCCAACCTGTGTTTCGATGCAGACGGCTGCTCCGTTCAAGTGTGCTACGGCCAACAAAGTCCAGACATCGCTCAAGGCGTAGATAAAGCTTACGACGACACGCTCGACCAAGGCGCGGGCGACCAAGGCTTGATGTTCGGCTATGCTTGCAGCGAGACCGACACCCTGATGCCGCTCCCGATCTATCTGTCGCATCGCATTGTCGAGCGCCAAGCACAACTGCGCCGTGATGGCCGTTTGAATTGGCTGCGTCCCGATGCAAAATCGCAAGTCACCATCAAGTACGTGGACGACAAGCCTTTCAGCATCGACACCGTGGTGCTTTCCACGCAGCACACGCCCGAGATGACACTTGAGCAAATTCGCGAAGCCGTGATTGAAGAGATCATCAAACCCGTATTGCCGAAAGAACTTATCAAAGGTGACATCAAGTATCTGGTGAACCCGACTGGTCGTTTCGTTATCGGTGGTCCACACGGCGACGCTGGCTTGACGGGTCGCAAGATCATCGTGGATACCTACGGCGGCGCAGCCCCCCACGGCGGTGGCGCGTTCTCTGGCAAAGATCCTTCCAAGGTTGACCGTTCTGCCGCTTACGCTGGACGTTATGTAGCAAAGAACATCGTCGCTGCTGGCTTGGCCGACAAATGCTTGGTGCAGATCAGCTACGCCATCGGCGTGGCACAACCCACCAGCATCATGGTCACCACCTACGGCACGGGCAAGGTTTCCGACGAAAAGATTACCGAACTGGTGAAGCGCCACTTTGACCTGCGTCCAAAAGGCATCGTGCTGATGCTCGACCTGCTGCGTCCGATCTATCAAAAGACGGCAGCCTATGGTCACTTCGGTCGCGAAGAGCCAGAGTTCAAGTGGGAAGCCACGGACAAGGCTACTGCACTTAAGGCTGACGCAGGGCTGTAAGCTGGAACTTGTAGGTCGGGATTCATCCCGACAAACCAATCAAAATGAAATGCTTGTCGGGTTGGAACCCGACCTACACTAAATGTAATTCGTAACACCCACCCTCCGAGGGGTGCTGCAGCGGGACAGGACACAGTCCCCCGTCAGGCTCGG
>JAVHQF010000129.1:0-14489 GCA_036170995.1 Sideroxydans sp. | reverse complement strand
TTGATTTCGATACTTTCCACACTGCCATCGGCGCGAATATTTACCGTTAGTTGCAGCTTGCCATATATCTTTTGGCGCCGTGCCGCCTCGGGGTAGTTGAGATTGCCAATTCGCTCCACCTTGCCACGCCAATCCTCTACGTATTGGGCATAGCGATATTCTTGGGTGCGTGCACCGATGAATTTGCGTTTGGGCAATTTCTCGTACAGCGAGATGTTTTTGCTAATCTCGGCTTCTAGTCGTGCGATCTCGAGTGAATGTTGCACTAGGTCTTGCCCATTCAGCGTGGTGTCTTCTAGCTGGGGGGCTAGCTCCTTCAGTTCTACGGTGTAATTGCTCTTCTTTTGTGTCAGTAATCTTTTAACATCCTGCTCCAGCGCTTTCACTTTTTGCGTAGCTTGCTCTGGTGTGAATTGATGATCGTCGCCCAAGATGGGGAAGGGCGTTCCTGCGTGGCGCTCATCATCCGTGTTGCCTCCACCGTCTAGGTTGTTTTGCGCGTAGGCGCTGGCTTTGTTGGGTTTGCGCTTTGATTTGCTATTGACCAGAGTGACCTCCAGTGGTTCTAGCGTTTTAGCGAGTTTGCTTGCATCGGGCAACTTGAAGGTGAGTCCGAACAGGATGAACGCATGTAAGAAAAGCGAGAACGAGATGGCGAACAACAAGCGTTCTTTTACCAACAGCGTCTTGGCAATCAGCATCTTCATGCAGGTGTTTCCACTTGCGCGATGTAGTGCGCTTCGAGGTTTAGATCGAGTAGATCGATGTTATCTATCTCCAGCATTACTTTCGTGTGGGCAGGCAATTCAGGAATGGAGGGTACGCGCCCAACTAGGGGGATGTCGCCGATCTTGACTAGATTGTCGCGGAGCAGGAGAGCATCAATCTGCGTAATCTTTTCCTGTTGCAACCAGCGCAAGCACCAGTACCGTTCCATATTGCGCTGAAACTCGTTGTAATTGGTGTAGGCAGTATCGAAGTCGCGCAGGATGGCGAACAGCGCCGTATCGTTCTTGGAATAAGCTGGCGGCTCGCCGCGCAGCACGCTGATGAGCTGGCGTTGGTTCACCAAGTCCACATAACGGCGCAACGGCGAACTCGACCACGCGTAGTGCGCCACACCCAATCCCTGATGCGGTGCGGCCACGGTACTCATCTTCACCTTGCCGTTGTTCTGCGTGCGGTAGATGCCAGGCACTTCGTTATCATCCAGTAATTTACCCCACATGCTGTTGGCTAAGATCATCAGCTCGGACACGACTTTGTCAATGGGAGATCCGCGCAGGCGGTGGCCGATGGTGACGTGTTCATTCTCGATATGGAAGGTGTAGTCAATCTGCTGATTGCTGTTGTCGGACGATTTGCCGCGCACCACTTCTAGTGCGTTGGCGAAATCAAACAGCAGCTTGAGCTCTAGCGCATAGGCATAATCGAGCTTACCTGCGGCCAATGTCTCTTCGTTGAATAAAGGTTCAAGAGTGTTATGTCTCAGGTTGGCGGCGATGCGTAGACGCTCGATACGACTCTCGCTGTGAATCACTGCCAATGTTGTGGCATCCACCTCCACATACAGCGACAGCGCGGGACATATCTTGTCAGCACTCAAGGTGAAAGCCAGCACTACATTGTCTGGCAGCATGGTGATCTTATCGCCTGGCATATAGACGGTGGACATGCGCTGAGCGGCAATTTTGTCGATGTCTAAATCACGAGGGATGCCCAACGCGGGCGCGGCGATGTGAATGCCGATACGCCAGTTGCCATCGTTCAATTTCTCGACGGAAAACGCATCGTCGATCTCGGTGGTGCTGGCATCGTCAATACTGAAAGCGTTCACGCAGACTAACGGCAATTCTGGATGTTCTTCGACCATCACTGCGGGGAAACCGATTCCGCGCGGAAAGTTCTCGAACAGGAATTTATTCAAGTGGAAATCGTGAATGGAAGGTAAGGCGCCGCATTTTTCCAGAAGGTGCGCAGCGGAGAGATGCGTCGCAGCGCAGGCGGCTTCCACCGCCTTTACTTCGATGGTGTTGCGATCTGGTTTGTACAAGATCATCGCAAGCTTGTCCGCTAATTCAGCAGGCAGTTGGAAGTTGATTAATTGCGCGATGTAACGTTCCTGTTGTTCGCTTTGCAGACGTTTCTTTTCGGCGCTGGCGAGTGCGGATTTCAACGCCTCAGGCGGTGCGGCTTTGTAGCGACCTTTGCCTTTCTTGTAGAAATGCATGGGCGAACCATGCAAGCGGATCAAAGCCCCCGCTGATTCAATTGGATCGGCGGCGTGGCCGAAATATTCTTGTGCCAGCGTGGCGAACTCGAACTCGTCTTGCGGCGAGACTTCCCACAGAAAGTTCACGTCGATAGTGGCGGCGGTCTGTTCCGCCTGCGCCATGAATTCAGACAGGCTGGGCTGGGCGAAACGCAACATCACATTGGCAGATTTGATCTTGCTGCGTTTGCCGTGGGTGTTTTCAACTTGCAACGACGTTGTGTTGTCCGCAAGGATGTTGCCGACCTTGAAGCTGCCGTCTTCTTCGTAAAAGATGTTCATTGATTTGAAATGCGCAAAGCGTTCGATTGCCTACGCCCCCGCAGGATTTGAAGACTGCCTTTCTCATTCACCCTTTCTCCCGCTTGCGGGGGAAAATTGGATAGGGGGGCTTTCCTCTGGGAGAGGATTGAGGATATGGAAATGGGCATACAGGGATTTATTCTCATTAATGGCTTCTTAATGCCCATTGTGAGGTGCTGGAAAAATTGCGGTGGATTATAACCTGTGCATCTACAACTGAACTTCCTTCGTGATAACCTGTCTGTGCGTCACCCCGCTGTAAAAAGCGGCCAGTCAACCAATCAATCAGATAGGAGAACTACTATGAAAGCATTATTGACAGTACTTGTTGCAAGTAGCATGTTCGCGCTCACTCCCTCGGTGCAAGCCTGTCCCACCAAACATTATGGGGAGCATAATGGCCCATGTTTACAAGATTTAGACAAGAACAAGGATGGTGTAGTCAGCAAAAAAGAATTCGAGGCTTTTCATGCTGAACGCTTCAAAGAAATGGATACCAATAAAGACGGCAAACTGAGTGAAGAGGAAATTGACGGCGACATGAGTATGAAACATCGCCCGATGAAAGAGATGTGGCAAGACCCGTTTGATCGACGTTTTGATGAGGTCGATATTAATCATGATGGTGGCTTAAGCAAAGACGAAGCTGAGATTGGCATGCCGATGTTGTCCAAACGTTTCGACGAGATAGATGCCAACAAGGATGGCAAGATAACCAAGGAGGAAGTTATCGACAGCATGAAGAGGATGCATGAAAATGTACCCGCACCTCACGGTATGGAAATGGGAAAACCAGAGCAAAAATAAAAAATAGGTTCATCTGGGTTTTGCGTGGGCGACTGAAGCGAGATAGGGGCTGCGTCATTACAAGCAGAACCTGCTACTTACTTACTTGCGGGCTGGACAATAGAATGTTCCCCCACCCTAATCCCTCCCCCGATGGGAGAGGGACTAAACACAAAGCATCACCGCTCTCGCTCCCTCTCCCTTAGGGGGAGGGCTGGGGTGGGGGAACACTTGGTGAGATAACTACATTTTTCGATCCACTGGCTAATCTGGCCTTGACCTACTCAAAACCCGAATGAACCAAAAATTAAAAGGCCTCGCAGTTTGTTCTGCGAGGCCTTTTGTTTGAGGCAGGATGCTTACTTCAGGATGTAGGCGATTATCGCTTTGATGTCCTCATCGCTCACTTTGGCTGGCGCTGCGGGCATAGCCATTGTACCGAAGCTGCCCGAGCCGCCCTTGCGTACCTTGGCGGCCAACTTGTCGGCAGCAGTTGCATCGCCTTTGTATTTTTCAGCAATCATTTTTATACCAGGGCCAACCGTTTTCTTCTCGGGTTGGTGGCAAGTGACGCAATTGTTTTTCTTCATCAGCGCTGCGCCGTCAACAGCTAAAGCAGCATTGGAAAGTAATAGACCTGCGGTTAGCATCAATACGTGTTGCACTTTCATGGTGATACTCCTTTTCTACGTTTAATAAAAACTTTGGGCGAATTCTACGCCCTAAAACGTGGCGTATTCACTCTGTTTGACGAGTAACCGAGTATTTGGGTCGGACGTGTCCGCGGTGTTACCATTCGCGCGGATTTTTTTGCAAGGAAAGAGACATGGCAGGACATAGTAAATGGGCGAACATCCAACATCGCAAAGGCGCGCAAGATGCCAAGCGAGGCAAGATATTCACGCGCCTGATTAAAGAAATTTCGGTGGCGGCGAAGTTGGGCGGGGGTGACCCGAATATCAATCCACGGCTGCGCTTGGCGATGGAAAGAGCCTACGATCAGAACATGCCAAAAGACAACGTTGAGCGCGCCATCAAACGCGGTGCGGGCGAGCTGGACGGCGTGGACTACTTAGAGTTGCGTTACGAGGGCTATGGCATCAATGGCGCTGCGGTGATGGTCGATTGCATGACGGACAACAAGACGCGCACGGTGGCCGATGTGCGCCATGCATTCACCAAACACGGCGGTAATCTGGGCACGGATGGCTCGGTCGCCTTTCTGTTCAAACACTGTGGATACATGGTGTTCGCACCTGGTGTGGACGAGAGCGCATTAATGGAAGTAGCCATCAATGTGGGTGCAGAAGACATTATCAATAACGACGACGGTAGTATCGAAGTCATCACCGCACCGCATGAGTTCGTGAACGTGAAGCAGCGCCTAGAGGCAGCTGGCTTCAAGCCCGAGATGGGAGAAGTCACCATGCGGCCAGAGAACGAAGTGAGCTTCACAGGTGACGATGCGGTGAAGATGCAGAAACTACTGGATGCGCTGGAAGATTGTGACGACGTGCAGGAAGTCTATACGACGGCGGTAATTGAAAGTTAGGATTGAGAAATGAAAAGCAGGATTGAGGATTTAGGATTGAGGATGTGGGCGTAGTTCGCTACCCGATACACGATGCCGTCTAACTCAATCCTCAATCCTCAATTCTCAATCCGAATTCTAGGCATCGACCCTGGCCTTCGCATCACAGGCTTCGGCGTGTTAGACAAGGAAGGTCAGCAATTGCATTACGTCGCCAGCGGTTGCATCAAGACGCCTGAGGGTGTATTGCCAGAGCGCTTAAAAGTCATTTTGAGTGGTTTGGGCGAGGTCATCGCGCGACATCAACCGCAACAAGTCGCCATCGAAAAAGTGTTCGTGAACGTGAATCCGCAATCTACTTTGCTGCTGGGGCAGGCGCGCGGAGCGGCCATCTGCGCGGCGGTGCACGCGAATCTGCCCGTGGCGGAATACACCGCGCTACAAATCAAACAAGCAGTCGTTGGTAATGGCCATGCCAACAAGGAGCAGGTGCAGGCGATGGTGGTGCGGTTGCTGAAGTTGTCAGGTACGCCTAGCCCCGATGCGGCGGATGCTCTGGCGGGTGCGATCTGTCATGCGCATAGCGGGATGGGGTTGGGTGCGTTGGCGACCAAGGGATTCCGTGTCAAAGGCGGGAGATTGATATGACCCGCCCTTTGGAGCCAACACTCGATGCATTCCGAAATCCCTTGGCGCGCTATTTCGCGGCGACTCGTCCAGCGTTCATCACCGCGAGTCTGATGGCGGCTTTGCTGGGGTTGGCGGTGGCGTGGCATGCCGCGCTTGATTTTGACGTGACACTGGCCGTCGTCACCGTGCTGTTTGCGCTGTTGGCACACGCTGGCGTGAACGTGCTCAACGATTATTACGATGCACTAAATGGGACGGATGCGCACAACGTCGAGCGTATCTTCCCCTTCACGGGGGGCAGCCGCTTCATTCAGAACGGTGCGCTCACCTTGGCACAGACGCGCAATTTTGGATTTGCCTTATTGACAGGTGTGGCCTTGGCTGGACTGTGGTTGATGTCGCGTTCGGCCCCTCAGTTGCTGTACGTCGGGCTGGCTGGGTTATTCATCGGTTGGGCGTATTCGGCAACGCCGTTCAAATTGAATAGCCGAGGCTGGGGGGAGTTGTGTGTGACGGCGGGGATATTGTCCATCACGGTGGGCACGTATTTCGTGCAGAGAAAGAGCTACGATGCTGAGCCTTTTGTCGCCGGACTTTCATACGCTTTACTGACGATGAATCTGCTCTACATCAACCAGTTCCCCGACCGTACGGCGGATACGGCGGCAGGTAAGTTACATTGGGTCGCACGCTTGGATGTGCAACAGGCGCGCTGGGGATATGTGCTGGTCGTGGCGTTGGCGTATCTATGGTTGCTACTGAGCGTGGCGCTGGCTTGGTTGCCGTTGCTGGCGCTATTGGCACTGTTCGCTTTGCCCTTGAGTATAAAGGCGGCGCGCGCATTGTTGCGCCACGCGGCACAGCCGCAGTTATTGGGTGAGGCTATCAAACAGACCATCGCTGCGATGATGGTGCGCGGCGCGCTGTTGTCGCTGGCATTGATATTGAGTAAGGGAAACACATGATTGGAAGATTGAACGGCACATTACTGGAAAAGAACCCACCGCAGATAGTGCTGGATGTGCAGGGTGTGGGCTACGAAGTGGACGTGCCGATGAGCACGTTCTACAACCTGCCCGCACTCAACGAGAAGGTGGTGCTGCACACCCAACTTATCGTGCGCGAGGATGCCCATTTACTGTACGGTTTCTTGACTCATGAAGAGCGCATCGCTTTCCGTCAGTTGCTCAAGATCAGCGGCGTCGGCCCCAAGCTGGCGCTCTCGGTGTTGTCCGGCTTGAGCATCGCCGATCTGGCGGCGGCAGTGGCGAACAAAGATGCGAATAGACTCACCAAGATACCCGGTGTGGGCAAGAAGACCGCTGAGCGTTTGTTGTTGGAGTTGCAGGGCAAGTTCATGGTGAGTGGCCTAGGTGCTGCACAAGGCGCGGCAGTCAAATCTTCCTCTAACGACATCGTCAACGCTTTGCTGGCCTTGGGCTACAACGAGAAGGAAGCAGATTGGGCGGCCAAGCAATTGCCCAATGATGCCGATGTCTCGGGCGGCATCCGCCAAGCGCTTAAGTTATTATCCAAAGCATGATCAAACACGACGACCTGACTACGGAGCCCCGCATCATCTCTGCTGCACCTGCCTCGCAACAAGAGGAGGCCTTGGAGCGTGCGCTACGTCCCAAACAGCTCGATGAGTATGTGGGGCAAGAAAAGATACGCGGGCAGTTGGAAATATTCATTCAAGCGGCGAAGCAGCGCAAAGAACCGCTCGATCACGTGTTGCTATTCGGCCCGCCTGGGTTGGGTAAGACCACCTTGGCGCAGATCATCGCGCGCGAGATGGGCGTGAATATCCGCCACACATCGGGGCCAGTGTTGGAGCGTGCGGGTGACCTCGCCGCGCTGCTCACCAACCTTGAACCGAACGATGTGCTGTTCATTGACGAGATTCATCGCTTGTCGCCCGTGGTGGAAGAAATCCTGTATCCCGCGTTGGAGGATTACCAGATAGACATCATGATCGGCGAAGGACCGGGCGCACGCTCGGTGAAGATTGATCTGCCTCCGTTCACGCTGGTGGGGGCGACGACCCGTGCGGGTATGCTCACCAATCCGCTGCGTGACCGTTTTGGCATCGTGTCGCGGCTGGAGTTTTATTCTGCAGAAGAATTGCAGCGCATCGTCACGCGCTCCTCGGGTTTGTTGGAGTTACCCATCTCGCAAGACGGAGCATTGGAAATTGCTAAGCGCTCGCGCGGTACGCCGCGTATCGCCAACCGTTTGCTAAGACGCGTGCGCGACTTTGCCGATGTCAAAGCGGACGGCAATGCCACACGCGAAGTGGCGGATGCCGCACTGACCATGCTCGATGTGGATTCGCAGGGGCTGGATGTAATGGACAGGAAACTGTTGCAGACCGTCATCGAAAAATTCATGGGTGGCCCAGTGGGCGTGGACAACCTCGCTGCCGCCATTGGCGAAGAACGCGACACCATCGAAGACGTGCTGGAACCCTATCTCATCCAACAAGGCTATCTGCAACGTACACCACGCGGACGCATCGCGACGGCGAATGCCTACCAACATTTCGGACTCATCCAACCCCGCAGTACGAATAACAAGGAGCTGTGGGATGAGTAAGTATCACCAAGTTTTTTCTTGGCCTGTGCGAGTGTATTTTCAAGACACCGACGCGGGCGGTGTCGTTTATCACGCCAGCTATGTGAACTTTATGGAGCGCGCGCGGACTGAGTGGTTGCGCACTTTTGGGTATAGCAATGCGGGGTTGATGAAGGAGTTGGGCGTGGTGTTCGTGGTGCGCTCGATGAAGCTGGACTATCTGAAGCCAGCACTACTCGACGATATGTTGACGGTGACCGCGCAAGTCAAAGAGATCGGGCGTAGTCGTATCGCGCTGGCTCAGAAAGTGATGCGTGATGATGAGTTGCTGACCGAAGGTGAGGTGCATCTCGTGTGCGTGAACGTGCAGACCTTTAAGCCAGTGAGTGTGCCAGACGTGTTGAAAAAACAGTGGGATTGAATCTATGAATATTCTGCAAGATTTATCGTTCTTTCACCTCATCACCAATGCCAGCTTGTTGGTGCAAATAGTGATGGGGCTGTTGCTGTCTGTATCGCTGATGTCGTGGTGGTATATCTTCCAAAAGATGTTCGCGGTGCGTGCGGCGGTGAGGCAGACGCGCGACTTTGAAGAGGCGTTCTGGAACAATCCGAATCTGGTGACCCTATATCAACAGGCGAGTAGCAAACTGCGCCACGACCAAGGCGCGTTGGAGCAGATATTTGCTGCGGGTTTCACCGAATATGTGAAGTTGAAGAAGACGCATGGGGTGGATAGTGCGGCGGTGATGGACGGTACGCGCCGTGCCATGCGTGCACGTTTCCAGCGTGAGATGGATCATTTGGAATCTCACCTTTCTTTCTTGGCGACGGTCGGTTCGGTTAGCCCTTACGTGGGGCTGCTGGGTACGGTGTGGGGCATCATGAATGCGTTCCGTGGTCTGTCCAGCGTGGGGCAGGCGACGCTGGCGCAAGTTGCCCCCGGTATTGCTGAGGCCTTGGTAGCAACGGCGATGGGGCTGTTCGCGGCGATTCCTGCGGTGGTAGCGTACAATCGCTATGCGCATGACATTGACCGTTTGGCAACGCGCTTCGAGAGTTTTACTGAAGAGTTCTCCAACGTGTTGCAACGCCAACCCTAACGGTTCGCAAAGATGAGATCGTATCGCCGCACCCGCAATCGCTTGATGAACGAGATCAACGTGGTGCCGTATATCGACGTGATGTTGGTGCTACTCGTCATCTTTATGGTGACTGCGCCGATGATGAATCCAGGGCAGATCGATCTGCCTAGTGTTGGTAAGTCACTCACGCCACCTGTATCCCCACTCGAAGTCATCATCAAAAAAGACACCACACTCGCGTTGAGAGATCACAGCAAGGGCGAGGTGGAAGTGCCTGTTTCACGCGATGAATTAGCTAGGATGATCAAGCAAAAAATCGCCAATAACCCAGAACAATCGGTTGTCATCTCTGCCGATAAAAAAGTGCGCTATGAAGAAGTGGTCAATGTGATGGATATGTTGCAACAGCAGAACATCAAAAAGATCGGTCTGCTCACCAAGGCAAAATGAGTCACGCACTGCACTACCCAGAGCCGTATCGTGTACCCGCCGGCGTGCTGGCATTGGTGGTGCATGTGGCTTTCGTCGGGCTGCTGGTTTTTGGGGTGCGTTGGCAATCACAGCCGCCACAAGATTTTTCGGTTGAACTATGGGACAGTCTGCCTGTCGTAGCACCGCTTCCGGAGCAAACACCCGAGCCTGCTGTGCAGCCGACACCCACAGTCGAAGCGAAAGTGGAGACACCACAAGCGAAAACGGCGGACATTGAGTTGCGCGAGAAGAAGATCAGCAAAGACGAACCTACTAAGCCGAGCGCGAAAGAATTGAAGGCACGCAAGCGCGCTGAAGAGCAGCGTTTGTTGGAACAAGATACAGAGGAGCGTCGCTTGGCAATGAAGGAAACCATGCGCGCTGAGATTGCAGCAGCCACTTCGGTGGAAGTGGGGCGCTTTCAGGACATGATTCGTAGCAAGATACGGCGCAACATTGTGGGTATCCCCCCTGATTTGGCAGTAGATGCTAAAGCCGAATTTAAGGTGACCATGTTGCCGGGTGGAATGGTGATGGATGTGCAGTTGGTGAAGAGCAGCGGCAATCGCGCGTATGACGATGCGGCGGAGCGCGCCATCTACAAGGCACAGCCGCTACCAATGCCGACGGAAGTTGGGTTACAGAAACTATTTAGAGAATTACGTCTAACGATCAGACCACAGGATTAACAATGCTTCGAATCTATTTTTCCTTTTTGTTTATTTTCCTCGCTCAATTCGCACATGCTGAATTGAGCATTGAGATCACGGGAGCGGGCGAACATCAAACGCCTGTATCTGTTCTACACTTCACAGGAGAGGATGAGACACAGCGCATCAGTGACGTGGTGGCAAACGATCTGGCGCGGACTGGGCTGTTTAAATTGGTTGATCCTGCGGGCAGGCGACCACGGGATGTGAATGCGGTGAATTATGCCGAATGGAATGGAGTTGAGGCCTTGCTCATCGGTTCGGTCACTCAGCAAGAAGACGACAAACTGATCGTCACTTTCCAGTTGGTCGATACAGTGCGTCGTAGCGAGCTATTGAAGCTTACTGTGTCGTCTATGAAGCAACAGTCTCGCGCCATCGCGCATCACATCGCAGATAGTGTGTTCGAAAGGCTGACAGGCACACCTGGTGTGTTCAGCACGCGAATTGCGTACGTAAATCGCAACGCAGGAAATTACCGCTTGGTGGTGGCGGACAGCGATGGCTATGGCGAGCAAGCATTGTTAAACTCGAAAGAACCCATCATGTCTCCTGCATGGTCGCCTGATGGGACGCGCATCGCTTATGTGAGTTTTGAGCAGGGGCGAGCAATGGTCTTTGTGCAGATACTAAGTACCCGTGAACGCACCTTGATGGCGGCGTTCCCTGGCAGCAACAGCGCACCTGCATGGTCGCCAGATGGGAGTCAGCTCGCCTTGGTGTTGACACGAGACGATAGTTCACAGCTTTATCTGGTGGGGGTGGATGGATCGAATCTTAGGCGTATCACCTTCAGCGACACCATTGATACTGAACCGACTTTCTCCCCTGATGGTAAAGCCTTGTTATTCACTTCTGACAGGGGCGGTTCGCCGCAGATTTACCGTATGTCGGTGGATGGCGGAAGTGCGACACGTCTAACTTTCGAGTCAGGCAACAGTTTCTCCCCAAGATATAGCCCAGATGGAAAGAGCGTCGTCTATTCTCTGTATTCGGGGGGAAATTTCGCCATCGTGGTGCATGATTTAGAAAGCCACCAAGATCAATATCTGACATCAAATGCTCAGGACAAAAAGCCAAGCTATGCGCCGAATGGCAAGTTGGTGCTGTTCGCTACAGAGTCGGCTGGGCGTGGTATATTGGCGACCGTTTCAAGTGATGGACGTGTGAAGCAAAAAATGGTTGCCCAGAGTGGAGATATTCGAGAGCCTATCTGGGGGCCTTTTATCAAAGCAATGAATTGAATGAAAGGGTTACGAAATGAATAAATTTATCTTAGGAATGATTACGGTGTCTTTGCTGGCGGCTTGTTCTGGTCCTGCGCCCAAAGAAACAACTTCCACTGAACCTGCGGCTGCACCGAAAACAAGTTCTACAACTGGCACAACTGCTGCGGATGCAGATGCTGCTGCTGCTGCTGCAAAGGCTAAAGCGGATGCAGATGCCGCTGCAGCTGCTTCTGCTTCTGCCAAAGCTGCTGCGGATGCAGATGCCGCTGCTGCCAAAGCTAAAGCGGATGCAGATGCGAAAGCGGACGAACTCGCTTTGCTCGACAAACGTACAGTGTATTTCGACACCAATATTGATGTGCCACATGCTGCCGATAAGGGAGTCATCATGGCACATGGTAAAAACCTCGGCAAAGTTGCTATGCTGAAAGCTCGCGTTGCTGGCTACGCAGATGAACGTGGTAGCAGCGAATATAACTTGGCATTGGGGCAACGGCGCGCCAAGAATACCAAGAAGGCTTTGGTAGCAGCAGGCGCGAAGGCAGGGCAAATCTCCACGATTAGCTATGGCGAAGAGAAGGCTGTCGCAACAGGTCATGACGAATCTGCTTGGGCGCAAAACCGTCGTGCAGAAATCAGCTACGACATCGCTAAGTAAAAGTGAGTAAAGTTGCCTATTTTTTGTTGTGCAGTTTGTTGGTGAACAGCCCCGCCCACGCGGGGCTGTTTTCTGATGACGACGCGCGTAAGCAGATACTGCAATTAGAAGCACGTATTGCCAAGTTGGAAGCGCAGTTGAGTTCGGCAGAGGAAGAGAATAAGCATGCCATCAGTTCAATGTTGGATATGCAGATGCAGATGGAAATGCATTCTGATGAGTTGCGCAAGGTGCGCGGTCAGAATGAAGAGTGGGTGCATAACCTACAAGATGTCGAGAAGCGACAAAAAGATTTTTATATCGACTTGGATACAAGGTTGCGCCAAGTCGAATCGGTCGGGGCAGGAGGAGTTCCACCTAAACCTGTAGCCTCGAACCTAGTGGATGCCACGAAGGATGTGAGCGCAAATCCTGTTGGCGAGAACCGCGCCTTCGAAGCCGCCTATGGTTTATACAAATCAGAAAATTATCAAAGCGCCGCTATCGCGTTCCGCGATTTCTTGCGCCAATTCCCCCAGTCAGTGCATGAGGCGAATGTCTATTACTGGATGGGGAATGCCTATTTCTTATCAGGTGATTACGCCAATAGTCAGGATAGTTACCAGAACCTAATCACCCGTTTTCAAGATCATCCGCGCGTGGCCGAGGCGATGTTGAACATGGCAGAGTGTCAAGTTGAATTGAAATTCAAGACGGCCGCCAAGAAGACACTCAAACAAATTGTCACGCAATTTCCTGGTAGTGACATGGCAGACAAAGCCAAAAAGCGCCTCGCCACTCTTAAGTAAGTCCATCTGTCCATGTCAAATCTAGCCGACGAATCGTTGCGCATAAGCGAAATTTTTTTCTCACTGCAAGGTGAGACGAGTCGTGTTGGTTTTCCTACGGTTTTCGTGCGACTGACTGGGTGTCCGCTACGTTGCACTTATTGCGATACGGCATACGCTTTCACGGGGGGGAAGACGATGCCCTTGCAATCTATTTTGCATGAGGTTGCGCGACATTCACCTAGATTTGTCACGGTGACTGGCGGTGAGCCGTTGGCGCAAAAGAACAGCCTGTTGTTGATGCAAGCATTGAGTGATGCAGGGTATGAGGTGTCACTTGAAACAGGTGGTATGTTGGATGTGTCAGGCGTGGATGAACGTGTCTCTAAAGTGGTTGATCTGAAGACGCCCACCTCGGGAGAGATGGCGAAGAATCTATTGAGCAATTTAGAACATCTGAATCCGCAGGACGAGATCAAGTTCGTGCTGTGCGGTGAAACGGATTACCTGTGGGCGAAGCAAATGATGCAGGAGCATCAGTTGGCACAACGATGCGGGGTGTTGTTCTCGCCCGCCCAAGGGCAACTTGCACCGAAGGACTTGGCTGAATGGATATTGCGCGACCACTTGCCTGTTCGCTTGCAGATTCAGCTACACAAGATACTGTGGGGAAGCGAGGCAGGACATTGAGTATGAAAAGAGCAGTCGTTTTACTGTCGGGGGGGTTGGATTCGGCGACCGTGCTTGCGATGGCGCGCGAGCAAAGCTTTGAGTGCTACGCATTGAGCGTGGATTACGGCCAACGCCATCATGCTGAATTAGCAGCCGCGCAGGAAGTCGCCAAGATACTTGGCGCGCGCGAACATCGTGTCATCAACATTGATCTCACTGCGTTTGGTGGGTCATCACTCACCGACAGCAAGATGCCTGTGCCAGAACACGCTAGCACAGGTATTCCCTCTACTTATGTCCCCGCGCGTAACACCATCATGCTGTCGCTGGCTCTGGCATGGGCAGAAGTATTGAAAGCGCAAGATATTTTCTTCGGCGTGAATGCGGTCGATTACTCTGGCTATCCCGATTGTCGTCCTGAATATGTTGAATCATTCGAGCGCATGGCAAACCTGGCAACTAAGTTTGCCGTAGAAGGAAAACCGCTGACTTTACATGCGCCGCTATTACATTTGAGTAAGGCGCAGATTATTCAACAAGGCGTTCGTTTGGGCGTTGACTACACGCTAACCGTGTCTTGCTATCAAGCCGATACAAACGGAAGAGCATGCGGACGTTGTGATTCATGCCGTTTGCGCCGTGAAGGATTCACTGCCGCTGGAGTGCCCGATTCCACGCGCTATCACGGGCTGTGATTCGTTTGACAGTCGAGGTCAAACCCGTATAATGCGCGCTCCTTTTTAGGACGGGTCGGTAGCTCAGTCGGTAGAGCAGCGGACTTTTAATCCGTTGGTCGCGAGT
>JAVHQF010000128.1:0-3097 GCA_036170995.1 Sideroxydans sp. | reverse complement strand
TCCCGGCCAGCGGCGAGGCCACCCGGACATACTCGCCCTCGGCGTAGCCCTGATACGCCGGTGGCGGCGCATCGAACTGGCAGCCTGCCAAACCGGACAACATGGGGAGGAATAAAGACAAGCGACGGTTCATGGAGGCACCCTGTGCCATGGAGGTTATCGGCATTCTCGCCGTTGATGGATGTGCTGTCACGCTTGCCGGCCGGTAAACTTGTAGGTTTCAAAG
This sequence comes from Sideroxydans sp., assembly GCA_036170995.1. GTDB lineage: Bacteria > Pseudomonadota > Gammaproteobacteria > Burkholderiales > Gallionellaceae > Sideroxyarcus. The sequence continues at coordinate 2,871 of JAVHQF010000128.1, read as the reverse complement.
CATTGTTCAGGGAATGTAGAATTGTTCATCGAAATCGGACCACCCGCCCCATTGGATGTCACAGACGCAGGCCTCGGAGGAAGCAGAGCCAACCGCTGGCGGTGTAGCGCAATGGCCGCCATGACAGCGCTTAAATTCCTTCAACCTCTCCATGAGGCCCTGGTCTCCCCGTTGGTTCACGCCTCCATTCGCGGATTATCCTTTCGCGACGGGACTCCATACGGCCATCACACCGATGTTCACTGAATAATGCCGACAAAAAATCTATCCATCGATTCCGACGCCGTCCACCAGAAAGCCATCTCGCTTCATCAATCAGGCAAGCCGAGAGAAGCGGCGCTCCTTTATGAACGCCTGTTGGCCAAAAATCCCAAAGACCCCAGTCTAATGACGGAATATGGCCATATCGCGTTCCAGCTTGGTCATATCGAGGCCGCCATAAACATACTTGGCCGTTCCTTGGCGGTAGCACACAACCAACCGATGGTGTTGCTGATTCGAGGCATTTCATTCGGCATGCTCAAACGTCCGATCGAAGCGCTGGCGGATTTCGATCGCGCCATCGCACTTAAACCAGACTACGTGGAAGCTTATAGCAATCGAGGCATCGTCCTCTATGACCTAGGCAGATACGACGAGGCGCTGGCCAGTTATGACCAGGCACTGGAACTCGCACCGGCGCATTACCAGACATATAGCAATCGCGGCAACGTCCTTAAAGCGCTCACGCGTTTCGAGGATGCGATTACCAGCTATAACAATGCCCTTACCTTAAACAGGAATTACTATCAGGCCTACAACAACAAAGGCAGCGCGTTAAACGAACTTTCGCGCTTCGACGAAGCTCTGGCCAGTTATAAACAAGCCATCAACATCAACCCCGGCTTCGCGGAGGCTTATTACAATCGCGGCATCACCCTGCATAGGATCAAGGCATTCGATGCCGCATTGGCCAGTTACGATCAGGCCATCGCGATCAACCCGGCCTATGCGGAGGCATATGGCAACCGCGGCATCACCTTGAAGGAACTCAAGCGATTCGACGAAGCCCTGGCCAGCCTCGATCGTGCCATCGCGCTCAAACCCGACTTCGCCGAGGCCTATAGCAACCGCGGCATTACCTTGAAGGAACTCAAGCGATTCGACGAAGCCCTGGCCAGCCTCGATCGTGCCATCGCGCTCAAACCCGACTTCGCCGAGGCCTATAGCAACCGCGGCATTACCTTGAAGGAACTCAAGCGATTCGACGAAGCCCTGGCCAGCCTCGATCGCGCCATCGCGCTCAAGCCCGACTTCGCCGAGGCCTACAACAACAGGGGCCATATTTATCAAAATCTCCACCATTACAACGAAGCGTGCGCCAGTTTTAAAACCTCATTTTCATTAAACCCAGGCCTGGATTACCTGCTTGGCTCGATGTTGCACGCGAAGATGCATTTGTGCGACTGGCGCGATTTCGACCTTCTTCATTCACGGTTGATCGCGGCCATCGCCGCCAACCAGAAGGTATCCAATCCATTTCCGGTCCTTGCATTGACGGGCAACCCGGACGTCCAGAAATCCTCATCGGAGGTTTATGCCACCGAGTATGCGTTGAACATCGATCGACGACTTACCTGTCCGAAACAGCCGAGGTCGGGGCGGATTTGCATCGGCTACTTCTCGGCGGATTTCCACAATCACGCCACCATGCATTTGATGGCGCAATTGTTCGAATTGCATGACCGGGACAAGTTCAAGCTGATCGCATTTTCGTTCGGGCCCGATAGCAACGATAAATGGCGGGAACGGGCAAAAAATGCATTCGATCAATTCATCGACGTCCGCTTGATGTCCGACAAGGATGTCGCCATCCTGGCCCGAAGCCTTCAAATCGACATCGCCGTCGACCTGAAGGGATACACCGGGGATTCCAGAACCGGCATCTTCGCCGCTCAGGCGGCCCCGATACAGGTCAACTACCTTGGCTATCCCGGCACCATGGCGACGGATTACATGGACTACATCGTTGCCGACAAAACCATTATCCCGGTGGACAAACAGCCTTTTTATTCGGAAAAGGTCGTCTATCTGCCGAACAGTTATCAGGTCAACGACACCACCCAGCCCCCCTCCTGCAAGACATTCACCCGCGCCGAAGCGGGCCTGCCCGAACGGGGCTTCGTCTTTTGCAGTTTCAACAACAACTACAAGATACTGCCCGACGTGTTTGATGTCTGGATGCGACTGCTGCACCGCGTCGAGGATAGCTATTTGTGGCTGTTCGTGGACAACCCGACCGCGCGGGATAATCTGCGCTCCGAGGCGGTCAAGCGGGGCATCGATGGCGGTCGCCTGGTTTTCGCCGATCATCTGCCGCGAGAGGAACACCTCGCCCGAATTCGCCTCGCCGATTTGTTTCTCGATACCTTCCCTTGCAACGCGCACACCACGGCCAGCGATGCATTGAGATCCGGATTGCCTTTGCTGACCTATGCCGGCGAAGCCTTTGCCAGCCGTGTCGCGGCAAGCCTGCTCAACGCCATCGGCCTCCCCGAACTCATCGCCGGTTCGCTGGCGGACTACGAGGCGCTCGCGTTTGAACTCGCGACGCGGCCCGAGGAACTGGCGCGGATCCGAGGCAAACTGCTGAACAACCTGTCCACCGCGCCGCTGTACGACACCCTTTCGTTCACGAAGCACCTCGAAACCGCTTATGCCGAGATGTACGAGCGCAACCAGAACGACCAAGCTCCCGACCATATCGATGTCGCGCCATTGCACGGGATCGATTCTAGCGGCCCGCTTTGCGCAACGGAATAAGGTGTATCATTTCAGTCAATTATTTTTTCGCTAGGGGTCTCCGGTTACCGGAGTGAGAAACACCCTTGG
>JAVHQF010000127.1:0-14513 GCA_036170995.1 Sideroxydans sp. | reverse complement strand
TGAGCGGGATCATGGCAAGGATGGCTGCGGAAGCAGTCAGCACGATGGGACGGAATCGGCGCACGGTGGAGCCAATGATGGCTTCCCACTGCGGCTTGCCAGCTTCTTCGTCTTGGCGTATCTGATCGACCAAGATGACCGAGTTACGCATGATCATCCCCGCCAAAGCGATGAAGCCAAGATTCGCCACGAAGCCAAAAGGCACTTGGAACACCAGTAATGCCAGCACTACACCAATCAATCCGAGCGGCGCAGTGAGTAGCACAATCACGGTACGACTGATGCTCTGCAACTGGATCATCAAGAGCGTGATAACGCCCACCAACATCAAAGGCATCACCGCCATGATGGCGGTCTCGCCTTTGGCGGACTCCTCGATACTGCCGCCCATCTCGACGTGGAAACCACTCGGCAACTTGGCGCGCAACTCATCAAACTGCACGTTCAGTTGTTTCGATACAGTGGCAGGCTGGACTGCACCCGCCATATCGGCACGCACGATCATGGTCGGCAGACGGTTACGTCGCCAGATGATGCCCTCTTCCAATATCGGCACCAGCTTAGCCACTTGCGCCAACTGCACATGACGCCCTCCAGCCAATGGGATATCCAAGTCGGGCAGGCTGTTCAGGGAACGCGTATCTAAGTCTCCACTCCCACGCCACACCACGTCGATCAATTGGTCGCCTTCGCGGTATTGCGTGAGCGCGATGCCGTTCAACCAAGCTTGCAGTGCTTGCGCCACTTCTTGACTAGAGGTGCCGAGTTGGCGCGCCCTATCCTGATCCACCTCGACGCGGACACTCTTAACCTTTTCGTTCCAGTCGAAGCTGACGTTCTGTAGATGTGGATCGGCGCGCATCGCTGTCGCCACCTCTCCCGCGATCTTGCGCAACTCCGTCAGATCATTTCCCGACACTCGGAATTGCACCGGATAGCCAATGGGGGGGCCGTTCTCCAAGCGCACCACGCGCACTCGGATATCTGCGAAATCAGCCCCGGCGAAGCGTTCTTCCAATCGTTGATGCAGATCATTACGCGCTGCCAGATCTTTGGTGACGATGACGAACTGTCCGAAGTTATCCGCGAACAACTGCTGATCCAAGGAGAGGAAGAAACGCGGCGCTCCGTTGCCGATGTAGGATGAGAACGTATCTACAGCAGTATCCCCCTGTAGCAACTTCTCGATACGCTGCACCTCATGTGCAGTCGCCTTGATAGATGCCCCCTGCGGTAACCACACGTCCACCATCAACTCCAAACGACTGGCGGAGGGGAAAAACTGCTTCTGCACGAACTTTCCGAACGCCACCATGGACAACATGAATACCAGCACGGTCGCCAGGATGACCTTCCAGCGATTGCGCAGACACCCTGTCAATATTTTGCGAAAAACTCTATAGAAAGGCGTGTCATACACGTCCTCGCCATGCTTCTGTGCCTTGGCGATGAGCGCTTTTGGATCGAGCAGCCTGTAGCCAATGTAAGGGGTGAATACGACGGCGACCACCCAAGAAGTGAGCAGCGCGATAGTGACCACTTGAAAGATGGAGATGGTGTATTCACTCGCCGCCGACTTAGAGAAGCCAACGGGGGTGAAAGCGATGGCGGTGATGAGCGTACCCGTAAGCATGGGGAACGCCGTCGAGGTGTAAGCAAAGGTCGCCGCTTTGAAACGATCCCAGCCTTGCTCCATTTTCACCACCATCATCTCCACCGCGATGATGGCATCGTCCACCAACAATCCCAGTGCGATGACTAATGCGCCAAGCGAGATGCGTTGCAAGTCGATACCAAACACCTTCATCGCAAAGAAGGTGATGGCGAGTACCAGTGGAATGGACAACGCCACTACCAATCCCGTACGCATCCCCAAACTCAGGAAGGAGACCGCCAACACGATAAGGATCGCCTCGGTGAGTGAGCTCTCGAACAGATGGATAGAGCCGCGTACCACCTCTGGTTGATCCGCCACCGTATGCACATCCACGCCCACAGGCAGCTCTGCCAAGATGCTTTTCATCTCTGCGCTCAAGTTCTCACCCAGACGAATCACATCACCGCCCTTGTCCATGACCACACCTATGCCGATAGCAGGTTGACCACCGACATGCATCTGCGGGCTGGGTGGATCAGTCAGGTTACGACTCACGCGGGCGATGTCACCTAAACGGAAGTGTTGGCCATTGACCAATAGATCAGTGTTGCGCACACGTTCCACATTATCAAATCCACCGCTCACTCGCATACGGATGCGGTCACTGTCAGTCTCGATAAAACCCGCAGGATTGATGGTGTTTTGCTTCTGCAAGGCATCCGCCACTTGTAACGGCGTGATGCCCAACGTCGCCATGCGATTAGGGGCGACGTCGATGAATATTTTCTCGTCCTGCACGCCGATCAATTCAACGCGCTTCACATCTTTGATACGGCGCAGGTCGAGCGCGATGCGGTCCGCATAACGTCGCAGAGAAGCTAAGTCGTAACCGTCCCCCGTCAGCGCGAAGATATTGATCTGCACATCCCCGAACTCGTCATTGGGGAACGGGCCTTGCACACCTGCTGGCAAGGTATGATGAATGTCATCCAGTTTTTTGCGCACCTGCCGCCACGCTTCGGGCACCTCGGCCTTGGGCGTGTAGTCTTTGAGAACGACGAAGACCAAGGACTCACCTGGTTTGGAAGCAGAGCGCAACACATCCACCCAAGGTGTCTCTTGCAGTTTCTTCTCGATGCGTTCGGTCAGCTCGCGCTCCACCTCCTGCGCCGTCGCCCCTGGCCACAATGTACGCACCACCATCACCTTGAAAGTGAAGTTGGGGTCTTCCGCACGACCCAGATTGAGATATGACAGTACGCCTGCCACCGTCAATACGATAATGAGATACAGCACCATCTGTTGGTGCTTGAGCGACCACTCGGAGAGGTTGGGCATCTTCATTTTGCGATGCCGTGTTCAGTGATGATAACTTTTTCACCTGCGGTGATCTTGTGCACGCCCGCACTTATGATGCGCTCACCTGCCGTGATGCCACTGCTGATCAAAGCACCATCGTCACGATAGGCCAAGACCTCCACTGGACGCAGTGACACGCTACGGTCTTGCGCCACGATCCACACCGCCGTCTTGTCGTTCTGTTGAAAAATAGCCGTCAGCGGCACTTTGAATCCGCCGACGTTCTTGGCGCCACTCTTGACGGCAGCATTGATACGCACTCGTGCCGTCATACCCAAAGCGATCTTAGCGTTGCTCGCATCGAACGCCACACGCGCAGGATAGGTGCGACTAGCTGGATCAGCGGAAGGCGAAATCTCGCGCACGTGGGCGGCAACGGTTTGCCCGCCATTGCCCACCACACCGAATTCGATCTGCGCAGGCATACCCACCTTGATGGCAGCGAAACGTGATTCAGGGATAGCGATGGACACCTCACGTTCACCATCTTGGGCGACACGCAGAACTGGCTGCCCCGCACTCACCACCTGCCCCACCTCGGCCAAGGTAGCTGAGACCACACCCATGCGGTCTGACAATAAACTGGTGTAGGTCGCTTGGTTGCGTGCCAGCCCTGCTTGGGCGGCGGCGGCTTTCAAAGCTGTTTCCTTCGCATCCAATGCCGATTGACTGACAAAACCCTTGTCGCGCAGTTCGCGGTAACGCTCTACCTCATCTTCCGCTAGGCGATATTGCGCATCAGCTGCGCTCTCTTGCAAGCCCGTGTCGGCCGCATCCAAGCGCGCAAGCAACTCGCCTTTTTTCACTTTGGCACCCACATCCACATTGCGAGCGATCAGCTTGCCACCGATGCGAAAGCCCAATACCGTCTCGTATCGCGCACGCACTTCACCGCTGTACACATTGCTTTGATCTTTCCCCAACTCGCCCACCACAATAGTGGAGGCTGGACGCTCCACCTTGGCAGGGGGTGCAGATTCTTTACCGCATGCGACCAATAGAAGTGGCAATGTCAATGCAAGAAAAGGGCGTCTCATTTCTTTTTCTCCGTAGTCAATAGACCGTTCAACAACAGCTTCATATGTGTCTTCAGATAGGCTTCTGGATTTTGTTTGCCGCAGTCGCATGGGCCTAAGGAATGGCGCCAGATGGTGAACATCATTTGCGGGGCGAGGATGACGTCGATAGCGGTCTCGACGTCCATCCTACGGAATTGTTTGGATGCGATGCCACGCTCAAGCACAGTGCGTATCAGGCCACGACCACGCACGATGACGTTTTCGTAATAGAACTGCGCCACCTCTGGGAAATTTCCCGCCTCTGAGATCATCAGCTTAGTGATGCCGGCAAGATGGGTACAACCAACCATCTCCCACCAGCGCAATAGCATCGCCTCCAGCAACAAGCCTTCATCACCTTGGAATTGCGAGAGCATCTCCTCGCCCTGATCGAGCACAGGCAAAATGCCTTGTTGGATGACCGCCTTGAACAACTCTTCTTTGCTGGCGAAATACAGATAGAGCGTGCCTTTGGAAACGCCCGCTCGCGCAGCGACATCGTCCAATTTGGTCGCAGTGAAACCGCGCTCCACGAACAACTCAAGCGCAGCCGCCATCAACTCGGCAGGCCGTGCCTCTTTGCGCCGCTGGCGGCTAGGGGATTCGGATATTTCGGTGGTATTCATTATTCCCACATTACTGACTGACTGGTCAGTAATGTAGTTTGAGGGCTTATCTCTGTCAACCACATAATCCAAATTGTTAATCCATCATGCAACTGCCGCAGTGCCGTGGATATACATGAGCTGAGTGATAGAATCCGCGCCCATGTTGAATGACCGCGCACAGATACTGTTAAAGACCCTAGTTGAACGCTATATCAGCGATGGTCAACCAGTCGGTTCGCGTGCGTTGCAGCAGTTCTCGGGCTTGGAAGTCAGCCCCGCCACCATCCGCAACGTGATGGCGGATCTGGAGGCGATGGGCTTGGTCGCCAGCCCGCACACTTCGGCAGGACGTGTTCCCACTGCGCTGGGTTACCGCTTGTTCATTGACACCTTGATGGTGGTGCAGCCACTTTCCGATGCGCGTGTGTCGCAGATGGAGACGCAGTTGCAGCCAGACAACCCTTCGCGCCTGTTGACACAAGCCTCGAACGTGCTTTCTGAATTAACACAATTCGCTGGTGTGGTCGCCACACCCAAGCGTGCCGCCATCACAGTGCGCCAGATCGAGTTCCTGCGTCTGTCCGAGCGTCGCGTGTTGCTCATCATCGTGATGCCCGATGGTGAGGTAGAAAACCGCGTGTTGGTGACGCACAAGGATTACACCCAATCGCAACTCACCGAGGCTGGCAATTTCTTGAGCCAGCATTACGCCGGTATCGGCTTTGGCGACATCCACCAACGTGTGCAGAACGAGTTGCGTCAGTTACAACATGACATGACTGCCTTGATGTCTGCCGCGATGGCGGCGAGCGATGAAGCCATCGCACGCAAGAACGAGGATTACGTCATCAGCGGTGAACGCAACCTGCTGCACATCGACGACCTTTCCGCCAACATGAACCAGTTGCGCAACCTGTTCAATGTGTTCGAACAAAAAACCGAATTGCTGCAACTCTTGGATGCCAGCCGCCACGCGCAAGGCGTGCACATCTTTGTCGGCAACGAATCAGGATTGCTCGGACTGGATGAATGCAGTGTGGTGAGCGCGCCCTACACCGCAGACGGGCAGATTATCGGCACACTCGCCGTGGTCGGCCCTAAACGCATGAACTACGAGCGCGTAGTGCCGATCGTGGACATCACTGCAAAACTATTGAGCAATGCACTATCACAACATTAGATGATTCATAACCAAACCGTTCTTCCCGAGTGCCGCACGCATTGCGGAGTATCGAGGGATTCCGGCACATACCGTGCCGGATGGTTCGATATGGCCTACGGCCTACTCACCACGAACGGTCTAATTGACTGTCCGAGATAAATACAAATGGCCTATAACATAGAACCCAGTTTCACCCACGGCACACCCGAGAAGACAGGCATCTTGCTGGTCAACCTTGGCACGCCCGATGCGCCGACTGCGCAAGCCGTGCGTCCCTACCTCAAAGAATTCTTGAGCGACCCGCGTGTGGTGGAGATTCCCAAACCTATCTGGTGGTTGATCTTGAACGGCATCATCCTCAACGTGCGCCCAAAAAAATCAGCGGCGAAATACGCCAGCGTTTGGTTGCCGGAAGGTTCACCACTGCGTGTCTACACCGCAAAACAGTCCGCGCTGCTGCAGGGATATTTGGGCGAACGCACCAAAGCCCCTTTCGTGGTGGAGTACGCGATGAGCTACGGCAATCCTTCCATCGCCAGCGTGATGCAAAAGCTGAAAGCGCAGAACTGCACACGTATCCTGGTGGTGCCGCTGTATCCGCAGTACGCTGCCAGCTCCACAGCCACCGTGTTCGACCGTGTGTTCGCCGCTGTGCAAACCATGCGCAACACCCCCGCCATCCGCACCATCAAACACTTCCACGATGACGCGGGTTACATCAAAGCCTTGGCTGCGAACGTGAATGAATACTGGATGAAGCACGGTCGCCCCAAGAAACTGGTGATGAGTTTCCATGGCGTGCCGCAATATACCTTGGAGAAAGGAGACCCTTACCACTGCGAATGTCTGAAGACAGGGCGACTACTCGCAGAAGAGCTGGGACTGAGCACAGAACAATACGTGGTGAGCTTCCAGTCGCGCTTTGGTAAGGCGGAATGGGTGAAACCTTATACTGCGGCGACGTTACTGCAACTAGGCAAACAAAAGACCCAGCGCGTGGATGTGGTCTGTCCTGGTTTCGTTGCGGATTGTTTGGAGACGCTGGAAGAAATCGCGATGGAAGGTAAGGAAGATTTCCAACACGCGGGCGGCGGTGAGTACCACTACATCCCCTGCCTCAATGACCGCAGCGATTGGATGCACGCATTCACTGATCTGGTGATGAACAATCTGCAAGGCTGGCTGATTGAGCCGAATGCCGGGGAACTGGAACAAAGCAAAGTGCGCGCATTGGCACTTGGCGCGAAGCAATAGTTCAGGGCAGGCTGATCTGCGCTGCTTCGAGTTGCACCATGTAACGTTGGATGACGTTACTGGCTCCTCTGCCTAGATTCGCGAACTGAAGTCCAACACGGTGGAAATGCTCACCACTGAGTGTACTGATAGTTGACCACTTACCACGCACACGCAGACTGATCGGCACCCTGCCAATCTCAGGAAAGTCGATGCTGCAACCTTCCAATATCTCACCTTGAACGAAGATGGCTGGCAGCTCACCTCTGACCGTGACACCGATGCCGCCCACACTCATATCGAACAGCGGGACTTCGATGATTTCCGCCTCAGTGGGTATCTTGCAGATCAGCGCGTTCTTTCCTTGTGGTGTGTCGAGGCGGAAATATTCACGACGCTGTATGCGTTCGATCACCGCAGGGACGTGCATCGAGAAGGCATATTCCCTATTCTGCAACATCACTAATTGCAAGTGAGTGGAATACCAGCGCACCTTGATGTTGGATTGCGTCACGAAAAAAACGTGCTGACTATGAACGATGCGCTCATTCACGTTGTCGTCCGCACCCACATCAATGCATACGAATTTTCCATCACCGCTGACATACAGCACTGAAGTGACCAACACCACGCCATCCTGCGTTTCCAAAGTAATGGGCGTCTCGTGTTTCGCCAAGTCATCGAGAATGAAAGTGATCTCTTTATGACTACGAATCGAAAAAGGAGAGTTGTCTATCGAATGCGTCATTGCCTTGTTCTCTGCATTATTGATTGCAGGATATCTGCTGCCTCATGCACGCCCGAACCGACCAATGCCGGTTTTCGCCCTGCCAAAAAGGCCACATCCAAAACCGCCCGCATAGTCCCTTGTTCTAAAGCTTCGTGTCCTACTTCTATCCCTATTCCATTCTGCTGCAACCACTCCACCAGATAAGGTTGCTCTGGCCACTCGCCACGCGAGACATAGATTACGGGCACCCCTGCATAGGCCGCTTCAGCCAAAGTGCCGTACCCCGGTTTGGTGAGTACCGCATCACACGATGCCAATAAATCGCTGAATGTCATTCCCATCGTTTCGAGTGCACTCGTATCGTCTCGCTGAATGTTCCATGCTTGTGGAACTAGCCAGCGAACACCAGCGATACGCGGCCAATTTTCCATGGGCAGGCGATAGTAGATGCCACCCATCGCCACCAGCACCAGCTTATCGCCTTCTTGCCCGCCACATCTGGATAGCGCCAAAGTCCGCCGCTTATTCCCAACTTGCGCGATAGGTGCGATGGTTCGCGCCTTTCTCAGGCTATCCATCGGCATTGTCGGGCTGACCTTTAGAAAAATCTCCGCACTATTGTAAGCGGCGAGCATCTGCGCATGGATGGCGCGACTCTCGGTGTCGTCTGGCGCGTAATGACGGTAGATGTCAGCCCAGTTCAAACAACACATCGCGACGGCGGAAATACCCGCGAACTTGGCCGCAGCCAGCGACTTGTAGGGAACGTTGGCGAAGATTAGATCAGGTTGCAAAGCGCGCATCTCATGCGCGGCCTGCGCAACTTTGGCCTCCCAATCGGCGTGATATTCACGATAGTTGTCCAAGCTGCGCGGCACATCCACCGCCACCGCATTGAACATGGTCATGCCGAAATCGAGTGCGGTGTGAATGTGCTGGAATGGAGTGGTGAAACGTTGCTGTAGATAGGATGTTGTCGCCGCAGAGCGGACAGTGATGCGCAGATCAGGGATGCGCCGCACCAGTTCATTGACCACAGGCGCAGTCTGCGCGATGTGGCCGAAGCCATGTGCAGTGATGTCAACGAGGAGATGAGGCATTAGAAAATCCTGGAACACCAATAACCGTTCGTCCTGAGTAGCCAGTCTTGCTGGCGTATCGAAGGATGCCGAAGGCGCACCTTCGCGTACTGCTCAGGATGGTTCGATACAGCCTTCGGCCTACTGTGCTTGGGCTGTCGGGGCTTCAGCCCCTTACAGCCACGGCCTACTCCTTGCGGGTACCCCACGAACGGGAACAGGTAAAAATTACAACTTCAGGAAATTATCTCGGTAGTGCTTCATCTCGGCGATGGATTCATAGATGTCCGCCAACGCCTCGTGCTTACCATGTTTTTTCAGGGCGCTTGCCACTTCTGGCTTCCAGCGCTTTGCCAATTCTTTTAGCGTGCTCACATCCAGATTGCGATAGTGGAAATAGTCTTCCAGCTTAGGCATCCAACGCGCCATGAAGCGACGGTCTTGGCATATTGAGTTGCCACAGATGGGGGACGTGCGCACGGGTACATGCTGTTTGAGGAATTCGATGCACTGCGCTGCGACTGCCGCCTCGTCCAAGGTGGACGCTTTGACCTTGTCAATAAGACCCGATTTTCCATGGGTGGATTTGTTCCAATTGTCCATGCCATCAAGCACGCTATCAGACTGATGCACCACCAGTGTCGGCGCTTCGGCAATAGTGTTTAGATCGCCATCCGTAACGACCATCGCCACTTCGATGATACGGTCTGTTTCAGGGATAAGTCCGGTCATTTCCATATCCACCCAGACTAGATAATTTTGATTTTGTGCCATAATTCGCCGCGCTTCCAAATGAATGAGGAACGCATTGTTACATAGCTTGACCACCCCCACCAACGACTATCCGAACCCATGACAGCATCCCAATTCTCTGCCATTTTTGTCGCCGCCCTTCTCTCCAACGCCGTCATCAAACTGTGGCTTGCTTACCGCCAACTAAACCATGTGGCCGCAAACCGTGCCGAAGTGCCGCTCGCTTTCCGCGAACATATCAACATCGCAGCCCATCACAAGGCTGCTGATTACACTAGCACCCTCTTGCGTTTTGGCATGTTGACCGTGCTGTTCGATACTTTGCTGTTACTGGTTTTCACCGTGGGCGGTGGCATCCAGTGGTTGAGCGATGCGACCACCCATCTGACCGACAACCTCTTATTACAAGGTGTTGCCGTCATCGTGCTGGTGCTGGTGTTGCAATCCCTCCTTGAGATGCCATTCGACCTCTATCGCACCTTCAACATCGAAGCGCGCTTCGGTTTCAACAAGATGACGCTCAAGCTCTATCTGCTCGATGCAGTGAAGGGTGCGTTGCTCGGCGCGGTGCTGGGTCTGCCTTTGTTGTTCGCCGTGTTGTGGCTGATGTCCGCTATGGGCGAGCTGTGGTGGTTGTATGTGTGGGGCGTGTGGGTCACCTTCAATCTGCTGTTGCTGTTCATGTACCCCACTTACATCGCGCCGATGTTCAACAAGTTCGAGCCGCTGCAAGACGAAGCGCAGAAGCTGCGCATCGAATCCTTGCTGGCGCGTTGCGGGTTTCAAACGAGCGGCTTGTTCGTGATGGATGGCAGCAAGCGCAGTTCGCACGGCAACGCCTACTTCACTGGCTTCGGCAAGACCAAACGCATCGTATTCTTTGACACGCTGTTGCAACGCCTCAGCCCCGGCGAGATCGACGCCGTGCTGGCGCATGAACTCGGACACTTCAAACATCGCCACGTCATCAAGCGTATCGCCCTCACCTTCGCCGCCAGCTTGGGTTTCCTGTGGATACTCGCCCAACTGCTGCACGCGGACTGGTTCTATCTTGGAATGGGCGTGACAATCCATTCGACAAGCTCAGGACAGGCGCCATCCACCGCAATCGCGCTACTGCTTTTCTTCATGGCGCTGCCCGTGTTCACCTTTCTGCTGCATCCCCTCACCTCGGCTTATTCGCGTAAGCATGAGTTCGAGGCGGATGCCTATGCCGCGCAACAGACGGATGCCAACGAATTAGTGAACGCGCTGGTGAAGTTGTACCAAGACAATGCCAAGACACTGACCCCTGATCCGCTGTACGCTACCTTCTACGAATCACATCCCGCAGCGCCGATCCGTATCGCACATCTACAAAAACTAAGAGAGTCCAAATGAAAAAATACTTATTCCTGATGTTGTTCGCTGCCACCAGCACGATCCAAGCTGCCCCCTTCGCCAATGGCCACGCCGACAACGGGAAAAAACTGTTCACCAAATTCGAATGTAGCGGATGCCACGAGGGCAAAGTGGGCGGTGATGGAAGTGCCATCTTCACACGCCCCAATCATAAAGTACGCAGCGCAGATGACCTCATTCCACAGATTAAATTTTGTTCTGGCTTGGTGGGTGCAAATCTGACTGCGCAAGAAGAGCAAGATCTAGCCGCGCATCTAAATCAGACCTACTACAAGTTCAAGTGAGGACGATATGGCAACCGTCTGTGACCTAACCAACAAAAACTGCAAACCCTGCGAAGGCAGCGTGCCACCTCTATCGCAAAGTGAAGCAACCTCGCTACTCAAGCAGCTCGACGCATGGGAACTGAATGACAAACGCATCAGCAAGACCTTCACCTTCAAGAATTATTATCAGGTGATGGCATTCGTCAACGCAGTCGCATGGATGACACATCGCGAGGATCATCACCCAGACATGACGGTCAGCTACAACCAATGCCACGTCGAATATTCCACCCACGCTATCGGCGGCCTCTCCGAGAACGACTTCATCTGCGCCGTTAAAGTAGACGCTCTGTTCAAGCAGTAACATGAAATCCGCGCAGCGCTCGCTCGCCCCCGCTCCCTCTGGGGGATGGTTGGGGTGGGGGAACGAGCAGCAAATAACACCAAGGAATATTGCGTGAATAAACTAACGGGTTTGATCATCGCCGCCTTTGGCCGCCACTATCTCGCCGAGCTGCCAAGTGGCGAGATTGTCGAATGCGTACCGCGCGGCAAAAAGAGTGAAGTGGCATGTGGTGACACCATCACCCTGTCGCGCACTGGCCCAGAACAAGGTGTCATTGATAGCATCACGCCGCGCACCTCGTTGCTCTACCGTTCCGACGCCTTCAAGCAAAAGATTATTGCGGCAAATGTCACTCAACTGGTAGTGGTGGTCGCCAGCGAACCTTCCTTCAATGACGAATTGCTCGCACGTTGCCTCCTTGCCGGACACGACCAGAAGTTGAACATCCTCATCGTGCTGAACAAGAGTGACCTGCCGCAGATCGTTGCCGCACGCGAACAGTTAGCGCCTTACACCAAGATCGGCTATCGCGTACTGGAGCTGAGTGCCAAGCAAGACATCACCCCGCTGCTGCCCTATTTGCAAGGCAACACCAGCGTGTTCGTCGGTCAATCGGGCATGGGCAAATCCACCCTCATCAATGCCGTTATCCCTAAAGCGCTTGCCACCACACGCGAAATTTCTACGGTGCTCGATTCTGGCAAGCACACCACCACCCACGCCAAGCTGTATCACCTGAACGCCGACAGCCATCTCATCGACTGCCCCGGTGTGCAATTGTTCGGTCTACATCATCTGGACTTTGCGGCGATGGAAAGAAGCTTCCCCGAGTTCTTGCCCTACCTCGGCGAATGCCGTTTCGCCAATTGCAGCCACTCACACGAACCGGATTGCGCGATTCGTAAAGCGACGGCTGAAGGAAAGATAGACGAGCGGAGATTGAAGTTGTTTCAGCAGATTACTGCGAAGTGATCGCAACAGAAATTCCCATCAACTTAACAGCAGAGCCTGCTGGTTTTCTAGCGTGGGCTAGAGAATATAGAGTGTTCCCCCACCCTAATCCCTCCCCCAGAGGGAGAGGGACTAAACCCCAAACCTCTCCGCTCTAACTCCCTCTCCCACCAAGGGACGGCTGGGGTGGGGGAACACTCGTTCAAAAACATTTTCTCGAAATTTTCTAACAGACCTGACACAGCTCAAGAGCTACAAGACAACTTCGAACACCCCGGTTTATCCAACGCCCAATCTGGACGTTTTGCGACAAGACTCGCGGGATGCTCGTCTTCATAGGGATGGCGTGCCGCCTGCATCAGCAATTCAATCCTGCTCAAGTCATTTTGCATCACCGCATCGATGGCTTCTTGCGCCAGATAATTCCTCAACACGAAACGCGGATTAACTTTATTCATGCGCACTCGGCGTGAGGCATCGTCATCGTGTTGTTGCCCCAAGCGAGCGGCGTAGCGGCCTAACCACGTTTCGAACAAGGCAGCGTGCGACTCATACAAGAAATCACGATAGAACGCTGAACGCAAGGTCTCCAACGTTGGCGCATGTTGTTTCACTTCCGCCAGTTGTCTGAAGAATTCAGTCATGTCGACTTCAGCCTGTTGCATCAGATCGAACACAGTCTCGACCAAAGCGGCATCGTCGTCTTGCCATGCCAGCAAGCCGAACTTCGCCGCCAACATCTTTGAGAGTGCGGATTGGAACGTGTCATCGAAATGCGCCAAACCTGCCTCCAACATCTTGCGCGAAGGGGCGACGGGCATCAGCGCATCCGCCAAGCGTTCTACATTCCAGCGCGCCACGACGGATTGCTGTCCAAAGCAGTAACGGTGGAACTGTTCATCTGTCGTGTTCGGCGTCCATCCCGGATCGAAGTTATCCACCCAACCGTAGGGGCCGTAGTCGATGGTGAGTCCGAGGATGGACATGTTGTCCGTGTTCATCACCCCATGCACGAAGCCAACGCGCATCCATTCCACCATGAGCAAGGCGGTGCGCTCACACACCAAGCGGAACCACTCAGCGAAACGCTCGGCATCCGTTCCCACGATGAATGGGAAGTCACGCGATAAGGTGAAATTGACCAAGCGTTGCAACAATTCATACTCGCCACGCGCCATCAATATCTCGAAGTGCCCAAAGCGCGTGAAGGAAGGTGATACGCGACACACGATGGCGCCGGGTTCGACAGCAGGATTACCGTCATACAACATATCGCGCACCACCCCATCCCCTGTGGCGATCAGACTCAGCGCTCGCGTGGTGGGAATGCCCAGATGGTGCATGGCTTCGCTACACAAGAATTCACGCAAGGAAGAACGCAACACCGCGCGGCCGTCTGCACGCCTTGAATACGGTGTCATCCCTGCTCCTTTAAGCTGCAACTCCCAGCGCTCACCTTTACGGTTGATGACCTCACCTAGTCCAATCGCACGCCCATCCCCCAGTTGCCCCGCCCATTGTCCGAACTGATGACCACCATAACGCGTGGCATAGCTCGCCATCCCCTCAAGCAATCGATTGCCCGCGAACGCCTGCAAGAACGCGGGCGAACGCACATCCACCTCGCTCAGATCGAGCAGGTCCAACACCTCTGACGAGTAGGCCAACAAGAATGGACGACTGACCGCAGTAGGCACGACCGCCGACCAGCAGATGCCTTGCGACGTGCTGCTAGTGCCAGCATCACCCGGCAACTCGCGGATGAATCGGTTATCGAAATGGAGAGTTTTAATGTTTGTATCCCTCTAGAAGATGGCCGGAAAGACTTGTCTAAATTCTAGAGGATTAGAGCGAGGCAATAACGGCTAAGTTCAGAGGGTATTGAAGTGAGCCAGATCGAAGGGCTGCTCCTAATCCATGGACTAAACCGCTTCGCGGTATTGGGCGCTCCGAACATCTAGCAGTGTTTG
>JAVHQF010000126.1:0-3104 GCA_036170995.1 Sideroxydans sp. | reverse complement strand
GCTCGGCCGAGTAACGCAGATACTTCACCTCATCTTCCGTCAGCGCGCGCACCAACTTGGCAGGCCGACCCATGTACAACATCCCGCTCTCCAACGTCTTACCCGGCGAGATGAGGCTGCCCGCACCCACCATCACACGATCAGGGATCACCACATCGTCCATGATGATCGAACCCATACCGATGAGACAGTCGTTGCCGATACGACACCCGTGCAAGATCACCGAATGCCCCACCGTCACATAGTCACCGATGATGAGCGGTGAGCCTTCAGGCTTGTCCGCCGTCTTGTGCGACACATGGCACATGGTCAGGTCCTGCACGTTAGAGCCGCGACCGATCACGATGCGATTCACATCCCCGCGCAACACCGTGTTGCACCAGACGGAACTGTCGTCGCCCAACTTTACATCACCGATGACTTGACAGGAGGGATGTAAGAAGACTTGACTTCCGATGATGGGGGTGGTGTTGAGGTAGTTGGATATTGGCATGGGGATTGAAAAAATGAGTTATTAAATTTCGCTGGGCTTGCCGCTGCGATACTTAGCCAGTGTTTCGGTAGCCTTTAATTCCAAGGCTCCTGACTCGGAAGGTTGCAGACCTGCCAGCAAGGTCTCGGGCGCAATGTCCTGCTCGTGTGGCCAAGTGACTGCGCCGAACTGGATGCCGACCTGATTGAAATAATGCGCATTCTTCAATTCACGGAAAATGCCAAAATCCAGATATGGCTTCATATCAAAGATACCCTTGCGCCCGTCCTCGACCTCGACGTAGATGCGATAGTCCGGCAGTGGCTTAACGAGTTTCACATCCCAGTACATGGCAACCTCACAGCGGAGCGATCTTGTAAGGTTTCTCTCCACTGACGGCCAATTCCCAATCGGCCATCAACTCATCGCGGTGCAACTCAATCCACGCCTGCACCAAGCGCAACTGCTTGCGCGGCAATTCGCCGGAAAGAATCTCACCATCAACAATGCCAATGGATGCCTCGAACTCGGTGTACTTCGCATGCAGATGCGGCAGATTGTGGTGTTGATTGTCAATCAGGTACAGGCGGATGATGATCCCGTAAAACATAGAGATGATGGGCATCGAATGTCTCCAACTACGTTTGTTTAACGACGTTGGTCTTGCCCGAATTTAATTCGAGCCTGACCTTTAGTTCCGTTGATTATGGTCTAGTAGCTAAATTTCCATAACCGAGTAGTGCGGATGGGCTAAAGCCTTGGTGCTGCCATCTTGGCAATCGCCGAGAACCATCCTTATAGCCGATAAGTATCGGCTCAATATCCATCGCGCTTTCTATTCCAAGCAAACCTTTTACCCTATTGAAATAGGCCTTAGATGCAGCTCTGGCAAATATTTCAAGAGGTGCATTGTGGTAACCAAGCCAAACCAAAGTTTCAGGCCACCATCGTTTGTACTCGTTTTCTTCCAGTATTTCAGCGCGCATAAATGCAACAAAATCAGCTTGTAATAAATAACGGAAATCTACTCCCGTCCCATTGGCCCGCTCCTTTATAAGATCAGCTCTTAGGGATAAGCGGTTCAGTTTCAATCGACTATTGCGTAGCTCGAATGAACGTAAATAATCTCGAAACACCACAAAACTTACCATTGCATCTCGACCATATTCGGAATTCCCAGCTATGTAGTACGGCTGCTCAAGTAAATACTTCGCTAGCTCTATCCGATCCTGCTTTAGGAAAATAGCTAAAGCATAGAGAAATAATTCGTGAACAATAAATTTGAAGTTATCGAAGTCCCACTCATTACACTGAGAGATATTGGCTGGCCTACTCATGTAAGGAATTAGGCTCTCAAAAAGACGATGGATACGATTTACAAATTCGGGAGTCGAAGAATACTGAGCTACTGTAACAAAGAGTTGTAAAACTTCATTACGATACGGTAAAAATTCTTCAATATTTTTGATAACCGCATCATCAAACTCACCATCAATTTTTGATAACCTGAAACGCTCAAGGTTTGATGCAAAGGCGTTGCAGTATTCATTAAAAGCCCCTTCAGCAAAGGGCTTGTGATTCTTTAAGGCATCGACACACCGCTTGAAGATTGCAGTTGTTCCCAAGGAAACATGCTCACCTTCAGATAAGAATGATGGTTTGCTTCCAATTTCTGGTTTGACATATAAAGGCTTATCAAATACCCACCTTAACAACCTCTCAAAATTCTCTGCATATCGATCCGCTTCACTAAGATCAATGTAAATTCGAGACTTGTAATACGTTGGTAGAAACGGTTTCCCGTTTTGATCCTTCTGACTGACGACTGCTACAAACTTTTCTTGGGCTTGATTCTCATAGACTTCTCTTGAGATTATCTGCGTCTCAGTTCCTACACCACCAGAACGACCGTCTGCCTTCGCGGCATATTTCTCGTCACAGATTATTGCGACTTTATTAATCTCGGAATTGGTTACCATCTGCTCCATGAAAGCTACCGCATCATGGCCTTCCTTGAGATCCCATTTATCCAAAATGACATCTACACCTGACTCGCGCAATTCTGTTGCTAGACCTATGACCAGCTGTTCATGTTCGGTGTTAGACCAACTGTATGAAATAAAAAGTTTAGGTGCAGTCATTCGATTTCAGCCCACAGAAATATATCGTAAAGAAAGGATATTCATACTCTTACAGATATTCGCTTACCCTGCCAACTTCCACTTCATCTTCTCCCCCGCCCTCAACGGCACCAACTTGGAACCGCCGAATTCTACGGTGTGTGGCATATGCCACTCTTCGCGGCGCAAGGTGATGGTCTCTTTGTTGCGCGGCAGTCCATAGTAATCCGCGCCGTAAAAGCTGGCGAAAGCTTCCAGCTTGTCCAGCGCACCCGCTGCCTCAAACACTTCGGCATACAACTCAATAGCTGAATGTGCGGAGTAGCAACCTGCGCAGCCGCAGGCGTTCTCTTTGGTGTGTTGGGCGTGCGGGGCGCTGTCAGTGCCGAGGAAGAATTTCTTGTTGCTGCTGGTGGCAGCCTTCACCAAGGCTTCGCGGTGTGTCTCACGCTTCAAGATCGGCAGGCAATAGAAATGCGGGCGGATGCCGCCGACCAGCATGGCGTTGCGGT
>JAVHQF010000125.1:0-14582 GCA_036170995.1 Sideroxydans sp. | reverse complement strand
AATGATAGTGTGCAGCTCGCATGTGAAAGTAGGTCATCGTCAGACTCCTTATAAACAACAAAGCCCTCCTCGTGAGGGCTTTGTTGTTTGTGGTGGATCAAAATTGGTCTGGTTTATAATTCGCGAACTTAAACACTAGGTGAACGAAATGAAGAAATATCTTAAATATACGCTGTATTTAGCCGCTGGCTTAGTCGCAATTTTCGTTGCGGCGCTGACCTATATCGCACTTACGTTCGACCCAAACACCTACAAGTTACAAATCATCCAGGCGGTGAAGGACAGCAAACAGCGCACATTGAAGCTAGATGGCGATATTAAGTTGTTTTTCTTCCCTAGCATCGGCGCGCGTCTTGGTCAGGTGGCGCTGTCTGAATTCAAAAGTGAGCAAGAGTTCGCCTCCATAGGTGAGGCGCGGGTTTCGCTCGCCTTCATGCCTCTCCTTTCAAAACAGGTGGTTGTGGACGAAGTGTTATTTACAGGATTGAAGGCTCAAGTCATCAAGCATAAAGATGGCACGACTAATTTGGATGATCTCTTGAGCAAGAGTACAGAACCAGAGCAACCGAAACAAGCCTCTGCGCCAATAAAGTTCGACATCGCCTCGGTGCGTATCGACGATGCCGCATTCTCTTATGCTGACGAAACTACTGGCGCGCGATACGACGTGAAAGACTTGAGTTTGCACACAGGGCGGATTGCCAACGGCAAACCAAGCAAGATCGATTTTTCTGCGCATATTTTAGCGAACCAACCCAAGGTGGATGTCACCACACAGCTTAAAACGACATTTACATTTGATCTGGAGAAGGGGCTCTATGAGGTGCAAGGACTAGATGTGCAAGCGCAAGGCGTAGCTCTAGATATCAGCAATATGGCCGTAAAACTGGGATTGGATGCGAATGTGAATCTGGGCGAGCAATCCTACGTGGCTAAAAAACTCATGTTCACAGCAAGAGGATTGAAAGGTAATGACAAGTTTGAAGTCAAACTAGACGTACCAGCAGTCGGTATGCTGAAGAACGACATCGCTGTCGATGGAGTGGTAATGAATGCACAGTTGGACGCGGCGTTCGGCAAAGTGATTGCCGCATTGTCTTTGCCATCCGTTAAAGGTGATGCAGAGAAGTTCAAACTGAGTGATCTCACCGTCAATGTGGAGGTGACACAACCTGAGCAAGCGTTCAAATTAAAACTTTCTACACCGATCTCAGCCAATCTGAAGACCCAGCAATTCAATCTTTCCGATCTTGTCATCACAGTGCATGCGACTGGCGACAAGTTGCCTGGCAAGACTATCAACAGCGAATTGAAAGGCAGTGTGCAGGCCGATTTGGGACGTCAAAGCATCCAAGCGAATCTGGCTGGCGGCTTGTTGCAAAGCCAGATAAAAGCCAAATTGGGCGTCACTAATTTTGCTAAACCCGCTATCCGTTATGACTTGGATATAGACCAGTTCGATGCTGATTTGTACATCCCCAAGAGTGCCGAGGCGAAGGTCGAAAAGGTGCCCGAACCCGAGCAATCATTCGACCTATCTGCATTAAAACCACTTAACATCGAAGGTAGCTTACGTGTCGGATCACTCAAAGCTGTAAATGTAAAAGTGAAGCAAATACGTGTAGATGTGAAGGCGAAAGACGGCATGGTGAAAGTTGCCCCCTTCTCTGCAAATCTTTATAACGGTAGCATCGCAAGTGACATTTCTGTAGATGCAAGCAAGGTACCACCCACCTTCGCAGTAAATGCCAAACTGAACGGCATTGAGCTTGGTTCGCTGTTGCAAGATGCGCTGAAGATGGATTTCGTGAGTGGGAAAGGCACTGTCGGCATCAACATCACAACACAAGGCGATAGAGTAAGCTTGTTGAAGAAGGCGTTGAACGGTGCTATGAGCATCAATTTGGCGGATGGTGCTGTAAAGGGCATCAACCTCGCCAAGAGTGCGCGTGACCTAGGTAAAGGCGGCGACAAGGTTCAAGGCGCAAACACCGCTGAAAAAACGGATTTCAGCGAATTGAAAGCGTCGTTCAAGATCAGTAATGGTGTCGCACATAACGAAGACCTCGCGATGAAATCTCCATTCGTGCGGGTCAGCGGCAAGGGCGACATCGACGTTGGTAACGACAGCCTCGACTATCTCGTCAAAGCGACCTTAGCTGGAACTACCGAGGGGCAGGGCGGTAAGGACAATGTTGGCGGTCTGACCATCCCTGTACGCTTGAGCGGCCCATTCACCAACCTAAAATTCAAGCTTGATTTTGGCGCTGCCGTGTCAGATCAAGCCAAACAGAAAGTAGCTGCGGCAGCTGAAGTAGCGAAAAAACAAGCGGCTGCGGCAGCAGATGCGGTCAAGGCAAAAACAGCGGCTGAAGCTAGTGCAGCCAAGGCGAAAGTACAACAAGCCATTGATGCACAAAAAGACACCGCCAAGGCAAAAGCTGAAGCCGAACTGAAAAAAGGCATCGGTGGTCTGTTCAAGTGAGCGAGATGGCAAGCGGACGAATCTCGCAATGATAAATTCGTTCGCTTCCCGCATCATCGCGTGGCAACGCATACATGGCCGACATGACCTGCCGTGGCAGGGGCAAGGTGTCTACCGCGTGTGGCTGTCAGAGATCATGTTGCAGCAGACGCAGGTCGCCACCGTCATCCCGTATTTCCAGCGCTTCATCACCGCGTTCCCTAACATCACCACACTTGCGGCAGCAACGGAAGTCCAAGTGCTCACACATTGGAGCGGTCTTGGCTACTACGCACGCGGACGCAATCTACACAAAGCCGCACGCATCATCGTCGCGAAGTTCAACAGTGAATTCCCGCAAAATTTTGAAGATATCCTAGCGCTACCTGGTATCGGTCGTTCTACTGCAGCTGCTATCTGCGCGCTCGCCTTTCATCAACGCCGAACGATATTGGATGGCAACGTGAAGCGTGTCCTTGCTAGATATTGCGGGGTCGAAGGTTGGTCCGGGGAGAAAAAAGTCGAAGAGCGCTTGTGGCAACAAGGTGAAGCGTTACTGCCAACAGAGGATGTCGCCATCTACACTCAAGCGCTGATGGATATGGGGGCTACCGTCTGTACGCGCAGCAGACCGAAATGTGTTTTGTGTCCAGTGCAAGTGGGCTGCATCGCATTACAAAATGATTGCACCAACACACTCCCCGCACTTAGACCTAAGAAGGCCGTGCCAGAAAAAAAAGCGACCTTTCTTTTACTCATGCACGGCAACGACATCTTTCTGGAAAAACGCCCCAGTAGCGGAATATGGGGCGGGCTATGGTGCCCACCACAGTTGGATGATGAAGAAGTTGCAAAGGATTGGTTTTTACAAAACGGGATGGCAGTGATTGATGGAGAAAAGTTAGAAACTTTCACTCACACCTTCACTCATTTCAAACTACACATCACACCGATGAAGTTTCAACTTGCACGAAAGCCATTGCAAGTGAAGCAAACGGGGAGCGTTTGGTTAGATGTAGAGGAAGCCTTGGTGGCGGCGATTCCGACGCCAGTGAGGGCGATATTGGGGAAGCTCAAACTGGCCGTTCGTCCTGATAACCAGCGACTTGCCTACTTGCGGACTTAGTCGAATGGCTAGCAGTTTCATCAGTAGGCGTAGCCGTATCGAGAGAAGCTTGTAAGGTAGGCACGTTTCTGTGCTCACGCGAATCCCCCAAAATCAACCCCAACTTCGGCTGCGCCCATCCTTCGATACACCTTGCTACGCAAGGAACTCAGGAGGAGCGGCCGCAGGGGCTTGGCGCGAATGCCCCAAGGCGCGCCAACCTCACTCACCCCACTTCTTTATCAAAGATTGCTGAATACCCAAATGATCCAACACCCTCGCTACCACAAAATCCACAATATCCTGCACGTTTTGCGGATGGTGATAGAAGCCAGGATTGGGCGGCATGATGACCGCGCCCGCATGTGAAAGTTTGAGCATGTTCTCCAGATGGATGGCGGAGAAGGGCATCTCGCGAGGCGCAAGTATCAGAGTACGTCTTTCTTTGAGCATTACATCGGCGGCGCGGCAGATGAGGTCGTCGCTTATGCCACCTGCGATCTTACCTAGCGTGCCCATGGTGCAGGGACACACGACCATCGCATCACCGGGATTCGAGCCAGAGGCCATCGGCGCATACCAATCTTGAATGCCGAATACCTTTAGTTCGCCACTGAATTTTCCGAAGCGTTCCTTGAACAATTGTTCTGCGTCTTGCGGACGAGTCGGGAGCGTGAAATCCAATTCTTGTTTGGCGACGATCTGCGCAGCTTGGGTGTACACCAGATGTACCCGCTGACCGCTTTGCAGGAGAGTCTCTAACAGTTTCATGCCATAAGGCAGGCCAGATGCGCCAGTGATTGCTAACGTTATCGTTTTCATGCTTGTCGTTCCGTGACTGGTTTGTCGTCATTATCCATGAATCGCGCTGCAATCAATCCATTCACTGCACCGAACACGAGCGCCGCAGTGGCGAAGATGGGGATGAGGTAGGCGATGCCGCTATGCGGGATGAGCCACAGATAGACCACCATCATTTGCCCTGCGATGTGAGCGAAGGCAGCGAGGATGCTGTGTGTCACCGCACCGAACCAGCGTTGCGGTAAGTGCATGCTTATCGCGAGCGCACCCAGACTACATAGCGCACCGCTCAAACTTAAAAAGAAACCCGGGGCCAAAAAATTGCCAAATAGTAAGCTACCCGCAACTACCCGCAACAACGCTACCCATGCCGCCGCGCGCCATCCGTAGCGAGCCAACACGATGAGTGTGATGATGTTAGCTAGCCCTGGTTTCACGCCGGGTAGGGGGGAGGGGATGGCGTTCTCGAATACGGTGAGTCCAAGCGCCACCGCCGCCATCTTCGCGATGTGGTGGTCCTCGGGAGTGGTGTTAAGGAGGATCGAAGAGGGACTTTTACCTTTCCCCTTTCCCCTTTCCCCTTCGCGAAGATTTTCAGTAGTTGAGGCTGTCATATTTCTTGGCGTTGCCAGTTAATTCGACGCTCACCTCATTCGGTAGGCAGATGGCGATTTCGCCTGCTTGCTGAAGCCAGCCTTGACGCACGCAATATTGTCGTGGGCTGGGATCGCTACTGATGCGCGCTTTGCGTTTCTCGATGGAGATGATGCTGACGCCAAGTGGGCCAGGTACTTCGATCTGCAAGTCGCGCGAGAGGGAGACTTCTTTGAATATTTTGCCGCCGCTACGGATGATGGCGCGATCAGCGATCTCGCCATTCCAAAGCTTGAGCGTGAGCAAGATAACGCAGGCACAACCAAGCAAGAGTGTCAGCCAATCACCCGCTTTGATTGAGGAGCGGAACGGCTCATACAAGTTCACGATGACGCACCAACACCTGCTGTTGTGAATCGAAATGACGTGAGAGACGCTCCGCTAGATAGACCGAGCGATGCTGTCCACCCGTGCAGCCGATTGCGACTGTCAGGTAACTGCGGTTATCGGCGATGTAGCTCGGTAACCAGTTCTCTACGAAGCTGCGTACGTCATCGAACATCTTCTGCGCAAGCGGCGTTTCTTCCAAGAAGCGAACAACTGGTGCATCACGTCCAGTGAGCTGACGCAATTCGGGGTCGTAATGCGGATTAGGCAAGCAGCGCACATCGAACACCAAGTCTGCATCAAGTGGGATGCCATGTTTGAAACCAAACGATTGAAACAGTAAAGTAAGACGTGCACGATCAAGACGGATGAAATTTTTCACCCACGCACGCAAGGCACTCGCCCCCAGTTCGGTGGTATCGATGTGGTGTGCCAATTCCGCTATATTGGCCAACAGTTCGCGTTCATAAGCGACGCACTCAGGTAGCGTACGAACGCCATCGTTGAGCGGATGTGAGCGGCGAGTCTCGGAGAAGCGCTTCACCAACGTATCCGTCTGTGCATCAAGGAACAGCACATGCACATCCACGCCAAAACGTTTCATCCCCGCGATGTGCGTGGGTAACTGCTCGACGCTGGTGCCACTGCGCACGTCAATGCTCACCGCCATACGGGTGTAGCCTGCGTTCTGTAGATTGTCGATGAGGTCAGTCAGCAACTCAACGGGAAGATTGTCCACACAGTAAAAGCCAGCGTCCTCCAATGTCTTGAGCGCCACGCTTTTGCCAGAACCCGATAGTCCACTGATGAGAAAAAGTTGCATGAGATGCCTTTAATAATCGACTGTGCTGCTAGACTGCGTCGTCGCGTGCTCGTCCAATCCTCGCCTACCTATAAGGTATGTGGCTTCGACATAACCTAAAGGTAAGTCTGCGCCGAAATCGCGGATTTTCCCGTCATTCACTGCGCGGCTCCTTGCATTCTGTCATGCTCGCTACGATTCTTAAAAGCATCTAGGTTATTGATGCTTAGATGCCGCTACCGTAAATCTGCTGTTCTTGGCGCGTGATAAATTCTTGCATGGTATCAATGCCGCGTTGCTGCAATACGAAGTTGCGTGCGGCAGCTTCGACCAAGACAGAAAGGTTTCGACCAGCCATCACGGGGATCTCTACTTTACTGATGTTCACGCCTATGATTTCTTCACGCCCAGACTGCGGTAGACGATCAAGTTTAGCTAGGTCGTCATACTGCGGACGATAAAGATGCACGATTAGTTTGAGGCTTTTCTTGCGACGTACAGCGGTCTCGCCGAACATGGTGCGTATGTTGAGTACACCCAAGCCACGTACTTCCAAGAAGTCACGCAACAACTCGGGGCAGCGACCTTCCAGCGCTTCAGGTGAGATGCGATACAACTCGACGATGTCATCCGCCACCAAGCCATTACCGCGCGTGATGAGTTCCAGTGCCAGTTCGCTCTTGCCCACGCCGCTATCGCCAGTGATCATCACGCCGACACCGAGTACGTCAATGAATACGCCGTGGCGCGTGGTGGATTCGGCGAGTGCTTTGACCATGTAGTGGCGCACCATCCACATCAGGTGCACGCTACTTAAATGTGAACGGAACAGAGGCGTCTCTGTCTTGTTGGCAAAATCAATTAGCCCCTTGGGGATGTCGGTATCACCTGCGACGATGAGGCAAGAGGGCTTATTGCGCTCCAGTTGTGCGAGAGCAGAGGCAAGTTCGATGGGGGACAATGCGTGCAGGTAATCCAGTTCGGTGTTGCTCAGCACCTGCACCCAGTTAGGGTGCACCAGATTCATATGGCCAATCAGGCCGAGGTTTGATGCATTAACCGTGTCGCTATTCAAAATGCGTTCTGCCCCATCGGCACCTGCGACCCAAGACAATCCCAAGCGCTCTTGCTTATCGTCGAATAGCTTGCGGATATTGATTTGTGGCATGGAAATTAGGCTTTCCAGTCATTGAATAACTTATGGATTGCGAGCACATCATTCGTGTTCGTCAGTGCATCTCTAAAATTTTGTTCGCTGAACATTTGCGCTAATTCTCCGAGAATCTGCAAATGCAGGTCGGTTGCGCGCTCAGGTACGAGCAAGACAAAGATGAAATTGACAGGTAAGCCGTCGGGTGCATCGAAAGGGATAGGGGTCTGCATCTTCACGAATGCAGCAACCGCATCTTTCAAGCCTTTGACGCGCCCATGCGGTATCGCAACCCCTTGACCGAGTCCGGTCGAGCCCAACTTTTCGCGAGCGAACAGGCTATCGAACACCTGGCTTCGCGCGATGTTCTGCGTGTTCTCGAACAAAATGCCAACGCGTTCGAACACGCGCTTCTTGCTGGTCGATTCCGCATCCAGCAATACACATTCGGAGGTTAATATCTTGCTAATCAAACTCATGTTGTTTCACCAAATAAAACGGGGCAACCCTGAGGCTACCCCGCATCACTTCATTCTGCTACTGGATGTTTGCCAGATTCGTCATGACGGCTGTTGTTGCGTTTCTCTTTATGCTTCAGCACTTGGCGATCCAGCGAATCAACCAGTGCGTCTACCGCTGCGTAGAGATTGGCATCCTCGGTCTCAGCATGAATATCTTTGCCAGACAGATGGACCGTGGCTTCTGCTTTTTGAACCAATTTATCTACGGATAGGATGACATTGATGTCAATCACGTTGTCGAAATGACGTTTGACCTTGTCTAGTTTGGTCTGCACGTGTTCGCGGATAGCTGGCGTGATTTCGAGGTGACGTCCTGTGAGGTTGAGGTTCATGGCCTGCTCCTTTATGGTTAGAGTGATTTACGAAGATTCACCGGGAGGATACTCATTAATTCCCGGTATTTTGCCACGGTACGGCGGGCGACGACGATGCCCTGCTGTGCCAGGATTTCTGCCATGCGGCTGTCAGTGAGTGGATGCTTGGCATCTTCTTCGCTGACCATCTGTTTGATGAGCGCACGGATGGCGGTGGATGAACACGCACCGCCCGCTTCAGTAGCCAATCCACTGCCGAAGAAATATTTGAATTCATAAATGCCACGCGGCGTGTGCATGAACTTTTGCGTGGTGACGCGCGAAATGGTGGACTCGTGCAAGTCTAATTGTGCTGCAATTTCACGCAGTACCAAGGGACGCATGGCGATGTCACCGTGCTGAAAGAATTGAGACTGACGCCCCACGATGGCTTGTGCTACACGCAAAATAGTCTCGAAGCGTTGTTGCAAATTCTTGATGAACCAGCGCGCCTCTTGTAGTTGCGTCACCATGCCTTGTGCATTGCCATCGCCACGCTGTTGCAAGATGTTGGCGTAAACATGATTGAGGCGTAGGCGCGGCATCGCCTCTGGATTGAGACGCGCACGCCAGATACCGCCGACACGCTCTACCAACACATCTGGCACCACATAGTCTGCCGCGCGTTGCTCGAAAGCTATGCCAGGTTTGGGTTGTAAGCGAACGATTAGGGCTTGTGCGCAACGGAGTGCGTCATCATCGCAGTGCAACAATTTTTTTAGTTTGTTGAATTCGCGCGAGGCTAGTAGATCGAGATGTTTCGTGACCAGCACCAATGCTAAGTCACGTTCTGGCACATCTTCAGGCATGGCTTCGAGCTGGAGTGCTAAACATTCGCTCAAGTTGCGCGAACCGATACCAGGTTCATCTAGGTGTTGCAATTGAACGAGGGCTGTCTCAAGGTCGTCCAGTGTGATGTCCAGTTCTTGCGGAAGTAGCTCAACAATCTCTTGCAGAGGTTGCGACAAGTAAGCGTTTTCATCCAGTGCATCAATCAGCAGACTGATAATCTTCTTATCGCGCGCATCGAGCTGGCTCATGTTCAATTGCCACAGCAGATGTTCGCGTAGGCTGGGGCGATCCGCCGCCACCTCGCCATAACCTTCGTCTTCATCGTCGGGACTGGCAGCGCTAGCAGAGAAAGACGGCTCTGTCCAATCGGTCTCGCTGGTGCGCGTTTCAGTTTCGGGAGCCTGAGTCTGGTTACTGTTGGATGTCGTTTCGGCGCTACTGCTAGCGCTACCGCTATAGGTTTGGTTGCCGTTATCGTCTTCGCGTTCGAGGAATGGATTCTCGTCCAACAGGCGAGCCGTTTCTTGATTGATTTCTAAGGTGGAGAGCTGCAACAACTTGATGGCCTGCTGCAACTGCGGGGTGAGTAGCAGTTGTTGTGATTGCCTGAGTTGGAGAGCTGGTTTCATTACGGATGTTTGGTGATGGTCGGCGCTTCTTATAGCTTGAAGTGCTCGCCCAGATACACCTTCCTCACGCCCTCATTATAGATGATTTCATCGGGCTTGCCCTCCGCCATCACTGCGCCAGCGTTGATGATGTAAGCGCGATCACAAATGCCCAATGTTTCCCTCACGTTATGGTCGGTAATAAGTACGCCGATGTCGCGTTCCTTGAGAAAACGGATGATCTTTTGAATGTCGATGACCGCGATAGGGTCCACGCCCGCGAAAGGTTCATCCAACAAGATGAAACGCGGGTCAGTGGCTAGTGCGCGGGCGATTTCGACGCGACGACGTTCACCGCCAGACAGGCTGATGGCCGAGTTGTTGCGGATGTGAGTGATGTGCAAGTCATTGAGCAGCGCTTCCAGACGTTCTAACTGCTCCTCTGGCGTATAGCCATGAAGCTCCAAAACGGACTGGATGTTCTGAGTCACTGTCATGCGCCGAAAGATAGAGGCCTCTTGCGGTAGATACGCCAGCCCTAAGCGTGCGCGGCGATGGATAGGTTCGTGCGTGACGTTCTGCCTGTCGAGGGTGATCTCGCCCCCATCTGCCGCCACCAAACCTACAATCATATAGAAGCTGGTGGTCTTGCCTGCTCCATTCGGACCGAGCAAGCCGACCACCTCACCACTATTTACAGAGAGAGAAACGTCATGCACTACGGTGCGTGAGCCGTAAAGTTTTTTGAGCGAAACTGTGCGCAGTTCACTCATGGTTGTGTCGCTGTTGTTGCCGGCTTACTCAAAGCGGGGATGGGTTGTATAGACAAACCATCCTGCTTGCTTGGCACATTCTTCGTTTTGTTTTTCTTGGGCTGGATCACTGCACGTACACGATCTTTATTACTTGGTTTGCCGCCAGCCTCCAGAGTTTGGCCGCGCGCTTGAAATATCTCGCTCTTGCTGTTGTAAGTAATGAAATCACCCATCACCTCATCCTGCCCACGTTTCACGCGCGCACCCTTGAAGAAATCCACCTTACCTGCTTGGGTGTCGTACTCAATGCGCTCGCTGTATCCTTCTGCATACTCATCTGAACCTTCCATCTTTTGGCGGAAACTGGTGGGCGTACCAGTCGAGGTCAAATACTGATAGCCCTGCGCATTTTCCACCACGACAACCTTTTCAGCCACGATACGCAAAGTGCCTTGAGTTAGTTCGACGTGACCTTCAAACGTGCTGGTCTGCTTGGCATCATCCAAGGTCATGCTGTCCGAAACGAGATGTAAGGGTTTGTCACGATCAGCTGTCTCGGCGTAAGTATTGCTTACATTGCAAGCCAACAGGAGTGCGACAAACAGAAAAAGAGAATTAATTTTTGGGTTCATGTTTGGCTCTGACTTGGGATAGCAAGCGCACGGTGCGCGCTTGATTGTCGAACAAAAGACCGACAGCGCTGACGACGTTTTTGTTGTCGTACATCAAGACGGGAGAGCTGGTTTCAGCCAAATCTTTGTTGGGCGCGATGTGAAGGAAGTCCGTCGTAAAGCGCAATTCGTTCAAGGTCTTGAGGTTGGTGCGCGTGATGGAGACATCGTCTTGCATGAAAACATCCTCGCTATGGCTGCTCAGTGTGCCAAGCTTGGCCGTCATGAGTACGGGAGGCTGCCCCACCTTTACACTCACAAAGCTAGGCATCAGTAAATGCGTGGTGTTGTCATCCGCAAAGTGCCACATCTTGTCGGCCGACAAGATAGAGCGCGACACGCCTTGTGTATCTAATATGGTGGAAGTCAAATGTTCGACGGTGAAGTCTATATCGTGCCGCACTTCTCTGGTGAGCAAGGGCAAAGGCTGAACTTGCAAACTCAGCCAATAGCTGGCGTATAGCAAACCCAGTAGCGGCAATAGCGGAAGCCAAGCGCGGAGTCTGCCAGTGATGCGCTGGGTGTTCATCGCTTACTTAAGGTAGGTGGCAAGTTGCGATGCCAACGTACCTTGTGCCGCCATGATGAGCTCACAAATTTCACGCACCGCACCATGCCCACCATCGAGCTGGCTCACATAGTGGGCGTGGTCACGCACCAGTTGCGGTGCAGCGGGCACGCTAAGTGCCAAACCGACGCGGCGCATGATGGGTAGGTCAATTACATCATCCCCCATGAACGCAGCCGCTTCAGGAGGGAACTGGGTGTCGGCCAACAGCGCTTGCATCGCCGCCCACTTATCATCAACACCTTGATATAGGCGGTGGATGCCTAAATTTTTAGCGCGCAACTCGACACATTTTGATCTGCGTCCCGTGATGATGGCGAGCTCCACGCCCGAGGCGCGTAACATCTTCAAACCATGACCATCCAGCGAATTGAAACGCTTGAACTCTTCCCCCGAATCTGACAGGTACAAGCCGCCATCGGTGAGTACGCCGTCCACATCGAAAGCCACCAAGTGAATAGGTTTTATTTTGTGGGTGAGCGGCATCGTTTAGATCACTTTCGCCTTAAGCAAGTCGTGCATATTCAGTGCGCCCACAACTTTTTTATTTGTATCCACCACCAACAGCTGGTTGATGTTGTACTGCTCCATCAATTGCACCGCTTCAACCGCCAGCGCATCAGGACCGATGCAGCGGGGGGTGCGCGACATCACGGCGGTGATGGGGGTGGCAGTGAAATCCATTTTCTTTTCTAATGTACGACGCAAGTCGCCATCCGTGTAGATGCCTACCAGTAAATGTTTTGCATCAACAATCGCCGTCATACCCAGTCCCTTGCGCGAGATCTCCAGCACCGCATCTGCCAGAGTTGCCGACTCAGGTACGCTGGGGATGCTGGCATGGGTGTGCATCACATCGCGCACGTGGGTGAGCAAGCGCCGCCCTAGACTGCCTCCAGGATGAGAACGCGCGAAATCGGCCTCGCCAAATCCTTTCGCATCCAGCAAGGCGACAGCGAGTGCATCGCCCAACGCCAGTGCCGCCGTGGTACTGGCGGTGGGTGCCAAGCCCATCGGGCAAGCCTCTTGTGCTACTGCGCCGTTCAGATGCACATCTGCCTCACGCGCCAAGCTGGATTCTGGTTTGCCCGTCAGCGTAATGAGTTTCGCGCCTTGGCGTTTGATAGTCGGGACGATGGTGAGCAACTCTTGGCTCTCACCCGAATAAGAGATGCCAATGAAAACGTCTTGTGCGGTGACCATGCCAAGGTCGCCGTGGCTTGCCTCACCAGGATGAACGAAGTAAGCGGGCGTGCCTGTACTGGACAGTGTTGCGGCAATCTTGCGTGCGATGTGCCCCGATTTACCCATCCCACTCACGATTACACGACCATGACAGGCGAGGATGAGGTTGAGGGCATTGAGAAATTGATTGTCTATGCGCGTCACAAGTGCTTGCACAGCGGCAGCTTCGATGTTTATAACTTGGCGTGCGAGGTCGAGCGCATGAGGTCCAGCGGTGATGTTTTTATTCATGCAGCAAATTATATCAGCGTCATTCCAGTGTCGCGTATGAATGACGGCATATTGGTGATTTGCCATGCGTCAATTCACCCGTAGCCCTCTTTGAAAAAGGGTGAGGCGAAGCGGGGTGGTCTATTTCAATTTTGCAAGTGCACCAACTTGAGGCATCATCGGGGCATGGATAGCTCCCTACATTTCTTACTCATTTTGCTTGCCGCTGCCGTCGGGGTGGTGGTGGTGTTCCGCTTGTTACACCTACCTGCCATGTTGGGCTACCTCATCGTGGGTATTTTTATTGGTCCGCACGCGCTGGGCTGGATACCCGATGCCCCCGAGACGCGCCACCTCGCCGAGTTCGGCGTGGTGTTCTTGATGTTTAGCATCGGCCTTGAATTCAGTTTGGCCAAATTACGTGCTATGCAGAAATTGGTGTTTGGTTTAGGTACGGCACAGGTGGTACTCACCATCTCGTTAGTGATGCTGGCCAGCTTGGCTTTTGCCATGGATTGGCGAGCGGGCGTGGCCTTGGGCGGTATCTTGGCCATGTCTTCCACTGCCATTGTGAGCAAACTGCTGGTCGAGCGTGCCGAGCTAAATGCGCCGCATGGACAGAAGATCATGGGCGTATTGCTGTTTCAGGATTTGGCAGTCGTTCCGCTCATCATCCTTATCCCAGCGCTGGCTCAAAGTAACGACAACTTGGGCGGCGTGATCGCGATGGCTATGCTTAAAGCCACGCTGGTGCTAGCCGCATTGCTGATTTTTGGCCAAAAATTATTACGCCCTTGGTTCAACTTGGTCGCCCAACAAAAATCCTCCGAACTCTTCATGTTGAATGTGTTGTTGTTCACCCTTGGCTTGGCATGGATCACCGAACTGAGCGGACTGTCGTTGGCGTTGGGCGCATTCGTTGCCGGCATGCTGATCTCCGAGACCGAATATCGTTACCAAGTGGAAGAAGACATCAAACCGTTTCGTGACGTGTTGCTCGGCCTCTTCTTTGTTACGATCGGCATGCTGTTGGATGTTCAAGCCATCCTCGTCGGATGGGGCTGGATTCTCCTGATTCTGCTTATTTTGATCCCGTTCAAGGCGCTAGTGGTTGCGGGTCTGGTACGCGTCTTCGGTGGTAGTTGGGGCTCCGCCTTGCGCACAGGCTTGGGCTTGGCGCAAGCGGGAGAATTTGGTTTCGTGCTGTTGACGCTAGCGGGTGGAGTGAATTTACTGCCCGCCGCTGTGACGCAGAACGTACTGGCCGCCATGCTCATCTCCATGCTCGTTGCGCCTTTCCTCATTCAATACTCAGAAGCCATCGTGCGTCGTTTGTCACCCGAAGAGTGGGTGGATCGTGCCATGCAGATGCACCAGATCGCCGTGCAGAGCATGGCGACAAAGGAACACATCATCATCTGTGGCTACGGGCGTAGTGGTCAGGCGCTGGCCAAATTTATGCATGCAGAAGGCATCAGCTTCATTGCGCTTGATCTTGACTCACGCCGCGTGCAAGAAGCAAGCGAAGCGGGCGAACGTGTTGTCTATGGCGATGC
>JAVHQF010000124.1:0-3136 GCA_036170995.1 Sideroxydans sp. | reverse complement strand
CGGCCCGGTTTTTTCGCCCCCCCCCCCCCCGCCAAAAAATCTGTCAGCTAGCGATAATTGGTGTTATCGATAGTCAGCATTTCGGCTTGGACGATGAAACAGCCCTTCACGAACAACAGCTTTCGACCCAAAACAGTCTTGCAAGCCTAGATTGACTACCTGTTAGCAGACATTCAACCATAGCCTGTAGCGAAGAGCGATCAACAACCTGACAACCGAAAGCGAGGTGTTCTTCGAGCGTCTTGCCCCCCGCAGTTGTAGATTCCCTATAGAATATACACTCTACCACCATGCGAATGAAATTTAATGAAAAATACGTAGGTTAGCAGGGCTGCGTCCGCGCGGAGTGCCGCATGACGTCAGAACTAGAAAGAGATAAAGTAATGCCAGAGAAATGCTTTTTGTGTGGTGAAGATTTTAATGAATCAACAACGGTTCAACACGGTGAGCATATTATTCAAAACTCCATTGGCGGAGCACTGATCTCGCATGATATTTTATGTGCGAAATGCGGTGAGAAGCTCGGTGAAACAGTGGACAAGCAGTTCGCACTTGCACTCTCTCCCCTGACAATCCTGCTGCAACCTCCACGAGATCGGGGCGATCAATCACAGACTGAAGCCCGGATTGTGACAAACACGGTCGAGGCCGCGTCTCTCGAACAGCTACAGTTCATACTCAAAAAAGATTTTTCGGTAGTGCCCAAGCGACCAGTTTTTCTTAAGAGCAATTCCAGAAGAACTGTAACAGTTCTGGCGGCGACACTGAGGCAGGCCAAGCAATACGCGAAGTCCCCGGTTGTAAAGTCGGAGCTTAATGGCGGCTACGACCTGGAGTTGAGCACCAATGCTGCGATCTATGCTGACAGCCTATTTGTTACTGCTAGTCCTAACTCTCTTCAGGTCCTTCGCGGAGTGCTCAAGATCGCAATTGGTTTCGCCAGCTACAATGGGGTCGCACGAGAAGCTTTCAATCACCTCCTAGACCAGGGTGATCTGATCAATTCTGAGCCACTCCTGCGAGCAAGTGTTTTTCCCTATTATCCAACGAATGAGGTAGAGCGTCTTTTCGAGACAGAGAAACACACTCACGAAGACTGGTACCCCACTCATCACCTGTATCTATTTAGTCAGGGGGCCAACTTGTACTGCTATGTCGAGTTATTTGGAACCATTCAAAAATACGTTCACCTGAGCAGCGCATATAACGGACCGGCTCTGATTAAGAAGTTTGTACAGAAAGCTGAGAAGTGGGATTTCGACGAATGCATATATACGGCTAAAGATCCAAAGGACCTCCATATACTTGCCGGCGAGTTCGGCATCGAGATGACCAAGCGATCTTGGGATGATATTCAGACTGAAGTGTTGAATCGAGCTAGGACTCGCGCATATTCACTAGAACCTGATGAAACCGTAGACAAGGTTAAAAATCTTGTACTGCTGCTAGCGCAGTTCTCGTTTTTGAAGAACGGTGAGCAGTTCGGAATTGTGCGGTCCATGTTCGACAAGGCTAATATAGCTAAAATGCAGCTTGGCCTAACTTTGTTGGACGATCTAAAGGAAGATCAGAGGATCGCTATGGGTTTTGTTACGTACAAATTCGAAGAGTTCCGGATGGGCGATGCCGACTCCAGCCGACCAGAGCAAGTCCAAAAAGTGCCTCAGGCTGATCTCGAAAAGTACATGGCGTATAAGTTCTGCGAGTTGCTTCGCTCCAAGAGACAAGAGACATTCTTGCAATACAAGCTTATCTGAAGAGCTGTGTTCTCCAAGCTGTTGGTGCAGTACGTAGTTTAACTCTTGCGACCCGGACAAGGTTGTCATCCATTTAACTACATGTAGGCTGGAGATAAATAGTGGTGAATTTCCCTGAGATTAATATTGAGCAGATTGTTGCTCGAATCTGCAATTCGGATAGCACCGCTGAGGCGCTTGATTTGTATCGATTAGCAGCCCCACTTCTGAAGGATTATAAATTTGTTTTCGCTTCCGACAAGGGAGCATCACCGGGCTTCGCTGTGAACCGAACATTTTCAGCTGGTGCCGCCATTCGTAGCCTGTTCAAGACCGAGAGGGTTCTTGTATTAGACTCGGAGACTGCTGTGGAGATGGAATCCGGGCAATCCACATATCCGATTGACTTCTCCATTTCGCTCGACACAAATGCAATGAGTTACCTTGTGCCGCATATGGCAGGTAGGCGTGGCGGCGGCATCCCAGCAGACTTCCAGGAAGTCTTCAATTTCATTGCGAGACCTGATGTTTACGTCGATCCAATTCCCTACTTTACGGAAAACCTTCCACGGCTTGCGGATGGCGAATCAGCTGACAAGATCTTTGAAAACCTCAAGGCCTATGAAATTTTACGCACGATCGATGCTGATTGGTTGAAGTCAAATGGGGAAGTGTGCTCGACATTGTCTGATCAGGAATTGGCTACTATCGCGCAGCGGCAAGTGTCCAAAATGTATTTGGACATTGAAGATAGTGCCATGTTGGATGGACTCATATCCAACCATCGATATATGTATGCCTGCCTGATTAAGATGGCGATAATTCAACTGAAGTTCCCAAGCGCAAGCCTTGGCAAAAAGATAGCGGCTTTTCTGGAGTTCTGTCATTCGACCCTTGCCACGATGAACATGCGGGAAGCTGTAGTTGCTCGGGAATATTTCAATCGCGGGCAGGAGCTTACGTTCTTTGGGAAGATTCAAAAGAGATCCAAAAATGACATCTTGGAATTACTGCGTAACATGGCTTGGGACATGTGGCATGTTCGGCAGCTGGAGAAGTCAATTACATTCAGTCCGGAAAAGCAAGCAAGGTACTTCTTTCCGGCATTACTGACGTTCGACCTCAAATTCATCGAGATCATGAAACTTTACCCGCTAAAGGCATGTGCCTTCAAGATTGGTAGCTCTCAACCGTTACCGTTTTTTGATGGCGACCCGTTCAAATTGATTGCTACAGATGACGAAGATGGCGCATCAGTAGTAAAAAAGTACTTTTCTGGAGATGCGATCCAGACAAGAGAGGCAGTTCGTGACCGGGTGAAAGCCAATCTCCCCTGTATAGTTCAATCGTAAGCGCACCATAAACCGCAGGCTTGTTGCCTGAACTGCATTTCCGCATGA
>JAVHQF010000123.1:0-3140 GCA_036170995.1 Sideroxydans sp. | reverse complement strand
CATTGCCCATCATGGACTTGTCCAACACCACCTGATAGGTCTGGATGAAATAGATCGCGATGGCGTTGCCGAAGGCGAAGAACATCGCGATGGGTTTGAGCAAGCGTTGCGAGATGAGCGCGAATAAGAACAAGGCCAGCAACGTCAGCAGCATCACCATCACGAACAGCGTCAATGCCGTCAAGATGCCGGGAAGCGAGAAGACGTTTAATTCGCTGAACGCGAATGCATACAGCGGTAGCTGGTAAAGCACGGCGTTGATCGCCGCGAAACCGAGGATGAAGGCGGTGCTACCTAGCGTGAGGCGGTAGCCCTTAATATAAGTCTTCATTTTGGCGCATCACATTTTTTTCGAGCGCGCCTGAAGGATGTCCTCAAGCGCAAATTTGATACCCGCGACCGCAGATTTATAACTTCCCCACCCAGGGCCGCTTAATCGTTTTTTGACATCATCCAGAATGATTTGCAAAGATTCGCTATCTGCATCAGACACGAGCTCCTGAATTTCTCCCGCAATGGCAGATTGATTGGCAATGTTCTTGTCGGCGATAGCTTCAATCTTGTCGTAGAGCAGTTTGTCAGCTTTTTTCATGCAATCACCTCTCTTGTTCCTTTTCTAAAAATGCCTTCTCATGCTTCTTCAAATATGAAAGAAGTTTTTCATCGGTTCTTCGTAACTGCATGGAAGGATTGATTCCAAAGTCTGACTTGGTTTTGCTGCTTAGAGATTTTGAAATCAATATTTCACCACGAGAGTTGAAGCTGATTAAGTATTTGTCGAACAGTTTATCTAGATTGGGTGTTAGTAGCAGTCCGTTAGATACATCAAGTCGTTCAGAATCTGAAGCTGTAGCCCAAGGAACAATATGCGATGCAATCAGTGCTTCTTGAAATGAGCAGCCTGTAACTGAGCAGCTACGCCAGTATTGCAATAGGTTTTCGCGAAACTGCTGTTGCCCTATGCGTACTTCGATTTCACTTTTTTTAGTGGTTATGTCTGGAATTGATTGAGTTGGAAGTCTATTGAGTGTAGTGGCGGCAAATTTCCATTGCCTACTGTTTTCAATTGCCTCAGTTACTTCTTGTGGAATTTTGACGCCACTAAACATCGTATGCCACAAACCCTCTCCTCGATGTAATTGGAGTAATTCAGCTTCAGTAATAAACATGGATGAGATTGGGTCGGTAATTTCATCAATTTGGATATCAACAACCCATTGGGGTTTACTTCCAGGATTCTGGATTTGATATGGGCTAGAGATGATTTGTCCTCTGCCGAAGATGCCACGAGGAGGTTTTCCCTGTTTCATCAAATAGACTAAATCGCCAACTTTTGCCTGCTTGTGACTAAAACACCTCCATGTTTCATGGTGTTTAAAATCGATAAATCTGTGTGGTGGGTTTCCTTCCTTCCAAGTCAGAAGGAAAGCAGATCCTTCTTCGTCCGAGAGAGCGCGTTCACGTTGATTTCCGACCCAGCCTAGCTCTTCAAGAGCCTGAGCGACCTCTTCAAAAAGAACCCATTGCCCGTGGCCTCTACTATCTTTCAGGTCGCCCTTCCACTGTGCAATCGTACTAATTTGATCGCCTTGAGTAGGCTCACCAATCAGCGCGGATATTTTCCTTGCAAACTTTCCATATTGAAGGCTTCCTGCACGCACCCCTTAGTACCCTGCAATTTCTGCAAACCGTTGGACTGAAAGAGCCATGTCGGGTGCATGATAATGTCCGAGTAGTATTTTTCTCTGCCCTTCATTAAGTTCGGATTCGATTTTGACTAATGCTTTTTTGAATGTTGTAACCCAGTTTTCTTCTTGTGAATTAGTCATTACAACATTCTCCAATCAAATAAACCTTGCCACCATGCCTTTTGAAAGGTCGCCCTGCAATGGTATCCGCACTTTGTGTCCGCTTCCCGGGGCGACGACGATGGGGCTGCCTTCCATGCTGCGCATCTCTTTCAGTTCGACGATGCTGTTGCCCGCAGGGTGGATGATCTCCAACTTGTCGCCGACAGAGAATTTGTTCTTCACGTCTATCTCAGCCATGCCATTGGCACAGGCCACGATGTCGCCGACGTATTGTTGGCGGAAACTCTCGGAGTGGCCGCGCATGTAGTTCTGTTGCTCGTGGGTGTGGTGGCGTTCGTAGAAACCATCGGTGTAGCCACGGTTCGCCAGTGCATCCAGTGCGCCTAGCAGTTCCAGATTGAAGGGGCGACCAGCGACGGCATCGTCGATGGCTTGGCGGTACACCTGTGCGGTGCGTGCCACGTAGTAAATGGATTTGGTGCGGCCTTCTACCTTGAGTGAGTCGATACCGATCTTGGCGAGTTTCTCCACGTGCTCGACGGCGCGCAAGTCTTTCGAGTTCATGATGTAAGTGCCGTGCTCGTCTTCCAACACGGGCATGAGCTCACCAGGATGGTCTTGGCGCGAGATGACGTACACCTTGTCCGCCTCTGGGTGGCGCGGTTGCGAGCCGCAGTCGGACAGCGCGCTATCACTCAATGCCTTGTCGAAATCGAAGTCAATCTTTTCAATATGGCCCGTGCCGTCTTCGATTGCGTTCTCTACTTTGTAATCCCAGCGGCAGGAGTTGGTGCATGTACCTTGGTTCGCATCGCGGTGGTTGAAGTAGCCTGAGAGCAGGCAGCGGCCCGAGTAAGCGATGCACAGCGCACCGTGAATGAACACTTCGAGCTCAATGTCTGGACATTGCTGGCGTATCTCTTCGATCTCGTCGAGTGAGAGTTCGCGCGACAAAATGACGCGCGACAGGCCGAGCGATTTCCAGAACTTCACTGCCGCGTAATTGACAGTGTTGGCTTGTACGGAAAGATGAATCTCTTGCTCTGGCCAACGTTCGCGCACCATTGCAATCAGGCCAGGGTCGGCCATGATGAGCGCATCGGGCTGCATGGCGATGACGGGTTCCATGTCCGCCATGTAGGTCTTCACCTTGGCGTTGTGCGGCATCAGGTTGCTGGCAACGAACAGTTTCTTACCCAGCGCATGCGCTTCTTCGATACCGATGCGCAAGCCTTCCATAGTGAATTCGTTGTTGCGCGCGCGCAAGCTGTAGCGTGGCTGTCCGGCATACACCGCATCCGCCCCAAAGGCGTAGGCGGTGCGCATTTT
>JAVHQF010000122.1:0-3154 GCA_036170995.1 Sideroxydans sp. | reverse complement strand
GGCAAGTTGTCGTACAAGGTATTTCTCATCGGTGCTGCAAAGTTATTCAGCGTGCAGATGGATATGGCTTTTTAACTGTGGCAACAAGAAAGGAAATGCGTGATTTAGGTAGCCACAAAGCAGGGAACGCTTCGCGTTCCGCGCTCTACCTCCCGGCATGACCGAGGTTTCACGCGCAAACTGATGACAGTCTTCAAATACAAAATCACGTTCTCTCTGAGCGTTACGTTTTTTCTGCTTTCCCTCTTCTCGCTTCTGTTTACAGGGGTGTTTCTGTATTCAATATCGGGAGCGGTAAAAGCAAGGGCGGTTGAAAATGTATTCATTCATGTAGCGAACCGTGATGCCAAGTTGGTTGAAAATTCGTTGATCTATGCGATGCGTGACCACCTCACCTCTCAAGAGGTTGGTGATGTCATTGGAAGCATGGATTTAGGTCTTCATCATTCCGTTTCTTTCGTGCCCGGCAGTAAAGACTCACCCACAGTTGAGGCCATTGAAATATCTGATGATGGGGAATTTGTGAACTATCACTACCCTGTCCTAACCACCCAAAATTGTGTGTCTTGCCATACGCAAGCTGTTGGCAGCGTCATTGGCACGATCAATATTACCTACCCATCGTCCTCGGTTGTCGTACCACTGAACTACTCAGTTAAGACCGCCTTGTATTACACGTTTTTCGGTATGTGGTTGTTATTCGCTGTCCTGTACCTCAACCTCAAATTCAATGTTTTGGAGCCGATCTTAGTTATCGCAAAGAAAATTCGCGCTATCACTGACCATAAGGACTGGAGCAAGCGGGTGACAGATGTTGGCCGGATCAAGGAAATTAGCGGGTTGGCTTTCGATTTTAACGCGATGGTCGGGGCGGTTGAATTCGACCATGGCCAGCTTGAAAATCTGGCTACCCGAGATCCCCTGACAGACTTGTTGAACCGGCGTGGGTTTGAAAATGCTCTCCATGACGAGTTTATGCGTGCTGAGCGTCACGAATGCACTTTTTCTGTGATTTCACTCGATCTTGATAACTTCAAAGGCATCAACGATACCTTCGGCCATCCGGCTGGTGACCTAGTGCTGATCGAGCTTGGCATGAGAATCAATAAGTGCCTGCGCAAATCCGATGTCAGCGCACGACTAGGGGGTGATGAGTTTATGATTTTGTTGCGTGACACCGACTGCGAGTCTAGCCTTCGTGCCGCACACAAAATCCATGAGTTCTTGTCAACCATACCTTTTTCACTGACCAATGGACAGCTTATCGCCGTTACCGCCAGCTTAGGGGTTGCAAACTACCCGAAAGATGCGACAACCCTCGAATCCATGCATGCGGCTGTTGATGATGTTCTGTATCAGGCCAAACGGATGGGAAAAAATCATGTGGCCTCTTCTCAATGCGCTAAGACTGATAAAAACCCAATCAATACGCAAAGCAATCGCATAGTGGATAGGTTTAAGCACGCAATGAACAGCGGCAACATCACCGTGGCATTACAACCCATCGTTGGCTTTAACGGGAAGGGAACAGTCGCGTATGAGGCATTGGCCAGAATGATCGAAGATGGCGCGTGCATCCAGGCATGTGAGTTTATTGAGGAAGTAGAAAAGGCTGGTTTATGCCAATCGCTCGATGATCTGATGTTGCGGAAAGTGGCTAGCGAACTGAAGCACATTCCAACTGGCAAGGTGTTCGTCAACCTGTCCTCAGCATCATTCGGTGACGTTGACTGGATGTTATCCATCCCCAGCATCCTTGCCAAACACGATATTCCTTGTTCACGGATCGTGCTTGAGATCACCGAGCGTGAAGCCTTGCCACACTTAGGCGGTGTACGGACAGTGATCGACAAGTTGCGTGGTGCCGGCATTCAATTTGCGCTGGATGATTTTGGCAGCGGATTTTCTTCCTTCCTTTACATCAAACATTTCGATATTGACTACATCAAGATTGATGGCAGTTTTGTGCAGCAACTCGTCAACAATCCCCATGACCGCATCATCGTCGAAAACATTCGGCGTGTAGCGGATGACTTCGGCCTCACCACCATCGCTGAATTTGTTGAAGATGAAGCAACAGCAGTCATTCTTTTTGAGCTTGGCGTTGATTATGCGCAAGGCCACTTTTTTGGACACCCAAACCTAATTACTCACCGCCCAGACTCGACT
This sequence comes from Sideroxydans sp., assembly GCA_036170995.1. Taxonomy (GTDB): domain Bacteria; phylum Pseudomonadota; class Gammaproteobacteria; order Burkholderiales; family Gallionellaceae; genus Sideroxyarcus. The sequence goes on along the minus strand of JAVHQF010000122.1, from coordinate 985 downwards.
TTATGACACTCAAAAAACTTTGCCTTCTCTCTGCGCTGTTGACACTTTCTGCAGGAGCAATCTCAACGCCGGTAATGCTCAAAACAAGGCGGTAAATATTCAGCTTTTGAAACAGAGTGAAACGTGTAATCTTCAGTTATGGTCATTGACCTTTAACAAAACCGCTGCCGGAAGGCGGCACTAACTGGAGATAACATCATGCCTACACTTAACCCATCCGTTCCAACTGCAACCTTTATCCCGACCGTTGTTGAATTCAACAAAACGGCTTCTGCCCTCGCTGATTTACAACAACGATTTGGTGATGTCGTTTTTGAAGTTTCCACTGAGCAAGGTTTTTCTGATGCTAAATCTGGTCGAAGCGAATTGAAAAACCTACGCGTTGGCCTGGAGAAAAAACGGGTTACGCTCAATGCACCTCTGTTGGCTCGGACACGCTTAATTAACGATGAAGCCAAGCGGATCACTGAGGTCATTCAGGGTTTGGAAGCGCCCATTGACGCATCTATCAAATCAGAAGAACAGCGCCGTGAAGAAGAACGTGCTGAACGTGAGCGCGCTGAACAGGTTCGCATTCAGGCGATTCAGGCGAAACTTGCCGAGATTCGTGAAATCCCACTGAAAGCATTTGGTCTGGATGCTGCCGCTATTCTCAAAATGGCCGCTGAAACAGATGTGCTTGCGATTGATCCGGCATTCTTCTGTGGTTACGCCAACGAAGCATCTGTCGCACGCAATGCTGCCGCCGCCAAATTGCGTCAGCTCCACGATACACAGATCATTCAGGAACAGCATATCGCTCAAATGAAGGCCGCTCAAGAAGCTGCCGAGAAGCTGGCGCGTGAACAGGCTGCCATCGCAGAGCAAGAACGTATTGCCCGTGAAGCACAAGAAGCTGCCGAGAAGCTGGCGCGTGAACAGATCGAAGCGCAACAGCGTGCAGAGCAAGCCGCTAAAGATGCCATCGCAAAAGCCGAGCAAGAAG
>JAVHQF010000121.1:0-3194 GCA_036170995.1 Sideroxydans sp. | reverse complement strand
GACGCATCCCTTATCTCGCTTTAGTCGCCCACGCAAAACCCAGATGAACCACAAAAGCCTTAAAGCGAGAGAGTGAACGACCTAGAAGCTGGCACCGAACTGCATCGCTTGATCGGACTGTTCGACCGCCTGCATGGCGACTTCTTCAGCATGGTCTGGGTTGATGCCGAGCGACTCCCATTCTGCGTCGCTCACCTGGTGTCCTACGCACTCGTGGAGGTCAGTCGAGCTGAGTAACTTTTCGGTGACATGGATGATGCGCGCCAGCGGCAACCCTTCTTCAGCACCTTCTGCCTCGGGTGTGTGGTGATAGCGCAACACGGCGACGATCTCGCTGGGCAGTCCCCAATACTTTGCGAATTCGGCTCCTAAATCAGCGTGTGAGATACCCATCAACTCGTCCTCGATCAAAGTTACTGGGCGCTCAGGTTCGATCAGCATACGAGTGAGCAGGTCGTCGCTGAGTTGGCTGTTCAAGTGTGCCAAGGCAAGGAAACCGATGTCGTGCAACATGCCGGCGAGGAAGATCAGATCGTCGGCTGGGCGCAGTGTGGAGGGCATGGTACGCACCACAGGTAGCATGGCAAAAGCCACCGCCATGTGGTGTTGTAGCCAGAACTCTTGTGGATCGAAACGACCGATAGGTTTGCTCACCAGCGACATGATCGCGATGCCTGTTGCTACAGACTTCACGCGTTTCAACCCCGACAGGAGGGCAGCTTCTTTGACGGTAGAGACTTTGCGCGATGCACCAAGTAGCGGCGAGTTGGATAAGCCGATGATCCTCGCGGAGATGAGGGGTTCTTGCTCGATGAGCAACATCATCTGCTGTTCACCCTCATCGGTATCGAGTTTAAGTGCGATCAACTTATGTGCGATGACGGGAATCGCGGGCAGGCTATCCAATTTCTGGATAGCCTCTTTCAAGTCGATAGGCTGCTTCATGTTTTCCCTGTTGTTGTGAACTACAGGAAGCAAATCGGCAGCAAAACCAGAATCTTTAGGCGAATCAGATGGGGCGTTTGGCGAGTTTTCTTTGCAGGGTGCGACGGTGCATATTGAGCGCGCGTGCGGTGTTGGAGACATTGCCCTTGTGTTCTTGTAACACGCGGTTGATGTGTTCCCATTCCAATTTATCAACAGAGATAGGCTGTGCTTCCACGGGTGCAGATGTACTGGCGTTATGACCAAAGGCGGCCACAATCTCATCGGCGTTGACGGGTTTGGACAAGTATTGCGTTGCGCCCAGCTTGATGGCTTCCACTGCCGTGGCGATGCTGGCGTAACCAGTGAGCATGACGATGCGAGTGGCAGGATCGATTTCGTGCAAGGTCTGCACCAGCACCAAGCCAGAGGCACCTTTCATCTTGAGGTCGATGACGGCGAATTCGGGTGGGGTAGCTTGTATCAGCGCTAGGGCAGTCTCGACGCTGGCGGCCGTGGTCACGCTGAACCCGCGTTTTTCCAAGGCGCGAGCCAGTACGCTGCGGAAGGTATCGTCGTCGTCCACTAACAGCAATGTCGGCGTGTCGTTGTTGATTTTATTCATACAAGTAATCCTTGCAGGGGCAGTGTCACTTCGGTAGTCGCGCCGCCGCCGTCACGGTTGAACAGGCGCACGTTGCCGCCTAGTCTTTCCAAGGTGGCGTTGGCTAGGAACAGTCCTAACCCGCGCCCTTCTTCCTTGGTGGTGAAGAAGGCAGAACCTGCGCGTGAAGCAGTTTCGGCGGTGAGCCCCAGCCCTTGGTCTTGTATCTCCAGCACGATCTTTTTTGCATCCCAACTCAACATAATCTTCATGCCTTCTGTTGATGCATCAGCCGCGTTGTTCAACAGATTGAGCAAGGCTGCACGCAAGGCGGGGTCGGGGCGTAGTTGCGGTGCAGGTTGCGCACCACTGACTTGATAGTCGTAATGCACGGTGGGACGCAGCAACTGCCATCCATCCAATACCTCAAATAAGAGTTGCTCGACATTCATCAACTCAGGGGTCTTCTGAGCCTCATTCACCAAGGTGTCTATGATGCGTTTGCAATTGCGCACTTGGTCGTCTAGCAACACGAGACTTTCCGTCTGCTCTGGGGCGATGCAGTCGTTGCGCATTTCACCAATCACCACCGACATAGTGGATAGCGGTGTGCCCAGTTCATGTGCCGCACTCGCCGCCAATGTGCCCAGCGATACGATGCGTTCATTGCGCAAGGTTTCTTCACGAATGCGATTGAGTTGTGCATCGCGCAAGCGAACCGCCGCTGCCATCTCTACCGCGAAATAGGCGATTACCGTCGCGCTGATGACGAAACCCAACCACATGCCAAGCACGTGAGCATTGAACGCATCGTTGAGGGGTGAGGTGTCAGCCGTTGCTTTCGCGGGCGCGGATTCAGGTTCGGTGCGGCAGTAGTCAGAAATGCCATTTCCCCCCTCGCCCGCTTGCGGGAGAGGGCTGGGGAGAGGGCTGGGGAGAGGGGGTTCATGCATCTGATGTTGACTGTGATCCATCGTCATCGCTGCATGGTCGTGCGCGGGGGGCGTTGTGACAGAGGAGGCCGCAGGGACGGCCGCTACAAGATGTCCTGCGTGTCCTGCATGGGCATCACCAGTCGGCAGCGGCACGTACCACACCATCAACACGCTGTAGCACGTCACGGTCAGTGCGGCCATGCCCCAGGTGTAGCGGCGCGGCAAGGTGGCGGCGGCCAGCACTAGAGGCAATAGATAGAGTGAGACGAAAGGATTGGTCGAGCCGCCGCCGAAATACAGCAACACTGTCAGCGCGCACACGTCCAGACATAATTGCAAGAACAATTCGAGGTTGCCAACTGGGTAGTCGAGCGACAGACGCCACCAAGTGAGTAGATTCAACAACGCCAAGAACACCACCGTGATGATCATCGGCGTCCAAGCGAAGTTCGTACTTAAGAAACGGTGCACCAATATCAGTGTAGCGAACTGCGCGAGGATGGCCCAATTGCGCAGCATGAATAAACGGCGCAGATGCGAGTGACCTGTTGGGGAGGAAAGGAGGGAGGTGTTCATGGCGGCGGATTCTACTGGAAGCCCGCCGTTATTGGGGTGCGACAAAATGCCGCAGGGGTGGGAATATCTTTTTATTTACATTTTTGGTTCATCTGGGTTGTGCGTGGGTCAAGGCCAGATTAGCCAGTGGATCGAAAAATTTAGTTATGTCACCC
>JAVHQF010000120.1:0-3232 GCA_036170995.1 Sideroxydans sp. | reverse complement strand
GAAATCTGACAGCCGCAACGCATACGTTGACCGCTTCCGGTGCGGTGGATCAATTAGGTTATGCGATTTCTTATGCCACAGGATCTCTTGTAGTCACCCCATTAGCGCTGACCGGAGCTGCCATTGCAGCGGTGAACACCACCTACGGCACGGTAGCAGCGAATGGTGCAGTGACCTTTGCTAACGTGATCGGAGCGGATGCGGTCGGTACGACAGCGAGCACCGTGAGCCCATTGCTCAGCAGCGGCGGCAACCTCAACGCAGGCAGCTACGCACAGACCGCCTCGACGGTACTGAGCGGAGCGGATGCGGCGAACTACAGCTTCGCAGGATTCACCTCGACCCCGAACTACAGCGTAGGTCAACTGGCACTGACGGGCAGCATCAGTGCAGGCAACACGATTTACGGATCGGGACTGGTAGCGGGCACAGCGACCTTCACTAACGCCATCGCCCCCGACAATTTAGGTACAGCGACGATTGCGGTGAACACTGCTGGCCTCACCAGCACAAGCGGCAACCTGAAGGCGGGCAGCCATCTGGGAATTCAATCAGTGAGTGCACTGAGCGGAACAGACGCAGGCAACTACACCTTCACTGGAGTGGTGGGCGACTACAGCGTAGGTCAATTAGCGCTGACCGGAGCTGCCATTGCAGCGGTGAACACCACCTACGGCACGGTAGCAGCGAATGGTGCAGTGACCTTTGCTAACGTGATCGGAGCGGATGCGGTCGGTACGACAGCGAGCACCGTGAGCCCATTGCTCAGCAGCGGCGGCAACCTCAACGCAGGCAGCTACGCACAGACCGCCTCGACGGTACTGAGCGGAGCGGATGCGGCGAACTACAGCTTCGCAGGATTCACCTCGACCCCGAACTACAGCGTTAATAAAGCAAATATCAGCACTGTGAATGGTATCGCCGCGAACAACAAAATTTACGACGGCAATACGAGTGCAATCTTGCTCACGAGTGGATCGACTTTTGTCGGCATGGTTAGTGGCGATAGCTTGAACGTTGCTACTGCCACGGGGAATTTTGCTGACAGGAATGTACTTAATAGCAAGGTTGTCAGCATAAGTGGGATCACCTTGGGCGGCGCAGATGTGGGCAACTATAATTTGGTCAATAGCACGGCCAGCACAGCGGCCAATATCACTCAGCTTTCCAGCGTTACATGGACAGGCTTAGGTCAAAGCAATCTCTGGTCGGATGCGGGTAACTGGGCGGGTGGTGCTTTACCTGATGAAATGAATGTTGCCGCTGTCGTGATACCAATCAATTCAGTCGTAGTTTATGACTCTTCAGTGGTTAGTGCTTCGCTGGGTTCGATGGATAATAACGGTCGTTTGACGGTGGCTGATGGTTCGACGCTCACCGTTTCATCGTTGAATAACACCTCTAATTTTACGTTGAATGTACAGGGCACAATGAATACGAGCACAACGACCAACACGGGCACGATCAATATTGCGGGAGGTCTAGCTCCCACTTTCAATGCTACGACAGGGTTGAATAATCTAGGCACGATTAATTTGAGCGATCCAACAAGTGCCAGTGGTGCCAGCTCACTCAATGTAAGTGGGACATTGGTTAACTCGAATGAGATCAATAGTATTGGGGTTGTCGGCATAAGAGCGATCACAGCTGGGACAATGATCAATAAGGGAGTAATCACTGTTAGCTATCCGATGACGCTAGGAGGTATTCTCTACCCATCTGGGACTGTGTTGAAACTGGAACCTTCGAATCCTAATGCTGTTGAAGCGATCACAAACATAGTGACTAATGTTGTACCAAATTCATCCGAGCCTATTGTTCTGGCTTCGAATGATTCGCAAGAGAAGAAAAAAGAAGAAGAGGCAAAAGATCTCTTGGCAGAGGGGGGAGTAATGAGTGACAGTGGCCAACCGTTGGCAGATACATTGCCAGTGTGTAGATAACAGGAGAATGAAAATGATTATCCTGAAGACATCTAGTTTTAGGTTGTCTCTCCTACTGTTCACTGCTTTGTTTTTCGCACCTGTTGCTCAAGCTGCTGATTTAACAGCTTCTGGGGTTGCAGCCACCACTCCTGTTGTGGAAGAAGCCCCAGCAGTCGTTCGCTTTGCCATCAATAGCTTTATCGTTGATGACGCGAAGTTGCTTACCCAGGTTGACTTCGATGCAGTAGTCGCCCCGTTCGTGGGGAAAGAAAAAGATTTTTCCGATGTGGAGCGCGCCTTGGAAGCGGTCGAGGAGTTGTATGCCTCGCGCGGTTACTCGGCTGTGCATGTGTTGTTGCCAGAACAAGAACTAGAAGCGGGCACAGTGCATTTCCAAGTCATCGAAGGTCATTACGGAAAGATCATCGTCAAAGACAACAAGTTCGTGAGTGAGCAGAATGCGCTGAACGCCATTCCTTCTGTGCGTAGTGGTGGTGTGCCGCGTGCGAAACAGGTAGGGCGGGAATTGAGGTTGGCGAACGAGAATCCTGCGCGCCAATTGAATGTGGTGCTCAAGGCAGGCGAGAAGGATGATGAGGTGGATGCCAGCGTGTTGGTGACCGATAGTAAGCCTGGTTTGTGGACGGCAACTTTTGACAATTCTGGTTCGCCTGAAACTGGACGTTCGCGTTTTGGGTTGGCTTATCGTTATGCCAACGTGTTCGACAAAGATCATGTCGCACAAGTGAACATGCAGGTGTCCCCGTCGTATATGAGTCGCGTAAAAGTGCTTGGTGGTAGCTACAAAGTTCCACTGTATGACCGTGGACATAGTGTCGAAATTTTTGGTGGTTACTCCAACGTCAACTCGCTCGTTGGAACGACAAATTTCCAAGGCGGCGGCCTCATCTTCAGTTCGCGTTACAACATCCCGCTCGACCGTTGGGGTACGTTCGATCCGCGTGTCTCGTTTGGTGTAGATTGGCGCAAGTTCGATAAGATCAAGATGACGGGTGTGGTACAGCCGCTGTACAACGACATCATCGTCACTCCGCTCAGTGTCACCTATTCCGCTCAAGGTAAGGTGGGCAAGGGCGATGTCAATTTCAATACTTCCTTTGCCATGAATGTGCCGCTGATGAGCAAAGGCAAGTCTGCTGATTTCGCCAACTATGACTTTGTGAACGCTTCCAAACCGACTGCGACCTACAAAGCCATTCGCTTCGGTGCAGGCTACTTCACTTCAGCGGGTGGGGACTGGCAGTTCCGCACCGCGATGAACGGGCAGTGGAGTGGTAACACACTCA
>JAVHQF010000119.1:0-3244 GCA_036170995.1 Sideroxydans sp. | reverse complement strand
AAACTACTAGCCAATCCACTAAGCCAGCAAGCTGGCAAGTGGCTGATTATCCCACCGGGGGAGGGATTAGGGTGGGGCAGCACTTGGTGAGATAACTAAATTTTTCGATCCACTGGCTAATATGACCTTGACCCACGCAAAACCCAGATGAACCAAAAATAAGGCAACTTCATGTTATCTACCGCAAATATCACCATCCAGTTTGGAGCTAAGCCTCTGTTCGAGAACGTCTCGGTTAAATTCGGCGACGGCAACCGCTACGGCTTGATTGGTGCCAACGGCTGCGGCAAATCCACTTTCATGAAGATCCTTGGTCGCGACTTGGAGCAATCCTCAGGCGAAGTCATGCTGGACAAGACCGAACGCCTAGGTAAGTTGCGCCAAGATCAGTTCGCTTACGAAGACAAGCGCGTGTTGGATGTGGTGCTGATGGGGCACACCGAAATGTGGGAAGCGATGTCCGAGCGCGATGCTATCTATGCCAATCCCGATGCAACTGAAGAAGACTACATGCGCGCCGCCGACCTAGAGGCGACCTTCGCAGAATACGATGGCTACACTGCAGAGGCGCGCGCGGGTGAGTTGTTGTTGGGTCTGGGTATCGCTATTGACCTGCATAACGGCCCCATGAGTGCAGTCGCACCTGGCTTCAAGTTGCGCGTGTTGTTGGCACAAGCGCTGTTCTCCAACCCAGACATCTTGTTGTTGGACGAACCCACCAACAACTTGGACATCAGCACCATCCGCTGGTTAGAGGACATCCTCAACGCGCGTAATTCAACGATGGTGATCATCTCTCACGACCGTCACTTCCTGAACAGCGTGTGCACCCACATGGCGGACTTGGACTTCGGCAAGATTACCGTGTACCCCGGCAACTACAACGATTACATGTTGGCTTCCACGCAGGCGCGTGAACAGCAATCTGCGGACAATGCCAAAGCAAAAGAAAAGGTCGCCGAACTAAAAGCATTTGTAGCGCGATTCTCGGCGAATGCTTCAAAAGCGAAGCAAGCCACGTCGCGCGCGCGCCAGATCGACAAGATCAAGATTGAAGACATCAAACCTTCCAGCCGCCAATATCCGTTTATCCGTTTCGAATACGATGAGCGTGACAAGCTGCATCGTGTCGCAGTTGAAGTCGAAAAGATGGCTAAGGGCTACGACAAAATGCTTTTCTCCAACGTTAATTTTCGCATTGACGCAGGCGAGAAGGTCGCCATCATCGGCCCCAACGGTATTGGTAAAACCACACTATTGCGTTGCCTCGCGGGTGACCTTGCTGCCGATCACGGCAGCATCAAGTGGGCAGAAAAAGCCAAGTTGGGCTACTACGCGCAAGACCATGCGGCGGATTTTGCCGAGAACATCGAGATGATGGAATGGATGACCAACTGGCGCGGTCCACATGACGACGATCAAGTGGTGCGTGGTATGCTCGGTCGTCTGTTGTTCTCTGGCGACGATGTGAAGAAGAAAGTGAAAGTGCTGTCTGGTGGTGAGAAAGGCCGCATGTTGTTCGGCAAACTGATGTTGGCAAAACCTAACGTGTTGCTGATGGACGAACCGACCAACCACATGGACATGGAAGCCATCGAGTCGCTCAACACCGCGCTCGATCTGTTCAAAGGCACGCTGATCTTCGTCAGCCATGACCGCGAGTTCGTTTCCTCATTGGCCACACGCATCATCGAGATATCGGCCAAGGGCGTGAACGACTACCATGGCACGTATGAAGAGTTCTTGCGTGACCAAGCGGTGGAATAGTTTTGTTATTCCCGCGCAGGCGGGAATCCAGCGCTTTTATCAAAAAGGCTTCGTCCTTGCTTTGCAAGGGAATTTATTTTTTTTAACTGGATTCCCGCCTGCGTGGGAATGACAGAGTGAGACTTAATCAAAACTTCCCAAGTGCAATTGGCGTTTTCGATTCGGGTGTGGGTGGCTTGTCCGTCCTGCACCACATCCGCCAGACACTTCCTAACGAACGCCTCATCTACGTGGCCGATTCGGCCCACGTTCCCTACGGCGATAAATCTCCCGCATTCATCGAAGCACGTTCACTCGCACTCACAAGGTATCTTGTTTCACAAGGCGCAGATGCCATCGTTATCGCGTGCAACACCGCCACGGCGGCGGCCGCACACACGTTGCGCGTCAAATATAACAAGCTCCCCATCATCGGTATGGAGCCAGCGGTCAAACCTGCTGTCGCTGCCAGCAAGAGCGGCGTGGTCGGTGTATTGGCAACAGTGGGGACGCTGGAAAGCGCACGCTTTGCTGCGCTGCTAGAAAAATATGCAGGGCATGTAAAGATTGTTACACAGGGCTGCCCAGGCTTGGTCGAGCAAGTCGAGCGCGGACATTTGACCGAGATAGACACGCGCAGATTGATCGAGCGTTACACCTCGCCCTTACTTGCGCAAGGGGCAGACACTCTCATCCTTGGGTGCACTCACTACCCATTCTTGGCGCCCATGATCCGTGAGGTGGTAGGCGCAGACATCGCATTGGTGGATACGGGTGAGGCCGTGGCACGTCAGGTACAACGACGCATCCAAATCGAATTACCGCATCGTTTGTCAGCGGGTGCAAAAGTCGAGTTTTTTACCAGCGGCGATACCGAGCAAGCCTCACGCATCATGTCGGTATTGTGGGGAGAGGCAGTTATCGCAATGCAACTGCCGCAGGAATTTCTTTAAGCCCGATTGCGGGTCACGCCAGGAATGTCGAGTGGGGCGAGGATATCGTTGGGGCTGTTTGCAGCAGTTGCACTCAAAGAATTGAGCGTATCGGAGATTTCACTTTGAATTTGAAGCACGGAATTCTGAGTGGTGCTGTTTTGGCTGGTGTTGTCCAAAAGGCCAAATACATTGTAAGTCAGCGGGTCTACTTTTTTGTTGTTCCCAATCGAAACAAGTGTACTTTCAGCAGCAAGTTTGGCCTGCACCACAGCAGCAGGAACAATGTTGCGATTTGTTGGTTTGTTATTTAGCAAACTCGCATCTGTGACAGGTGCAGTGTAGTTGTATAGATTTGCAACTGCGTTCGAAATAGAAGCCATAACGACACTCCAAAAGTGGGCTGTGTAAAGCCAATTAGAGATTACACGGTGCATATTTTAACGCTTTCTGAATGAATTTCCATGCGCGCTTATCCTGTAAAATCAAGCGACTTGTTTGAGGAAACGCGAATGCAAAGCCATCACTACACCCTGACCATCTCCTGCCCAGACCGCTCAGGCATT
>JAVHQF010000118.1:0-3245 GCA_036170995.1 Sideroxydans sp. | reverse complement strand
AGACATTCTCGAACAGGGGCTTTGCCCCGAATTGCATGGTGATGTTGGCGGTGGATAACATTAAAGATTCAATCTTGAAAATTCCTGGAGCGCGATTCTAACATCGAAACGCCCTTCGCTATAAATTACCCCTTACCCCCTGAACGGGGGGTTGTTGAACCGAATTAGCTTTATTACGATGTTATACGGTTCGCTGGAATGACGAATAAATCAGCATCTCCTTTAATGCGCGCGCCCAAATATCGTAATCAACTGCAACCTAAAAAATATTTTTTATTGGAGAATCAAGATGATACGCAACTGCAATATTAACGTAAAACTGGGTGTGGTCGGTCTGACTGCGATTGCAACACTGGTACTGGCTGGCTGCGGAGGTGGGGGTGGTGCGGTAGCGCCGACTTCATCACTGGTGACAGGTGTCGCCAGCAAGGGACCGCTCAATGGGTCTACGGTTTGTGCATTTGCGATTACCGGGGGTGTCAAGGGCGCGTCACTAGGTGCTTGCGCGGCTGGCATCGTGAATGGTAAATACAGCATTGATCTGGGCAGTTATACCGGTCCGGTGCTGTTTGAGGCGACAGGCGGGACATATGTGGATGAGGCTACCGGTGCTACCGTTGCGCTCGCCGCGCCGCTGCACAGCATGTTAGGGGGTACGACGGGCGGAAAGACCACCGCAGCGATAACGCCGCTGACCGAACTGGCTTATCAGGATGCCATCTCGATAGCCAGCGGTCTGACTGCCGCGCGCATCAGCGCCGCCATCGCCAAGGTTCAGACCTTTTTTGGTGTGGCGGACATCGTGAAAACCTTGCCGGTTGATGCGCTCGCCCCACCTGCGACCGCGACCGCCGCAGAAAAAACTTACGCACTGGCACTTGCCAGCATTTCAGAATATCTTAAGGCGCAGCCGACCGGAACAACCTTGTCCAACGCCTTGACCACGATGGGTGCTTGCCTTGCCGCTCCTGCCACGGGTTGCGGCACGGGCGCTACGGCAGTAGATGCCTCGCTGACAGCAGCCAAGGCAACTTTCCTTGCCGGGCATCCTGGTTTGGCGGCAGCGGCGGGTGCAGGCGCAGGCGCGGGTGGTGCAGCAGCCGGCGCAGCCATAGGTACGGGCTTGTATACGGCTGTTCTCGCGGCTGACAACAGCGCATTTCTGAGTTTGCTGAACACGGCTTGCACCACGAAGACGGTCATTGCCGGCGGGACTGCCTACAGTAATTGCACTCAACCAAACATGGCAAGTTTCGCAACCAACCTGACATTCAATATGTGGATGGGTGGTCTGCCACGCCAAACCGGCGGCAGTATAGTGGGAGGGCCAAGCAGTTATGCCCCAGGCACAGCCACGGTAACTGCCGTCACAGGTACGATGGCAGGCGTTGCGGTGGGTGATAGCTGTACGGTTGGTATTGGAGAACCGTATATACCTCTCGTTCCGGTTCAAACTAAAGGTGTTAATTATTACGCGAAAGGGACTAATTTTAATTTCAATGGCACGGCAAATGACGGAATTATTGTCACCAGCGGTGGAGTGGTTATGCAATACTCCATGACCGATGGGAAAGGCGACATAATTGAAGTCCATCCCAATCTTTTGTTATTCGGTGCTGCTGCGGGGACTGAAGCCATAGTCGGAACGATTGGTTTTGCCAATAGTTTCCTATGTAATTAGCCAGCCCAGGGCGGGTGTATTTTCTACACCCATCCGATCAACGGGGCTGCTCTCCTTGTCTGTCTGAAGAGCAGCCCGTTTTCCGGTTAGCATTTCTATAAGGAGTTAATCGTGAGATACCTTGCTGTTTTAACGGTTCTGGCTGTACTTTCCACACCCGTCTGGGCGATTGAAGATAATCCCTATTTTGATGTCAAATCTTCGCAGAACCAGCAGATCACCGATTATGTTGGCGTTTCCGGCGCAGAAAAACTTAAAGGAATCAATCGGGTACTGGTTCCTCAGTTTCGCGTGGAGTTTCAATTGCGTTCCGAAGTCAGCAAGAATGTGAGTGAACGCAATGTTGCTTCCGGGTTCACCGCACAACGCAATGTATCGGTTTACATGCTGCTCAAGGGGATAGACGATGCGGTGCTGCAAAAAATTACCAACACCGCTTATCAGGACTTCTTGAAATCGATGGCCGCAGCGGGTATCGAAGTGATCGGGCCTGAAAAGCTGGCCAGTGAACCGGAATTCGCCGTTGTCGAAAAATTGGGTAAGGCATCGCCTGCCGTATTGGAGACCAAGGACGGCATTTCGCATTTTTTCGCGCCCAATGCAGGCAAGGTCTATACCCTGTTGCGTCACTCTGACCAGGAACGTCAGGGTTTTAGCAGCGGATTGAGCAGTAATTTTGAAGATATGACGAGAGAGTTGCCCAAGGCGGAACTGGCACTGTCGAAAAAATACGGCGCACCCTGCATGAAGGTGTTGCTGACCATTGCACCCGGGCAGGCCGAAGTCTCAGGCTGGAATGGTATCGGCATTCTGGGTGATGCGGTGACCTTGGTGAATGGTACGGCTGAAGTCTTGCCCGCCCTGACCATGCTGGAGGAATCTCGCATCGTGTTTCGCAGTGAAAATCATTCCGCGAATGACACGAAGATGTTCGGCGGCAAGAGTTTCTTCGGTTCAAAAGTGCGTGATTTTACGCAAGAGGGAGATAGCGCAATCTACCTGAAGAAACCGCTGCTGATCGCGGATCAGGTTTCAAGCAAAAAGATGGAAGAAACGACAGGCGCGGGTTCACAAGTGATGAATGCAGCCACGACAGTCAACAAAGTGTCCAAGGTGGGAGGGCTGCTGGGTGCGTTTGGCGGCTTCGTGCCGTTTGGCGGTGCGCTGGCTCCGGTCGCACAGGTGGCGCAAGTGGCCGAAGTAACGGGCAATCACGATCACCATGAATTCACAGTCGAAGCCGATCCAAAAATGTACGAGGCGGCAGCAACCCATGAAATCGCCACGGCATTGAGTCTGTTACTGGCAAAGACAATACAATCAACGGGCGCACTACCTTCTGCATCTTCGGTGGCATCAACTGCCCATACACACGGTACTAATTGATATCAAAAAGGGTGATGCAAAAATACAAGGATCGCCCGCAAACGCGGGCGGTTTCGTTTTGTGCGGGTGCATAGGCTAGAATGCGCATAGTTTTTTACTGGCTGAAATCATGGTTCCCCATCTGACTACCGCACTCAACGGCCCCTTGCTCGATCTGGAGCGGCAATTTTTGACGGCC
>JAVHQF010000117.1:0-3246 GCA_036170995.1 Sideroxydans sp. | reverse complement strand
GTCATCGCTCTCGGGCTGGATCGGTGCTGGCGTGTCGAAAATCAGTTCATCAGTCATAAAAAATGCAAAACGGGTTTATGTCTTCAAAAAATCACAGGGGATTCAGCATCGGCGAGGGGTAGCGGTGTTACCCGCGAGGCGGGTCGGAAAGTCCAACAGATCAATGACGTTCGGGGCGCACAGCGCATGCAACGTCCAATCGGATTGGATCAGGCTCAAGCGTCTGTACCCTGCCACCTTGGGTGATGACCAACTTCGTACCCGTTCGAGCCGCAATCTCGCGTGCCCGGCACGCTGCACGACTCATGGCTGCCACGGTGAAACGCAGGTCTTCATCACGCGCCTGGCCGATAGGTTGCTGATTCATGGTTTTTCACTCCAATCTGAAAGTGTTGGTTGTTCACCGGAATTGTCATAGAGCGCCCAAGCGTCAACTTTAGGCGCGTAAAGCTGATGAAAATTAACCAAGCCCTGCTGAAAACGGCGTCGAACCACATCTTCGGCAATGTGATGCCCACCTTGCCGAACACGCTGGGCAACACGAGCCACTGCTTGATCCGCGCTGGCCAACTGCAGAAATACAAGCTTGACCCGGTAACCTGCAGCTTGCCATTGATCAATCATGCGCAAATAGCCACGACCGGCCAAGGTGGTCTCCAAGGCAAAAGACCGATGGGCTGCGAAGTGTTGATCTAGCGCTTCGAGCATAAGCCGACCCGCTTGCAGCGCTGCTGCCTCAGGCGAAAAAGGCGACAACCCGGCCGCGATCAAATCCGCATTTACAAACACGGGGCAATTCGCCTCGTTGGGCAAAAACTCACGCGCAAAAGTGGTCTTACCAGCGCCATTCGGGCCAGCAATGATCAGGACTTTCAATCCACTGGCGTTCATGCCTCCAGGCTTCCCATTTGCAGGTCAAACGCCTGACGGATCAGCCCAGTCACATAGGGCAATTGATCGTGGCTTGACAATCCGACCTCGACGTTGCCATTGCCCCAACGGCCAATGCTTGATATGTCGCGGCACATGCCCTTGGGGTCTTCAATGTCGCCAATGTTCACGTTCAGCACCAACAGCAAACGTTTGGACTGAGGCACCACATCCACAAAATTGGTTTCAGCCTTGTAGGCCACATAAAGCTTCAAATAGTCTTCGCTCACGCAAGGGTCAAGCGCCAACACAGCTTGACGCAAGCCTTCAAACAACGCACGCATCGGCCCACTGACAAGATGCGGATGGTCACTGACGGTGTAATGCTGAGTCATCTTGGTTACACAGGAGCCATAAGCCGCCAGCACATCAGCTGGCAATTTTGGGGCGTTCCAGACCTTGAGTGCTTCAGTGGCCAGACGTTCAGCGCGTGCTTCAATGGCCGCCTCGTCCCACTTCTCGAGCTGTCCTAGGCCGTCATTGAGGTTCAAGGCGCTGAACTTGAAACCAATTTTTTTGCCGTCTCTGCTGGTGATCTGGTCACGTTTGAAAGCAAAAGCGTGGTCGCTGTATTCGCTGTTGTAACCCGTCAGGGTGAGATTGCCCAAGGTGTGCAGCCAGGTTTGATGAATACGCGACCAATCTGAGCCCAACTCAGCCTGCCATTGCGGGGACAAAGCCTCGTTTTGTGGCAGGATGTGCTCAATGGAATAGTCCTCCACGACCACTGGCTCTTTGCGGCCATGGTTTTCAAGGCGGCGCAGCCAATAGCTGCGGCTGCGAAAGTTGTAAAGGTCTCGACGCTTGATGTCGCGCCGGAACTCTTCATCGGCAGGAAAGCGGCGGTAAGAAGGCAGCATGAGAAAGGCCGCCTTCACGCTTTCAAGGTAGTGCTCTTTTTGCAGGGTGCGACTCAAAGCTGCAAATGTTTTATTCAGTGAGTTGGTGGGAATGGCGCAGATGGCACGACGAAACACGTAGCTCTCCACCCATCGTGTGATAGTCAACACCTCATCAGCAGTCAAACACCCTTGCTTGAAATCGTGGTAAATGTCCAGCAGGAATGGGTATGCCACGTCAACTTTGAGTTCACGCAGATCGTGGAAGGCTTGCTTCAAGGCAGCGTCATTTTCTGCACCCAATGCCATGGCACAGTAATGCGTGGCGTAGCCATGAATGTCCGCCACCAGGCTTTTGATGTCATCTTTGAAACTTGCTGAAAAGGCTTTGAAAGCCGTGTAGACCTCACGTACATTCGGAATCTCGCCGGTTTTGGCTGTCAAGTAGTGGCGCATGAAGGGGTCAAAATGCACCCCATAACCGGTCTGACCAAACGCTTTTTCCATGGGCCGCCAATAAGCCGTGTAAAGCTCAGTCTGCAGCTTCGGCTCAAGCCCCATCAGGATGTAGTTGCGAATCAAGTCAGCCTGACTGAGTTCAAGGCCGGTTGAGTTCATGCTTTCAAAAATTAACTGCGGATTGTCTTGAGATCGATCCAGGGAGACATCCACAATGACCAGCTTGGCAAGGCCCTGGCAGATGGCCTCCAACTCAGCTTGGTGTGCCTCAATCAAGCCTTGGAAAAGTTCATAGTTCTCAATGATTCTGAGACTCGCATCAGCCGGTAGGGGCGTGCCGTTGATGATCGCCAACCACGTGTTTTTGTCAGTGTCCGACAAGATTAGTTTGTAGTGACGCTCACCCTCCTCATAAGGGTTCAAAAGATAGTAGTTGCGCAATTTCTTTGCCGAAAAAGCTTCAAGCAGCTCAGCATGACCCTTGATTTCAAAGTGCTTGGCCAATGCAGCAATCAGAAGTGTACCGGTGATTAAGCGCTGTTGACCGTCAATGACCATCAGCGGTTCTTGCGCCACCACGTTGTCCTGCCCACGCTTCACATAAACCACTGCACCGATGAAATGGGCCTTAATGGCGGTACTTCTGCCTGCTCGCAACAGGTCAGACCATAGCTGTCGGCACTGTATAGCCGTCCAGGAATAGTTCCGCTGGTAAATGGGAATAGCGAACTGCGGCGACTTCTGTAAAAACGTCAGCAGATTGGCTTCTGTGGCTTTCATGTGATTTTCCTGTCATGTGACACTTAGTAGGTTGGAAAAGCTGGCTTTGACAGCGGTTTTCCAGCTGAAGAGTTAACTTTAGTCCGTCGTGACAAAGCTTTTGAGCAAATCACTGGGCACATGGTGCTTGACGTTTGGTAGCTGCCATGCTTAGCAAGCCAACACCGCAACGCCACCGCGTAAATTTAACCAGGAAGCCCTTGCTGATCACAAAATTTATACGTAATAGGCCTCTATC
>JAVHQF010000116.1:0-15195 GCA_036170995.1 Sideroxydans sp. | reverse complement strand
CCTTGACCCACGCAAAACCTAGATGAACCGTAAAAATATTGATTCGAACAGGATGCGCTCCGCTTTGCTTCAATGCATTTTCTCGGGGCGGGGTGCCTCACTCGGTTAATTTCTACGTTCGTGCCGAGATTGGGAAAGGCGTACTACAACTTCGTGCTAAGTCAGCTTAGCCGCTACCCAATGTGCGCCCAGCGCTGGACAGGGTGGGGTGGCCATCAGCACCGTAGATGCCGGCTGCATGTTGTGTCGCGCCGACTAGTGCGACCAAGGCCTGCTGGTTGTAGCGCATCTTGAGTTGGATCAATTCACCGTTGAGATGGTTTTGGCGTTGCGCTTGCTCGGCCAATTGGCGTACCTCATGCCACAGCGCGAGCCCAGCGGGGGAGTTCGCTTGCAACCATTTCTCGGTACTTAATGAATCAGGGAGAGACGCGCGTCGTTCGCGCGTGCGTGCGTTGAGTTCGTCAGCGTCTTGCGTTTTCTTTTCAGCGAGAGTCAACAGTGCATCCGTGTCTGTGCCGAGCAATATCGCTTGCTCGCGTTCAAGCAGGGCAACGAACGCGCTTAATGCATCGCGTTCGTTGCTGAGTTTGGCCAGCACATCGCTGGCTAGAAGAGGAGAGTTCAACGGCTACCTGCGCTGATCAATTCTCTGACGGTGGTGATGAGCTTATCGGCCACCACGCCCGAATTGACTTGAAAACGCCCATCCGAAATAGCTTGTTTGATCTCGGCGACTTTTCTGGCATCAACGATGGGGGTGCTGGCGATGGCGCTTTCCATGCTGCGGAGTTGTGCCGTGGTCGAGCCTAGATGCACGCTGGTGTTGTCGTTGCCCGTGGCGCTGGATTTGCTGCCACTGGGTTTGGCTGTTGCGCCACGCGTTGATGATTCACCCACTTTGGTGGAGGGTAAGGTCTTACTGGTCTTGTCGATCTTCATGGGGTACTCCTCGTACTTTGGTTCGATTGCTACCTACATCGGCCATTCCTGCTAAAACTTTAATCACGTGGCGATTTATACACCTGCTGACGCATTTTCGAAACACTCATTGCCGTACTTCCGCGCTGCCATCCTGGCTGGCGAAAGCGCTCACCACTTGACCTGATACGGTCTTGATACGTACTGCTTGGCCTGTGCTTGCATCATTCAGGGCTTGCCCTTCGCTGCTCACCACAAAGTTGCTCGCACGCACATGCACCCTAACGGTCTGCCCTAGCTTGATGATGTAGTCGGGGCGCAACATATCAAGACGCAACACCTGCCCTGCGCCGATGGCAAATTTTAGCGTCTTGCCGATGGCCTGCTCGGAGGCCGTGAGGATGCCAGGTTGCCCCAGTTCTCCGCTTTGCACACTGAAGTCATCGGCACGCATGACCCAACCTTGAGACAAGGGGCGGTTGGCGATGAGTAAATCCGCCTTCACTTGAATGTTTGCTTGCAGGAACACGCTCCAACCAGGTTTTTCGTTACAGCGCACGCCGATGCTGGTCCTGCCGATCATCTTGCTGCCCGTTGGCATGAAGGCTTCTAAGTTTTGGCAGGGCGTGAGTGAGGTGCGAGGGTCAATGGGCGTAACTTGGATATTGACCTTGCCAGGCAAGGTGATCGTGTGTGTTTGTGCATAAGTGAGCGCCAGTTCATGCAGAGCGACAGGGTCTTGTTGCGGCGCAGCACAAGCGACTCCCACCCCGCCCAGGAGCAAGCACAACAAAACGGTACGTGCGTATTTCATGCTCGCATTGTGTGTTGGCGTTTGTTTTTCTAAAGGGCGAAATAAAACAGCTTATTGCCTTTAATCCAAAGATGGGGGGCTACGGGGAAACCCTACTATGCCTCCCATCAGCAAAGGTCTAGCGCACAGCAGGGAGGGCGACAAGATGAGCAGCAGGATAGATGAGATGTTCCAATTTCAGCAAGTCGCATTGAATTTGCGTGCGGCGCGGCAAGAGTTGATTGCCTCTAACATCGCCAACGCCGATACGCCTAACTACAAGGCGAAAGACATCAACTTTGCCAATGCCTTGCGCGGCGCTTTAGCGGGGACGGCTGAGAAATTGCCGATGACGGCTTTGGCTCCTGAGCATTTGCGAGGCAATGCAGGCGAGAGCGTGATGGGGGCGCCCGTGCAATATCGTGTCCCAGTGCAGCCAAGCGCAGATGGCAATACGGTGGATATGGACGTGGAGCGCGCGCAGTTCGCGGACAACGCATTGCGCTATGAGGCCAGCGTGCGCTTCATCAGTGGTGAGGGGAAAGACGTACTCGATGCCTTGCAGGGTTTCTAGAAAGATTAAAGGTTAGGAGAAACATCATGTCCTTGTTCAATATCTTCAACATCTCGGGTTCCGCCATGACGGCGCAATCGCAGCGCCTCAATGTGGTGGCGAGTAATCTCGCCAACGCAGAGAGTGCCACTGGCCCAGACGGCAAGCCGTATCAGGCGAAGCAGGTGGTGTTCAGCACCGTCCCTACACCTGGGCAAGTTGGGGACGGCGTTAAGGTGTCAGCGGTGGTGGCCGATAATTCGCCGATGCGAATCGTGTACGACCCCAAGCACCCGCTGGCGAACGAGCAAGGTTATGTCACCTTGCCGAATGTCAATCCAGTGGATGAGATGGTGAACATGATCTCGGCATCGCGCTCGTATCAGAATAACGTGGATGTGATGAACACATCCAAATCCTTACTACTCAAGACGCTCACCATCGGTCAATAGGAGAATCAATCATGGTTACTGGAGTTCAAAGCAGTACATCGACCGCCGCCGCGCAAGCCGCTGCGTCATCTGTCGCGGCAGAAATGGGCGCGACGCAAGATCGTTTCCTTAAACTCTTGGTTACGCAGATGCAGAACCAAGATCCACTCAACCCGATGGATAACGCGCAAGTCACTTCGCAGATGGCGCAGCTTTCCACGGTGAGCGGTATCGATAAATTGAATTCCACCGTGCAAGCCTTGAGTGCCAGCATGTTGGCCTCGCAATCTTTATCGGCGGTCTCCATGATCGGCCATCCCGTCTTGGTGGCGGGCACGCAGATTGACTTGGCGAACAGCCAAGGCAACGCTGCGGTCGAATTGATGCAACCTGTTGATGGACTGACGCTGACGGTGAAGGATGCGGCGGGCAACGTAGTGCGCACTTTGGATTTGGGGTCGCAGAACAGCGGCATCATCAATGTGCAATGGGATGGCCGTACCGACACTGGAGGTACGGCAGCGGATGGTAGCTACACCTTCAGCGCCGTTTCCACATTAGGTGGCAAAAAGAGTGATGCGACGACGTTGTCCTACGGGATGGTGAACAGTGTGGCGCAGTCGCAGAACGGAGTCACAGTCAACGTTGGGCAGATGGGGGACATCAGCCTGAATTCCATCAAGAAGATATTGTAACGAGGAGGATGTCATGGGTTTCCAACAAGGTCTATCAGGTCTGAATGCCGCAGCCAAGAATCTCGAAGTCATCGGCAACAACGTTTCCAATGCCAACACGGTCGGCTTCAAATTGTCGCAGGCGCAGTTCGCGGATGTGTATGCCAACTCGCTAGCAGGTTCGGGTGGTGCGCAGGTGGGTATCGGCACACGCGTGGCGACGGTGGCGCAACAGTTCACACAGGGCAACATCAGTACCACCAATAACTCACTCGACATGGCGGTGAGCGGCAACGGCTTTTTCCGTATGAACGACAACGGTTCCATCATCTACTCGCGCAATGGTCAGTTCCAACTTAATAAAGATGGATACGTGGTGAACAGCCAAGGGCAGCGACTGACTGGATTCTTGCCTAATTCGCTAGGCCAGATAGTGGCGACTACGCCTGCCGACTTGCTGATATCCTCGTCTGATCTATTGCCGAAGCAGACCGTCAATGTGGCTGCTGGCCTCAATCTAGATTCCCGCTCAGCCTTCATTCCCGCTGCACCCGCATTCGATCCTACCAATGCGGCCACATTCAATAATTCCACTTCAATGACGGTGTACGACAGCCTGGGTTCCAGTCACATCGCCTCATTGTATTTCGCTAAGACTGCCGCCAATACCTGGGATGCACATCTGGTGGTGGATGGCAATCTCGTTCCCGCAGCGGGTACTCCACTGAGCACGATGACCTTCAATACCAACGGTACCTTGGCGACCCCTGTGGCACCCGTTACTTCTGCGTCTTTCAATCCGACTCCGACGGCCATCACGCTGGCGGGTTCGTCACTGACTGCGGCGGCGACAGGCGCATCATCAACGGTGACCGTGTCAACGACGACAGGGTTATCAGTTGGAGCCACGGTTACTGGTGGCGGATTACCTGCGGGCACGACGATTCTGTCTATCAATAGCGCACTCAATCAGTTCACTACATCCTTGCTGGCCGCTCCTGGTGTGGCTGCGTCAGCAGCTGCTACTTTAACCGTAACTAATCCCGCCAGTGCCGCAGCGCAAACATTGAGTTTTAATTTTGCGGGAACGTCTCAATTTGGTGGCATCTTTGGGGTGAACGCTTTGAGTCAAGATGGTTACACCTCGGGGCGCATGACAGGCTTCAGCACAGGCGTGGATGGTGTGATCTCTGGGCGTTATTCCAATGGCCAGACCAAGACCTTGGGGCAGGTGGTGCTCGCCAACTTCAATAACCCGCAAGGCTTGCAACCATTGGGTGGCAACAACTGGGCGGAGACATCCACTTCAGGAACACCGCTGACGGGTGTGCCAGGATCGGCCAGCTTGGGCGTGTTGCAAACATCGGCGGTGGAAGATTCCAACGTTGATCTAACCGCCGAGTTGGTCAACATGATTACTGCGCAACGCGTGTATCAAGCCAATGCGCAGACCGTAAAGACGATGGATCAAGTGCTACAGACATTGGTGAACTTGCGTTGATTCTAGGATTTAGGAACTAGGAACTAGGATTTAGGTGTGCCGCTCCGTTTTGCTCAATCCTAGTTCCTAAATCCTATCAAGGAGAGTGACATGGATAGAATGATCTACACCGCCATGACGGGCGCATCGCACATCCTGCAGCAGCAGGCAACGGTGTCGCAGAATCTTGCCAACACCAATACACCGGGTTTTAGAGCAGCGATTGATGTGTTCCGTGCCGTTCCGCTGCAAGGTGAGGGGCTGCCCACGCGCACCTTTGTGGTGGATTCGACGGCGGGGGCTGATTTCACGCCAGGTGGGTTACAACAGACTGGGCGCACGCTCGATGTCGGTATTGACGGCAAAGGTTGGATCGCGGTACAGGACAGCAAGGGCAACGAAGCGTACACGCGTAACGGCAGCTTCCAAGTGTTACCCAACGGCATCTTGCAGACACGTAGCGGATTGAATGTGTTGGGAGACGGTGGCCCGCTTACCTTGCCACCCGATACCGAAGTCACCATCGCCAAAGACGGCACCATCTCCACCGTACCCAGCACCAGTCAAAAGGCGGGTGTGGTGGTCGTGGGGCGCATCAAACTGACCAACCCGCCCGAAGCACAGATGGTGCGCGGTGAAGACGGTTTGTTCAGGACGCGCGATGGCAATCCTGCCGAAGCCGATGCAAAAGTGACGGTAGTGTCAGGTCACTTGGAGAGTAGCAACGTTAATTCAGTAGAAGCGATGGTCAATATGATCTCGCTCGCTCGTCAATTCGACACTCACATGAAGTTGCTACAGAACGCGGATAGCAACGCGAAGCAAGCAAGCTCCATTCTAAACATCAATGCGTGATGGGCTAGCAGCTCGTCACGCGTCGGCTTAAACCCCAAATTGAATCGTTTTTTCGTCTGTGTTCTGCGGATGGTTTTGCGGGTGCTTAGGTATCGTGTTAATCAAGCAAAAGTCATTTGAAAGGACACAATCATGATTCGCTCACTCTGGATATCCAAGACTGGCCTTGAAGCTCAACAGACGCAGATGGACGTGGTGTCTAACAATCTGGCGAACGTGAGTACCACTGGCTTCAAGCGCTCGCGCGCGGTGTTCGAAGACTTGCTGTATCAGAACCTGCGTCAACCTGGCGCGCAGTCTTCCCAGCAGACGCAGATTCCTTCAGGCTTGCAGATCGGTACGGGCGTGCGTCCTGTCGCGGCGGAGCGCATCCACACGCAAGGCAATCTGCAACAGACCAGCAACAAATTGGACATGGCGATCCAAGGCTCAGGTTTCTTCCAGGTGCTGATGCCAGATGGCAGCACGGCCTACACGCGTGACGGCTCATTCCAGACCGACAATCAAGGTCAACTCGTCACCTCGAATGGCTATGTAGTACAACCTGCGATGACCATCCCTGCGAATGCGACGACAGTCACGGTGGGAATGGATGGTGTAGTGACCATCACGCAGGCGGGTGCCACAGCACCCGTACAAGTCGGCAGCATGCAATTGGCAACCTTCATCAATCCGGCTGGTTTGGAGAGCATGGGGCAGAACCTGTATCTGGAAAGTGCTTCATCGGGTACACCTAGTACCAATGTGCCAGGAACGAATGGCACGGGGTCCATCAACCAAGGTTATGTCGAGACCTCCAATGTGAACGTGGTGGAAGAATTGGTGAATATGATCCAGACGCAGCGCGCGTATGAGATCAACTCCAAAGCCATCACCACATCGGATCAGATGTTGCAAAAACTATCGCAGATATAGTGAGGCAATGATGAGCGCACTCCTTAAAGCATTGGTCATTATCGCAGCAGTTGCCGCGCTGACTGCCTGTGTGCCTACTACTAACATCAAAGAGCCGTTGAGCGTGCGTCCAGAGCCAAAGCCTGTAGTAGCAGCACCTGCGAATGGTGCAATCTTCCAAGCGGGCGTGAACGACAGACCTTTGTTCGAAGACCGTCGTGCGCGGCATGTCGGCGATACACTCACCATCACCATCGTCGAGGCCACTTCGGCTTCAGGCAAGTCGGGCACGGCTACTGAGAATTCAGGCAGCCTAGCCATCACTACCCCTGCGATGCCGATGGGCGCATCGGGCTCTAACAGTGTGAAATCTGCCAACAAGACCGATGCATCGGGAACGAACACTTTCACGGGAACACTGACTTCGACCGTCACCGAAGTGTTGCCCAACGGTAATCTGCGTGTAGCCGGTGAGAAGCAAGTCAGCATCCGCTACACCAACGAATACGTGCGCTTCTCGGGTGTGGTCAATCCAGTGGACATTACCTCGACCAACACCGTACTTTCTACAAAAGTGGCAGACGTGCATCTGGAGTACAAAGGCGCAGTCGGGCTGAGTAGCTCCGATGTGACCAGCATGTTCGCGCGCATCTTTACCACGGTGCTGCCCTTCTGATGAAAATTTTGCGCAGCGATTCGTTTGCCTCCTCTCACGCTTGCGGGAGAGGATTGAGGAGAGGGAAGAGGTAATAATATGAACATCAAAGCAATCATCTTCGCGTTGTTTATCCTCGTCTCAATGAGCGCCTCCGCCGAACGCATCAAAGACCTCGCCAGTGTGCAAGGCGTGCGTGAAAACCAGTTGCTCGGTTACGGCTTGGTCGTTGGTTTGGATGGCAGTGGCGACCAGACCACGCAGACCCCCTTCACCGTGCAGAGTACGGTCACCATGCTGGCGCAGATGGGCGTGACGTTGCCGCCTGGCATCAGCTTGCAACTCAAGAATGTGGCCGCAGTAACAGTGACGGCATCTTTGCCCGCTTTCTCGCGCCCTGGTCAAACCATAGACATCACGGTATCGTCCATCGGTAACGCTAAAAGTTTGCGCGGTGGGACATTGTTGATGACGCCACTCAAAGGCGCTGATGGTCAGGTGTACGCCATGGCGCAAGGTAACTTGCTAGTCAGTGGTGCAGGCGCAGCAGCGGGTGGGTCTAAGACACAAGTCAATCATCTGAGTGTCGGGCGCATCCCTGCCGGTGCCACGGTTGAGCGTGCTGTTGCGACCGATTTAGGTCAGGGTGACTCCATCTATCTGCAATTGAACGCCGCCGATTTCACCACGGCTGCACGTATGGCAGATGCCATCAACCGTGATATCTCGCCCGATGCCGAGATCGCACAGGCACTTGATTCACGCACCATCCAAGTAACCGCCCCAGCAGGTAATGCGCGTGTGACTTTCTTGTCGCGTGTAGAGAATGTATTGGTGAATGCTGCCGCAGGTGGTGCGAAGGTGATCATCAATGCACGCACAGGCTCGGTGGTGATGAATCAGAATGTTGCGCTGGACGAGTGTGCGGTGGCGCATGGCAGTCTCACGGTCGTCATCAGTGCCGACAATGCGGTCAGCCAGCCGAATGCACTGGCGGGTGGCGATACCACCACTGTCACCAACGCCACTATCGACATTAAAGCCGCCCCTGGAAATTTGCTGCAACTGAAGCGCGGTGTGGCGCTGGGCGATGTAGTGAAGGCGCTCAACTCTATCGGTGCGACACCGCAAGACATGCTGGCCATTCTGCAAGCGATGAAAGCAGCAGGCGCGTTGCGCGCAGACCTAGAGGTCATTTAGAGGCTGATCGTGTCCATCGTCCCCAACAATATCAACAGTCTGGTATCCGACGCGCAGTCGCTCGACAAGCTGCGCTTACAAGCCAAACAAGCCCCCGACAAGGCGCTGAAGGTCGCCGCGCAACAGTTCGAGATGGTGTTTCTGAACATGATGTTGAAGACCATGCGCGAAGCGACGCCGCAGGATGGCATGATGGATAGCGAACAGACCAAGATGTTCACGGGCATGTTGGATCAGCAATTGGCGCAAGAGATGTCCACACGTGGTGTGGGCTTGGCCGATGTGATGGTGCGCCAACTCAGCCGTACATTACCGGGCGCAGCACCTACAACTGCACCGTCGAATGTGAACAGTGTGCCATCAGCCTACAACGCCGACACCCAACAATCCTTTGTGGATAAGGTGCAACCCCACGCAGAAGCGGCTAGTCGTACCACGGGCATCCCCGCCCATCTCATCATCGGACAAGCCGCGCTGGAAAGTGGCTGGGGCAAGCGCGAGATTAAGCTGGCTGACGGCAGCAGCAGTTTCAACTTATTCAGCATCAAAGCGGGTAAGGGATGGAATGGCAAGGTGGCCGAGACCACCACCACCGAATATACGAACGGGGTGGCGCACAAACAGACTGAACGTTTTCGTGCTTACAGCTCTTACACCGAAGCTTTCCATGATTACGCCAAGCTATTGAGTGACACCCCACGTTACGCCGCCGTGATAGGACAGGATGGGGCGCAGGGTTTCGCACAGGCTTTGCAACAGGCGGGATATGCCACCGATCCGCACTACGCAGATAAGCTAGTTAAAGTGATTGTCAGTGTCAGTGCCAGGGCATAACTGTTATTCCCGCGCCCAACCCATACCTTCGAGGGCAGGAACGACGGTTGGCCCTAAAGTTTATTTGTGAACTGCCGATAGACCAAGCGTAGGGGTCAGTTTGCAAATCGCCTTCCTCGTTCATCTGCTTGCCGCTGGGTAAAGGGAACGGGGTGATGGTGCAAGGAGAGTCAAATGGGTTCAGGAATCTATAGCATCGGAGTCAGTGCGCTGAAGGTCGCTCAGGCGGGCATCAGCGTCACCTCGCATAACATTGCGAACGCCAACACACCTGGTTATACACGCCAAGAGATATTGCAGTCGGCGGCATTGCCACAGAACACGGGTGCAGGCTTCTTTGGACAGGGGGCTGATGTCACCTCGGTTAAACGCAACTACGATGAGTTTCTGTCTGCGCAAGTGGGGGAGGCGCAGACTCGTTCCAGCAATCTCAATACGCAATACGCCTTGTCGCAACAGGTGAGTAATCTGTTGGGCGACCCAAATGGTGGCCTCACCCCCGCATTGCAAGATTTTTTTGGCTCAATCAACACCGTGGCGAATGCGCCAGAATCCATCGCTGCACGCCAGACTATGATTGGTAGCGCGCAATCATTGAGTAACCGCTTGCAATCACTGGATTCTCGTTTGACCGAAATACGCAATGGCTTGAACGGGCAGATTACCAATAGTACGGCGAGCATCAACAGCTATGCCAAACAGATTGCCGTGTTGAACGACAACATCGTGCGCGCGCAGGCGTTGAGTGGCCCCAATCAGGCACCGAACGACCTGCTGGATCAGCGCGATCAACTGTTGACGCAGTTGAGCCAAGAGATTCGTGTCAGTTCGGTGAAACAACCCGATGGCTCGATGGATGTATTCATTGGCAACGGTCAATCGCTCGTCATCGGCAAACAAGCCTCTTCATTGCAAGCGGTCTCATCGCCCACAGATCAATCTGCGTTGGAGGTGGTCTATGTGAATGACAAAGGGGTGAGCCGCATTCAACAGAGCGCCTTGCAAGGCGGGAATTTGGGGGGCTATCTCACTTTCCGTCAAAGCATGCTTGATCCCGCGCAGAATGCGTTGGGGCGTCTTGCCATCAGCGTTGCAGACACCTTCAATCAACAGTATCAACAAGGTATAGACCTTAGCGGTGCGCTGGGTGGGGCGTTCTTTAGCAGTGGTGCGCCTACTGCGACAGCAGCCACCAGCAATGTCGGGAATTCCGTCGTTAGCGCGACGATCAATAGCACCAATGCGTTATCGGGAAACGACTACACATTGTCCTTTGATGGCACCAATTACAACTTGATGGACGCCACTTCGGGTACGGCGATTCAATCTTTTACAGCTACACAATTGGCGACACCGCAAGTCGTAATTGGCACGGGCATCACTTTGCAACGCACAGCTGGCACGGTCACGGATGTGGCAGGCGACTCGTTCCTCATCCGCCCGACCGCAACGGGCGCGCGCGATTTCAAATTGGCGGTGACTGACCCTGCCAAGATCGCAGCAGGCAATCCTGTACGTGCTAATGCGCCATTGACTAACTTGAGTACCGCTGTCATTGCACAACCTACCGTCACATCAGGGTTGCCCTTGAATGTAAATCTGCAACAACCCATCACGCTCACCTTTACTAGCGCCAGCACATACACCGTTACGGGAACAGGTGCTCCAGGTGGAGCGCAGACCCTACCTGCGGGTGGCGCAATCTCCATCAACGGGTGGACTACGCAGATTACAGGCACGCCTGCTGCGGGAGACACCTTTACCGTTGGCACCAACACCAATTCTTCAACGGATAGCACCAACGTATTGAAATTGGCACAACTGCAAACGACTAATACGATGATGCATGGCACAGCCAGCTACCAAGGCGCTTACGGTCAACTCATCAGCCAAGTGGGCACGCAGACGCGTGAGTTAAGTGTCACCAGCACGGCGCAGACCAGCATGTTGGCGCAAGTGACCAAATCGCAGCAGTCTGTATCGGGGGTGAATCTGGATGAAGAGGCCGCGAATCTGTTGCGGTATCAGCAAGCCTATCAGGCCGCAGCCAAAGCCATGGCGATTGCACAGTCCATGTTTGATACCGTTCTGAAGATGGGAGGTTAGTCATCATGCGTATCAGTACTAGCACGTTTTACAACGAAAGCGTGACCTCGATGAATCAGGTCCAGAGCAATATCGCTCAGACCACCCAGCAACTGGCGACGGGTCGCAAAATACTGTCACCCGCCGATGATCCTGCGGGCGCGGCGCGAGCTTCGGAATTGACGCAGGCTGATACAGCCAATACCCAGTTTGGAGCGAATCGAATCGCGGCGACTAACACCCTTTCACTGGCAGATGGCGTATTGCAGAGCGTGACCAATCTCATCCTTGATGTAAAGGACGTGAGTACTGCGGCCGCAAGCAGCTTGTCGGCGGCGGATCGGAAAGCGATGGCTGCTGATGTTCAAGGGCGGATGCAGCAACTCATGGGTCTGGCCAACAGCCAAGATGGCACAGGTAACTATTTGTTCTCGGGGGCACAAGGTAACACTCAGCCCTTTGTCGCGACTGTCGCAGGAGTGGTGTATCAGGGGGATGACGTGCAACACAAAGTGCAAGCCGCCGCTTCGCGTCAGATTCCCGTTACTGATTCGGGCGCGGATATCTTCATGCGTATCCGCAACGGAAATGGCACGTTCAACGCCGCTCCCGCTGGCGGTAACACGGGCGATAGCACCGTCAGCCAAGGGGTCGTCACCAACGTCGCCTCCTACACAGGTCAAAGCTACCAACTGACCTTTGCAGTGGCTGCGGGTGTCACCACCTACAGCATAACTGACACGACCGCAGGTGCGCCCGTCGCGTTAGCCCCCCCCGTGACAAATGTGCCTTACGTCAGCGGGCAAGCCATTAGCGTCAACGGTATTCAATTTGAAGTAAAGGGTGCGCCAGCCAATGGCGACGTATTCAACGTCGCACCCAGCACCAATCAAAGCATCTTCGACACTCTGAATAAATTGGTGGCGACGTTAAATACCCCCATTCCCTCGGGCAGTCCAATGGCAAATGCCAACTACCGACAAGGCTTGAGCGATGCCTTTAATGCTTTGGATCAAGGCTTGAATTCAGTGCTGGGCACTCGTGCCACGATGGGGGCTAGATTGCGTGAGTTAGATGCGCTGAATGTGTCTGGCGATGAGATGGGACTGCAGTACAAATCCACACTATCAAGGATACAAGACACCGACTACAGCAAAGCCATCAGCGAACTAACACAACAACAGATGGTGCTAACGGCTGCACAAAAATCCTTCTCACAAGTATCCAAGATGTCGCTGTTCGATTACCTATAAAAATAAAAAAAGAATCAACTCCACCCCTCTCGGCGCGCGCTTATGTTGCGCCGTTTTTTTATACTTTTACTAGACATAGCCTGCGCCAGTGTGGCGACTTCCTCGGAGAAGTTTCAGCTTCTGAGCGCGGCATCGAATTGTTCAATGGGCATCGGTTTGCCGAATAGATAGCCTTGGAAATGAGAGCACCCTTTGTTGAGGAGTAGATTCTTTTGTTCCACAGTTTCCACGCCTTCTGCGATCACCTCCAAATCGAGACTTTGCGCCATGGCGATGATGGTGCGCACGATGGCGCGATCACTGGTCGTACTTTCCAAGTCATGCACGAAGGATTGATCTATCTTGAGCTGGTCGAGGGGCAGACGTTTGAGATATTGCAAGGAAGAGTAGCCCGTGCCGAAATCATCCAGCGAGAAACGAATGCCGATCTTTTTCAATTCGATCATCTTGGCGATGGTTTCTTCGATGTTCTTCACCAGCATACTTTCGGTCAGTTCCAGTTTAAGGAGTTCAGGGCGAATGTCATTCGCACGGATTGCGTTTGAAACCTGCGCGACGAAATCCGCGTGGCAGAACTGTTGCGCGCTCACATTGACGGCGAGCACGAGATCGCGCGCGTGTGCGTTGGTTTGCCATGCCTTGATCTGGGCGCAAGCGGTTGCTAGAACCCAGTTCCCCATGGAAACAATCATGCCAGTCTCTTCAGCAAGCGGGATGAATTGGAGGGGAGAGACGATGCCACGTTGTGGATGTATCCATCGGATCAGCGCTTCGGCACCGATGACTTGTCCTGCTGCATCCACCTGCATTTGGTAGTACAGCTGGAATTGTTGCTGTGTGATTGCGCGATGCAGTTCTTTCTCTAAGGTGGTACGCGCATCAATGGACTCTTGCAACTTGGGGTCGAAGAAACGGAACGTGTTGCGGCCCGCGCGCTTGGCTTGATACATCGCAATATCAGCTTGTTTTAGAATTTCATCTTTGGATTTTAGGTGGTCTGTGAATACCGTGGCACCGATGCTCGGTGTGATGTGGTACTCGTGTTCAGCCAGTTTGTAGGGTTCGCCGAGGGCGGACAAAATCTTTTCACCGACCGCTTCGGCCTGCGCGGGAGAGTCGATCCCGCTCAGGCTCAAGTCTTCTAGCATAACCACGAATTCATCGCCGCCTAGGCGTGCGACGGTATCGCCCTCGCGTATGCAACGGGTAAGCCTTTGCGCGACTTGTTGCAAAAGCAAATCGCCAATGTAATGGCCGAGGGTGTCGTTAATGTCTTTGAAATGATCGAGATCAATGAACAGCAATGCGCCGTCTTTATGGTTGCGTGCGGACACCGCGAGTGCATGCTGCAATCTATCAATGAGCATACGACGATTCGGCAAACCGGTCAGCGGGTCAAAGAACGCCAGCGTCTCGATCTCTTGCGCGGCAGCTTTGCTGGCCGAGATGTCACTAAAGGTTGCTACATAATTGGTGATACTGCCCTCAGCATTTTTGACGGCGGCAATGGTGAGATATACGGGGAATATTTCTCCACTCTTGCGACGATTCCATATCTCGCCTTCCCACGCGCCCTGGTTGGCGATGCTTTGCCACAGGCTCGCGTAAAAATCAGCACCATGATGTCCCAAGCTCAGTACATGCGGATTTTTACCAAGCACTTCTTCGGCGCCAAATCCTGTGATGCGCGTGAACGCGCTATTGATGCGAATGATCTTGCGTTCACTATCGGTGATGAATATGCCTTCTTGCGCCTCGAATGCGATGGCAGAAACGCGCAGGTCGTGCTCGGCGGATTGCTGCTCCTTCAGCAAGTGGATTTTCTCAAGCGCCACACTCACTAGCTGACTGAAGCCATCCAAGAAATCTAGCTCGTCTGCCTCCCATTCTCTTTTCGAATAAATCTGGTTCAACGCGAACAAGTAGAAGCCATTGTCGCGGAAGGCAAAGGGATACCACAGTGCACTTTGAATCATCATCTGAGTGTGGAGTATATCGCCCGACCCATCCCCGATTAAAAGTGGATTGACCGCCTCTTTTTGGCTGGTGACATAGTGATGAGTCTTGCGTAATTCATTGACACCATTGATGAAGATGTCCATAGGGTAAGTGCCTATGGAGGGCGTGATTTCGGGATGCAAAGGATTCAACCATTCGCTCAACCCGATGACTTGGTGTTTGTCGAAGTCAATATCGTAGATCAGCGCGCGGTCAGTTTTGAGCACATCGCTTACGACATGCATCGTTTCATCTAAGATCAAGGGCGCATCATGATGTTCGACTACACATTGGGCGATCAAATTGAGGGCGTGCGTGAAACGGAGTTGCCGTTGTAAGGCAGACTTGTTTTTTTTCGATTCCGTGATATCGCGCACCGAGACTTGGATCGCAGGCGCGCCGTCATAGACGATGGCGGCGGATTGAATGAGCACATCAATCTCTGTTTTATCAAACTTAATGAGTTTGATTTCGGCATTGGAGGAGGGCGGGGAGGCCGCTGCATATTGTGCCATCCGTTGCAATACGACTGGATGAGAATCAGGGTGGATAAAGTTGAGAATCGGCTT
>JAVHQF010000115.1:0-3264 GCA_036170995.1 Sideroxydans sp. | reverse complement strand
TCGCGTATTCATCCGCATCTGGATTGGTGAAGCTGTGCATCACGCCAGGGTACACCACAGCTTTGTAGTTCACGCCCGCCTTTTCCATTTCTTGTTTGAAACCTTCTACCTGCGCAGCGGGGATCATCTTGTCGTCAGCGCCTGTGAAGGAGCGCACTTGCGCTTTCACCTTGCCTGCCTCTGCGGGAGTATCAGAAGCTAGCCCACCGTGGAAGCTCGCTACGCCTTTCAAGTCTTCGCCCTCACGCGCCATGTTCAGCACCACTGAACCGCCGAAGCAATAACCAACTGCAGCCAACTTGTGCGCATCCGCACGCTTGTTCTTGCGCAGCACATTCATCGCTGCTTCAAAACGAGCTTTCGCCATCGGCTTGTTCTTCGACACTTCACCGGCGAACTTGCCTGCATCATCAGGATGCAACGCTTGTTTTCCATCGCCGTACATATCTACGGCTAGTGCAACATAGCCCAACTCCGCCAGCATATTGGCGCGTTTGCGTGCGTAATCGTTGTGTCCCCACCATTCATGCACCACCAACACCGCAGGGCGTTTACCCTTCACTGCATCGTCGTAGGCGATGTAGCCTTTCATCGTTGTGCCGTTTGCAGCATAGCTCACCTCTTTACCTTGCACGGCAGCGAAAGCAGGAACTGAAAGGCAGAGTAGGGAGAGAAGGAAACGATTCATGGAAGCCTCCGTGAAGTGGATGTGTGAGCGATAATTATCCTGCACTTGCCGTTCGTTATCTATTGCGAATAGTCCCTGTTCTTGTGGCGGGCTAACTGCCACTCACCCGAAACCAACCCGCTATGCTGCGGCGCGTGGCGTGAGAGAGTAAGACCTCGTGCGGAAAAGATTCGCTCAAGAAGATGATCATCGTGCCGAAGGTCGGGTTCACCGTGGTGACGATAGACTTGCCAGTGGACTCGAACACCACCAACTCACCGCCATCGCGCGTATGCCAATCCTCATTCAGATACAGCACCGTGGTGAGGATGCGATTCTTCTGGCCTTGCAACACATCAGAATGTTTCGCGTAACCATCGCCTTTGTCATAGATCGCGTAATGGCACTCGTAATCGAACAAACCTAAGAATAGCGACTCATTCAGCCCCAAGCGCAAGGTCTCCATACAGGCGAGATACGCTTGGTCGATGACATTGGTTTCATCCAACCAATCGATCACATCGCCGCGAATCGTACTGAGTTGTTTGCCTGTACCGCGCCCTACTTGGGCGGCATGAAAGCGAGAGGAGTTGTCATCGTGGCAACGCGTGAATAAATCGGCTAACAGTTCAGCGACCAGCGGCTTAGCCAGAACGATGTAGCCAGAATGTTCCAGCTGATAGGAGATCTTTGCGATGTCCATAAGCGCCAGAGTCTAGCAGTTATGGAGTGCTGGGCTGCGGTTACTTAAGCCTGCGTGTCAGACTATCCAAGCCTCATCGCGATACACTACCGCATCGCCCAGCGTGACGCTCTTGGTGATGGCGAACACATCCACGTGGTATCGCGCATCCGCACGTTTGATCAGCGGCTTGGGATAGCTGCCGTGTTTCATGCCGAGAGAAAGATGGATGCCGCACATGCGCTCATACGTGCCGATGTCGCTTACCAACACATCACGGGTGAACGCGCGATTCAGCCCGAAGCCTACCTCGCGCAACCAGATATCGCCTTCATCCCTGCGTATCTGCGACAACACCAGGTCGAACTCGGGCGTCGAGTCGATGACTTCAACCACACGTCCTTTGCTGATCACCAGCGTGATGGGATGCTCAGGTTTGTTTACTCTGAATTGAGTGTCGCCAAACACGTGGATACGCACGCGGCCATTCACCGCCTCCAGATCGAGCGATTCAGTGAACACCTCGCCGATGGGAAACTGTCCGCCCACGTTGTTCATCTCGCGGTAATCGCCAATGTTCAACTTCGCGGGTTCGAATCCCGCCGCAAAAACGAGTTGCGCGCCACCACTGTCGATCACACCCGTTGCGGCACGGTCGATGTGAGCCTTCAAATCATGGCCGATACGGCGCACATAGTTTGGGTCGTAGGCTAGTGAATCTATGTAGAGCAACGCCTCAGCGTTGGGCATACGGCTCAGGTGGGGATGTTCGATCACCTTGAGTTCGCGCTTAAAAAGCTCCACACGCAAACGGAACGCATCCAATCTAAAGCTGCTCGATTGGATCAGTACCACCAGATCAGATGCGGCTAATTTCTCGAATTCCGCACGTACAAAATCAGGGGTGACGGCATCAAAGTCAATGAATGTCGCATCAGGCAAACAATGCCGATAAGCCGCCGCCAGCGCCAGCGATAACGCACACTGCCCATCCCACACCACCAACGCCGCATGCGTAGCATCATGCTCAAAAGCAATCGTCACAATATCGCGCACGTGCTTTTCAGCAGTGGCTATGGCCGAATCAGGGAGCGGAGAAGCGTGCGGAATGTTCATGGGGTTAGTGCAATATGAGAAGGGGCGCAATTAAACTTTCAAGCGTTCTCTTTAGTGATCTGCGCCGCCAATATCTTGCATAGATGTTCATTGGGCGACTCTAGTGCATAGCGTGCTACCGCATTCAGTAATTCCTGGATTTCTGCCAATGTGAAGTTTGTCATCAGACGATTTACCATATCGGTATCAAGAGGCAGCAAGCGCGCCTGACCATCGGGTAGCTTGAAGCCGAAACCTGCGAGCCGATGCAGATCGCCTACTGCTAGGCTCATATCTTCCTGCTCATTTTCCAGACGCTCGTAGAAACTCTCCATCTCATCGGAAAGCTCCTCTGGCAAATACTCGGGAATAGCCACCACCATCCCCATCGGGTCATCGGACGCAGTGCACGGTACACCGCGCAGCGCGGCCTGGGCGACGAACTTGTCGCGCAAGCTCGCCTCAAAAAAAATGAACTCAATCATGGTATTCGGAACACAAGTTGAAGGTTCGGCATCTTGCCTTTTAGTGGAGTCAAAATCAATTCGACAGGTATCAAGCGAGTGCCCACATTAGTTTGCATTGAACTTTTTGTGTTGTCCCCCAATTCTTACTACACGCTGTGAATATGCACCATCGGGTTGGCGCTCATCCCCCCGTGGGTTGCTCAACTTTTCTTTATGTCCCGCTCACCGACTGCCTCTAATCACTTTGGAACAACTTCATCTACTGTTTAAAATTGAGGGGTCACGTTATTTAAATTGGTTCAGTAGTGTCCGGTTAAAAGTCTAACAAATTTAGTTGGTTAGAAAAGCCTGTC
>JAVHQF010000114.1:0-3266 GCA_036170995.1 Sideroxydans sp. | reverse complement strand
GCTAAAAAACGTCAGTTACCGAAGAGAATTTACAGCAAATTTTGGACTTGACCCTGGAGCATGTGCCGATGAAACTTTTTACTCAGTCATTGGTTGATACTGCGGTGGCGAATTGTGACAAGGCATTGCAATATGCGCCGCGAGAATTCCGCACCGAAGAGGCATTGCTTCGAGCGGGTCTGATGTACAAATTTAATTATCAGTTCCTTGTGCCAGGTGACGCACCAATATTTACCTGCATTGTGCCGACGGACTGGCTGTCAAAAAATCTGCCTGCAATGGGTGGCGATGTTGCATATGTTTCTCCGCAAAGTCAGCAGGAGATACGCACTGATTATATTTTTGAGCTTTCAGAGGGCGATACTGCAAGCCAGTCGCGAACCATCATTCTGGAGATACACCATAAAGAATGGACAGCCGAAACTGGTCAGGCAGCTATTCACAGCAGACTCCTTGCTGCGCCAGTAAAAATTCACTGCCGTGCTATCGAGAATTACGATATCAATGAAAATAGGGACTGGTGTATTGAGGTGTTGTTGTTGAACCACTTTTTTGGATCGTGCGCCTTATCCGCACTCATGGAAAATCAATATCTGTCTTATTCGGATGTCTTTGACGTGATGCAGATGAGTTCAGAATTTGAATTTGAATTTGGTATCGGTGAGAAGCCATCTGACATTTTCCCCGAAATTCTGGAGCGCGCAATGCCTGCTGAATATAAGTCAGTATTTATAATGCTGTGTGCCAAAAGTGGTGGGGTGCGGGTGGCTGACATTGAGGAGGCGTTGGATACATTTGATTCTTTTGAAACTACGATTATCATCAGCGATGTCGCTGTTGATCAGGACAAGATGCTGATCAGCGTGTTGCTTGGTCGCTGAAAAATTCGAATCAGGCATAGGCAGAGGCTGCCTGTTTAAGTGTTTGGGAAATATCTGTTCGCAGCTCCACAGGTGTCAGCACCTCAATTCCAGTACCATGAGACAAAATCCACCACTGAAGTTGCATGGAATCGGGAACCGTTGCCGTCAGCAGAGTCTTGTCACCGTCAACGATCAACGTCTGATCAGAGGATAAAGGTGTTTCCGTCAAAAATTTTGCCAGCCAGTCATTTACATACGCTTTGAGATTTAGAAATTTTCCGTTGCCAAATTGAAGCGCACCGGAGTTGATGTAGTCATCCAGATTGAAATCACTTGGACGGACGACATCCTCTTCTAATTTGTTAGCCTTGCTTATGCGGTGAAGTGCATACAGGCGAACATCGGAATAGTCGAAGGCAGTGGCGACCAGATAAGTCACTGAACCACGATTTACCAGTCCTAACGGGTGAAGCGTCATGACAGAGGATTTTGCCGAGCTCATGGATTGGTATTCGGCTTCAAACTGTTTGTTGCGTAACAGCGATTCTTGCACGTTTTCCAGTGCTTCCTGGTTAACCTGGGGCGGCAACAAGGGAAGTGTCGGTTGCACGTTTCTAACCTTGCTCGCCCACTGAACGTTGGGATTTTCTGCATCGAGTGCGGCAAGTTTTTCCTGCGCCTGTTTGAAATTTCCTGCCAATGTGGCGAGTACCGACTTAGGCAGCAAGGGTTTCAGCGTATCTTCAACCAGTTTCATTGAAAGCGCTTCAGCCACGGTCAAGCCGGGTAGGTCTGCCGACCTGCCATCCATCCATTTCCAGCCGTAAGGAATGCTTTGGTCCTTGCAATCAAGCGGGAATGGGCCGCTCAATGTCGCTAGGTCGCGTTCTATCTGGCGCTTGCTGACTTTGAAACCGGCATCATTCAGCGTGACGGCCAAGTCCTTTGCGGTTTTTCCTGTTCCTCGCTTAGGCAAGAGTTTGAGCAGTTCCCACTGGCGTATCAGGGTATTTCTAGTTGTATCGGATGGCATTGGAAGTTTTCCTTGAAAAATGTGGAATGCGAGAAACATCATACTCAATTGCAAGTCAAAATGTGACGCGATCAATGTTTTAAATTCACAAATACGACTTGTTGTGACGCGGTAAGATGCAATCCTGTTCGTGCGGCGGCGAGGCTGTGTTGAGGAATATTGCACTTACGGCGAAGTGATTTCGCTATGTGCTTCCGTACACGATTACCAAAGGATTTTTATAAATGAAAACAACCACTAACGTCACGGTGACTGACGCGACGCGACTTTTGGAGGCACACCCTGATTTTAAGGTGATACGTCGAATTTTGCCTCGTGCCACATTCGGAGATCATGAAGGAAGGCTGCTATCCAAGGGGGTAGTGGTTGATACCGAAACGACGGGCATCAATCCGGACAAGGATGCGATTATCGAACTGGGGATGGTTTTATTTGAGTTCGATCCAGAGACAGGTTACGCATATCGGGTTCTGGCTACCTTCGATCAACTTGAATATCCGGGCTTTCCCGTTCCTCCTGAATCCACTGCCGTTCACGGCATTACTGATGAAATGGTTGCTGGTCAGAAAATCAAAAATGATGAGGTGGCTGCATTTCTCGATGGTGTCAGTTTGGTAATTGC
Source organism: Sideroxydans sp. (assembly GCA_036170995.1). Lineage (GTDB taxonomy): Bacteria > Pseudomonadota > Gammaproteobacteria > Burkholderiales > Gallionellaceae > Sideroxyarcus. The sequence goes on along the minus strand of JAVHQF010000114.1, from coordinate 748 downwards.
GCATAACTCCAAATTCGACCGTGTTTTTCTTGAAAAGCGCTTGCCGATTTTTGAGACGCTGCCTTGGGGGTGTTCATTTGCTCAGGTAGATTGGGGCGCTGAAGGTGTCGGCTCAGCCAAACTGGATTACATTTCGTACCAATACGGGTTCTTCTATGAAGCGCATCGGGCAGAGGGTGACTGTTTTGCCTTGCTCGAAATATTACAACAGCAACTACCTAAGTCAGGCGAATTGGTTCTGAAATCAATATTGAATAGATTGGGGCAAAAAAGTTATCAGGTCTTTGCGACGGGATCGCCATTTGAGACAAAAGATATTCTCAAGGCGCGTGGCTATCGATGGGATGGCGAAAAGAAATGCTGGCACACCACGGTTGTGGGTGACGATGCAATCAAGGCTGAGGTCGAGTGGTTAAAAGAAGCTGTTTATAGTGGTAAAAAAGCCAAGGTCGAAATTGCCGTTCACAACTGCATGACCCGATTTTCGAATCGAACTGGCAATCGTGCCATCAGAGAAATATAGATTGTTACGGCCTATGCCGGATGGTATTCGTTTTTGAATACCACCTTTTCTCTGTTGGTGTGGACAGGCATGATTCAACTTGAGCCAGTTAATCCGAGTGGTTTACACCAAAATAAACGACCGCTTCATGTCTCATAGCTGACCGTCACAAGCCACCTTGGCTATAACCGATATGTCTCGGGAACAGTCCGTCGTGAACGTCAGCAATCGGGCTGGCTAAATAAT